>JBIOYQ010000033.1:0-15456 GCA_044870295.1 Actinomycetota bacterium
CGGGTCCGGCTGCCCAGGATGTGTCCTTGAGCACCTCCGTGGCCGCCGGGACCGAGACCGCCAACGCTCAGGCCTCCGCCGGTGGGGCCCAGGCCTGTGACGCCGTGGGTAACTGTGCCGCTTCCCCTGCCGACATCGGGGGCAACCAGATCGACCGCAAGGCGCCGTCCATCACCATCACCACCCCGAGCTCCGGCCCGTACACGCTGAACCAGGCGGTCGCCGCCGGCTTCGCGTGCTCGGACGGCGGGTCCGGTGTCGGCGCCTGCGTGGGGACAGTGGCCAACGGGGCGAACATCGACACGACGACCGTCGGCGGCAAGACCTTCACGGTGAACGCCACGGACAACGTCGGGAACGCGGCTACACCACAGTCGCGGACCTACACCGTGGTCTACGCGGCGGGATCCTGCACGGGACAGGCCGGACACACGGTGCTCCAGCCTGTGAACGCCGATCACACCAGCGTGTTCAAGAAGAACAGCACGGTGCCGGTCAAGTTCCGTGTGTGCGACGCGAACGGCGTCTCCATCGGCGCGAACGGGCCCGTCGTGGCGGTGGGCGGCGATGGGCACCGGGCTCCGGTCGTCATCAGCGTCGCCGGCAACGTGGGGGCCGTGGACGAGGCCGTCGTCTCCACGACGCCGGACGTCGACTTCCGCTGGGACGCCACCGACAAGCAGTGGATCTTCAACCTCAACACGAAGAACCTGGTCGCCGGGGTCCACTACTACTACGCCATCCATCTGCTGGACGGGACCGACATCCTGTTCGACTTCGGGGTCAAGTGACACACGAGGAGCCGGGCGCGGGAGGCGCGCACGCCAGGGTCGTGATCGTCGACGACCATCCGATGGTCAGGCAGATCATCGCGATGGCGTGTGCCCGGCGGCCCTCGCTCCGGGTGGTCGGCCAGGCCGCGGACGGGCTCGAGGGCCTGGAGCGCTGCCTGGAGCTTCGTCCGGACGTGGTCGTGCTCGATCTGGGCCTGCCGGGACTCGACGGGCTGGAGGTTCTGGCACGGGCGCGGCGCGCCCTGCCGTCAACCCGGTTCCTGGTCATCTCCGGGCGCGACGACCACTCCGCCGTGTTCGAGAGCGTCCGCCGCGGGGCGTCCGGCTTCCTGGGGAAGACCGGCTCCGTCGATGAGATCGCCGCCGCCGCCGAGGCCGTTGCCCAAGGAACCGCCGTGTTCAGCGTGGCCCACCAGCGCGCTGTGCGGGCGGAGCTCGGCCATCTCGTCCGCCGGGCTCGGGAGTCTGCGGGTGTGGCGGCTCGGCTGACCCGGCGGCAGCGGGAGATCCTCGATCTCATCGCCCGGGGCCTCGGCGCGCGTCAGATGGCGAGGCAGCTCGGTCTCTCCGTGCGAACCGTGGAGGGACACACGCTGAGCCTCTATCGGAAGCTGCAGGTTCGCACCAGGCTGCAGGCGATACAGCGCGCCGCCCAGATGAACCTGGTGGACCTCGTGCCGGCGGAAACGGCCGATGGCGAGCCGGCGCTTCTCGGTCGACAGCACTAGACCCAATTGGGTATGGCGGAGCACATGCTCTCCTCGTACCGTGGCTCCCCGCTCATGGACACGCATGACCAGCACGGCGTCAGCTCAGCCTCCCACGGCAGTCCGGCGGTGCGCGTCGTCGTTGCCGACTACCCGGCCGTCCTCAGGGCCGGGATCTCCTCGTTGCTTTCGGCCCAAGCGGACATGGAGGTGGTGGTGTCGGAGGGCACCGCGGATTCCTGCCTGGAGGCGCTGCGCTCTCTCCGGGCCCGCCGAGACCTCGTGCTGGTGGTCGGGTTGGGCCTGCCCGGCGAACGGGGATCCGAGTGGCTGATCCGGTCGGTCCGCGAGCAGTTCCCGTCGATCCCCATCCTGGCCTCGGCGGCGCACCCCGACGACTTGGCGATCTCACAAGCCCTGTTCACCGGGGCGGACGGCTTCGTCAGCAAGGACGTGGACTCCAGCGTGTTCGTCGAGTCGGTGCGCCGGGCCGCGCGGCGTGAGGTGGTCCTGGAGGGCGTGCCGGAGACCTGGGTGGCCACGATCGCCGACAACGTGGAGCGAACGGCCACCAAGGAACCGGTGCTCACCCCGCGAGAGACAGAGGTCCTGGTGGTGGCGGCGGAGGGCCTCACCGCCCGTCAGATCGGGCATCGTCTGGGCGTCAGGGAGCGGACCGTGACCACCCATCTCGGACGGATCTACCGCAAGTTGGGAGCGACCGGACGGGTCGCCGCCTTGGCCGCCGCCACCGAGTTCGGGGTGCTGGCTTCCGGCCCTCGCCGCTGAGGCGGGACGTCCCTTGAAGCTCGATGTGTCCCAGGCACTTGGGGGCGCGTCTCGCTCGAGCCGCGCCCGCCCCCTTCCGATCCTCTCTGCGACCCTGACGCTCGTTCTGGCCGCCGGCATCTTCCTCCTGTACTTCCTCCCGTACGCGATCCGGAACCTCAGCGTGCCGATCGGGTTCGACCCTCCGTGGTACGTCATGCATGCGCAGGCCATCGGTGCGGACGGCCTTGGACAGGGGGCCGAGGCGTTCAAGCCGGGGTATCCGCTGCTCTCGCTGGTCCTGGGGACCATGACCGGCCACGCCCCGCTGGAGACCACGACCATCCTGCCGCTGGTGCTGGTGGCGGTCATGTCGCTGGCCGTCGGTGGGTTCGCCCGGCTCGGCCTGGGCGTGGACCGGGCGACCTGGGCGGTCGTCGTCGTGACGACCGCGGCGGTGCTCGGTTCGACAGACCTGGCCGGCGAGAACCTCGCCGCATTGCTCACGGCCATCCTGGCGATCGCCGCGTTGTTGCTCCTGGCGCACGGGCCCGAGCGCTGGTCCTGGTGGGGAGCCGTCGGGGTGCTCCTGGCGGCCGGGCTGGCCCACTGGGATTTCCTGTTTGCGATGGTGGACGGGGTCGTGGTGGCCGCCGTCGTGCTGTGGCTACGAGACTCCCGCCGCCACGGGGTGGCGCTCGGCTCCGTCGTCCGCACCGTGCCGGGTCGCGGGCTCCTCGCGGCCGGCGTGGCCACCCTCCTCACCCTGGCGTTGGTGCTGTGGGTCCTCCCCGCCCCCCTGGTCACGATCGAGCTGGCCCAGGACTCCACGCAATGGCTGCACAAGTTCCTTCGCCATCTGACGCTCCTCGTTCCTGCCGCCGGAGGGGTGTTCGCCGTGGCGGTGATGGACGCCTGCCTCCCCGCCCTGCGCCTCGAACGCTCGCCGATTCGGCTGGCGTCGCGCCGTTTCCTCACGTCGTGGGGACTGCTCATGGCGGTGGGCGCCCTGGCGGCCCTCGTCACGCTGGCAGCGCCGCCGTCCCGATTCCTCGACCTCCTGCTGGCGTTCCCGGCTGGGATAGCGGTGGGGGCGGCCGTGGCGAGTGCCGGCCGGAAGGTGGGGGCCCGCCTCCGGTGGCGAGTGGGGACGCGGGTTAGCGCGGCGGTCGGCGCCGCCGTTGTCGCGGCCGCCGTGGCGATCCTGGCCGTCCCCGGCCTGATCCGGTGGTACCCCTACGCGACCTGGCTGCGTTCCGACGCGCTGGCTGAGGCCGGAGCGGCGGATCGGTACCTGGAGGCATTGGGAGACGATCGGTCCGCGGTCTTCCTGCTTCGATACACGCCGGAGTTCGCGCAAGCCGTCGCCGCGGAGGAACGCACCATCCGGATCGGGCTCTCCCCGGCCCACCAGGAACGCGCGTACTTCTTCGTCGGGGATCCGGTGGATGCGATGGCGGGTCGGCGGACGCCTCCCCCCGATCCCTGGTCCGATGACGTCACCAGGCCGTACTGGGACGCCGCCCGCCGGGCGTTGGCGGGTGACGCGCCCGTGCTGGTCCTTCGAAGCCTGGCTCCCGATCAGTTCCGTCTTGCCGGGACGCTGGGCGGGCGGGAGATCGCGCCCGGGGTCATGCTCCTCCGTGGCCCGGCCCCTCCGTCGGCGCTCCCCCTCGAGACCGTGCCCTCCGCGGTCCCGGCGCTGCCCGCCGCCCTGGGGTGGGGACTCGTGCTCTTCTGCGCGCTCGCGCTGGCCGGCTTGGGCTGGGCTCGCGCCCTCCTCGGCCGAGGAGCTTCGGGCGGCGATCTCATCGGTGTGGCCCCGGCCTTCGGCATCGGGGCGTTGATCCTAGCCGCCTTCGTCGTGGACCGGGTCGGCTTGCGGCTCGGGAGCATCGGAGCGCCGGTGGCGTTCGTCGTGGTGACGGTGGCGGGCCTGGCGATCGCTCGATGGCGGTGGCGCCGGTCCGACGGTGACAACCCGCGCCGGGAGGCCGTCATGATCGGACGAAGATGACCCCTTCGTCGTCCTGGTAGTCCAGGCGCCAGGCCGGATCCTGCTTCATCAGCCGGACCAGCGCGTCCTGCTGATCCGGGTTCACCGCCACCACCGCGATGCGCCATCGATCGAGGATCCGGTTCCACCCCGCCTTCGCGTTGGAGACCGCGAGGTAGTCGTTCCTGACGGCCGCGGGGAACAGCTCGATGCGTGAGTCGACGAAGACGGGATCATCAGGGAGGGAGAGCTCGAACCACGAGCCCCATCGCTGGAAGTTGAAGATGCGATCGCCCGGCTCGGCCACTTGATGCAACCGTGCGGTCAAGGCCACCGGGGCGTCGGCCACCCGCGTCCCAGGCGAACGCATCGAGCCGCCCTCGATCGAGAACGTGAAGAAGATCCCGACGAGCAGGACCAGACACACGGCGATGGCCGAGTTCACGGGCGAGGCGGGGAGCTCCGGGCGCGGCGTGCGCTCCTGCCCCGCGAGCAGACCCGCCAGGATCGGGGCGGCGGCCAGCCCCCACCACATCGTGTTCCGGGTCGCGGTCAGCGCCAGCACGAAGAACACCCCCAGCCATGCCAGCGCCGGCCAGGGAGTGGGGCGCCCACGACGGGCGAGGAGATAGACCACCGCCGCCACCGAGATGAAGAACAGCGCGTCGTCGATGTGCCGAATGCTGGGCGGTTGCCACTCGATGACCAGCTTGGAGATGAGCGGATTGCGGGCGATCCCGTACGCGTAGCTCCACACTCGAGGGCCGAAGGGGTTCAGGAGCGTGGCAACCAGGCTGACGCCCGTGACCCAGAGCACCCGCCGAGTGGCGGGTGAGCGTTCGTACCGGTCCTGAAGGGCGGCCAGCCCCAGGAGAACGGGGCCCAGCACGAAGCTCCCGTGGACGTTCGCCCATACCGCGACCACCAGGGGCATCCACCACAGTCGCTCGGGGTGCGCTCGGCGGCCGGCGATCAGCCACAGGCTGATCGCGAACAGCACGGCGGCGAGCAGCTGGGGCCGAAGCGTGAGGCTCGTCCACGCTATGGCGAACGCGGCCAGGGTGAGGGCCGCCGCGACGCGAGGGGGAGTGCCCGCGTTGCGGCAGGCCAGATAGACGAACAAGACCGTGAGGGCGCCCAGCAGGATCTGCAGCAGGGAGAGCCCCGGCCAGCCGAGCGCCCTGTAGACCATTGCGAACACCACTTGCGCCCCCCATTGCTGGTCCAGCCACGCAGCGCCGGGGACGGTGAACGTGTACGTGTCTCGAGCCGGCAGCAAGTGGGTGTGGAGGATCGAGTCGCCGGCGCGGACGTGGTAGGCGAGGTCGATGGTTCCCAGCGCTCCGTGCAGCGCGATGACCGGGAGCACCACGGCGACGACGGCCCACAGTTGGGGGAGTGAGATCGCCAGCTGGGGACCAGCCGACCGCTCCGCCGGTTGGCGTTCCAAGGTGGATCTCACCGCGACATCGTACGGCCGGCCGCCGTCCACTCCGAGCAGGAGTTGGTGACCCGAACGCCCCCTGAACTGGGAACGGAGGGGTCGTACGTAGAACTACGTACGGAATCTCGGGGGAACTCGGCATGGTGGGCAGGACCCCCCGGCCGTACCGTCTCCCCCGTTCGCACTCTCTTATCGACGCGAGGGGACCAGCTTCCCCTTTCGGTTGGAACGAAAGGAGGTGAAGGGGGTGCTTCTGGGACTGTTCACCAGGATGCAGACGTCGTGGGCGCTGTTCCGTGGTCGTTTCGAGAACGAGGACGGGGCGGTGGCGACGGAGTACGTCTTCCTGCTGGTCCTGATCGCGCTGGCCATTACCGGCGGCATGATCTTCCTGGCTTCGGCCATCAACGCGAAGTTCAGCGAGGCCGGCAGCGGAGTCTCCGCACCGTAGTCGCGCACTGATCCAGAGCGGCCTCGCCGGCCGCTCGCTCTCCGAGTCCGCCGGGGAGCGAGGGGCCGGCGATGCATAGCAGACCTACGGACAAGTCGACGAGGAAGGTTCCATTGACAACTGGGAACCGCTGGAGCCAGGAGGAAGGGGCGGCCGCAGTGGAGTTCGCGATCATCAGCGTGCTGCTGCTGACCCTCGTGTTCGGCTTGATCGAGTTCGGCATCGCGTACAGCAAGGTGAACGTCTACACAGGCGCGGCGCGGGAGGGGGCGCGGTTCGCCGCTGTGAGGTGCTACCCCAATCCGTCCTGTACCAACACGCTCATCGCGCAGCGGGTCACCGACGCGGCGGTCGGGTACCCGATCGGGCCGGGGTCGCCCAGCGCGGACAAGGTCTGTTCCTCCGCGACCCTCGGACAGGAAGTCACGGTCAGCTGGAACCAGGACATCACGGTCAACATCCCGTTCGTCCCAGGCCTGAACCCGGCCACGTTCACTCGCAACGTGAAGGCGGTGTTCCGATGCGAATGAAGGATCGAATCTGGAGTCTCCATCGCGACGAGCGGGGCGTCACGCTCGCCTTCGTCGCCGTCACGATCTTCGTCCTGTTGGGCGTCACCGCCCTGGCCGTGGACTTCGGCGCGCTGTACTTCGATCGAAGGTCGATGGTGAACGCGGCCGACGCGGCCTCACTGGCGGCGGCCGAGGCCTACGCGCTGAACGAGGCCCAGTGCGGATCGAACGACGCGCCCGCGCAGGGCAAGGCGGACGCGCTGGCGACCGCCAACGTCCCGTCGGCCCAACCGGACACGCGGACGGGAAACAGCTCCTACGTCGTGGACTGTGGTGCGGGGACGGTGACGGTCCAGTACTACAAGGATCATCCCTACTTCTTCGCCCCCGCGCTGGGCATCGGTGACGCCCAGGTCGCCGCCAAGGCGAGCGCGGCCTGGGGACCGGCCGGTGGCGCTGGGGGAGTCCTGCCGGTGATGGTGAGCGAGGGTCGCCTGAGCAGTTGCAACATCCCGGGCGGCGTCATTGGGCAGGACTGCTACTTCTACGTGAACAACGGGGGTGGGGCCACGGGCTACGGCAACGCGTCGTGGGCCCTGCTCAACGTCCAGCCGGACTGCGGACAGAGCCAGTTCGGATGGAATGTGAGCGTCACACATTGTCCTCCCCCCAAAGTGAATCCGGGTCCCACCTACAACTGCCCCTCCTGGGGTGACAGCGCCCTCCGCGACCTGATCGCCAACGGGTCCGGGCAGCTCAGCATGGATCCCAGTGGGAACACCTACGTCTGCCTGGTCAGCGGCCAGCACACCCCCGTTTTTGGGGACATCGCCGCGCTCGCCGGGAAGACGCGGCTGTTCCCGGTCAACGATCCGAACGGCCAGATCAAGAACGGCGGCCAGCTGTGCCCCCCGCCCAACTGCAGCCCGGACATGTGGGACATCATCGGCTTCATCCAGATGAAGATTGTGGAGGTCCTCCGGGGCCAGCCGCAGGTGAACTGGCCGGCGCAATGCCTTGCCCTGGGACCGAAGGACTCGAACGCGTGGTGTCTCCACGCCGTCTGGATGGGGTTCACGCACGTCCCGGGAGAGATCTGCGACTCGTGCGAGAACTTCGGCGTGTACGCGACGCAACTCATCGGATAGCTCGAGCGAACTGAGGAGAGGAACGACATGAGGACCCGAGGACTGACGGTCATGGTGGCCTTCCTGCTGGCCATCGGTGCCACGATTGCCGTGTATCTGTACGTGCAGGGAGTCAAGGAGGACGCCAAGGGCACGGTGACCGACATGGCCACGGTCATCGTGTCGAAGCAGGACATCCCGGCTCAGACCAGCCTCGACAGCCTGATCTCCTCCGGGGCGTTCACCACCTTGCGGATCCCGGCCGACGCGGTGGTGAACGGCTCCGTGACCGACGTGTCGCAACTGCAGGGCAAGTCGACGGCCTTCCCCATTCTGCAGGGGGAGCAGATCACCACCGCCCGGCTCCAGGGCAGCTCGACCCAGGTCCAGGGAGGGGTCCTGGGCATCCCGGCCGGCCACAAGGCCGTGACGATCCCGCTGGATCTGCCGCAGGCCGTGGGCGGGGCCGTCCAGGTCGGTGACCACATCACCCTGTACGCCACGTTCGACGACGTCCAGATCATCGGCGGCGGAGGCTCCCTGAAGCAGATCCTGGAGGGCAAGGGCCTCGTCAGCACGAAGAAGTTTGCCATCGGCGACTTCACCGTGACCCTGGTGCCCGACGTCCAGATCCTGAAGGCGGTCAAGCCGGTGCAGAGCGGCGGCAGCGAGGGCACGGTGCTGCTCACGCTGGCGTTGACCCCAGAGGACGCCCAGCTGGTCGTCTTCTCCAAGGAGCAGGGCAAGCTGTGGGTCGGCCTGCTGCCTCCCGGCGAGTCCGGCACCTCCGTGCCGCCCCTCAGCGTCGTCGAGGCTCTGCGATGACGGATGCCCGCGTCGTCACCGTCGGTCCGCCCATGACCTTCCGTCAGCAGGTGGCCAGGGCGCTCGAATGGGACGCGGAGACGGTCGAGTGGATGCCGACGGTGACGGCCGTCGAGGGTGCGTTGGACGGCCGGGCGTCCGCTCCCAACGTGGTGGTGCTCTCGCCCTCCGTCAAGGAGCTCGATGCGTTCGGGTTGGCGGAGTTCCTCGGCAGGGCCTCGCCGGCCACGGCGGTGCTCCTGGTGCGGGATCGGGCCCTGAACGGAACGATGCCCGCCGCCATGCGCGCCGGCATCCGTGACGTCGTCGACCTGTCCCGAGGCGGGACCGACCTGGAGGATGCGCTCCAGCGGGCCATCGACTGGTCCCTGAAGCTCATCTCCGTCGGCGGGACGGCCAGGCCGGAAACCGAACAGCGGCGTGGGCGCGTCTACTCGGTCTTCTCCTCGAAGGGCGGGACCGGCAAGACCTTCCTGGCGGTCAATCTGGCCACGGCCATCGCCATGGAATCCAAGCGCGACACCGCCATCATCGACCTGGACCTGGATCTGGGCGACGTCTTCTCGTACTTCGGAAAGGAGTCGAGCCGGCCGATCCAGGACCTCATCCAGCTTGGTGACGACGCCGGGCGAGGGCAGGTGGAGGAGATCGGCACCTCGCTGCTCCCCAACCTCTGGGGATTCGGTTCCCCTCCCGACCCCAGCGCGACCGGCGTGAACGGCGAGGCCATGGGCAAGGTCCTCCAGGCCCTCCGTCGCTCCTTCGACTACATCGTGGTGGACGCCACCGCCGACTACTCGGACGCCGCGCTGGCCGCCTTCGACCTCTCCGATGAGATCTTCTTGGTCTCGGGCCTCGACGTCGTCGGCGTCCGGCACCTCTCAATGGCGCTCCAGACTCTGCTCTCGCTGGGCTTCCCTCGTGATCGGTTCCGGGTGGTGTTGAACCGGGCCGACAGCAAAGTGGGCCTGGCACCCCTGGACGTCGAGCGCGTCATGAAGATCAAGGTCGACGCGCAGATCCCGTCGACCCGCCTGGTCCCCCTCTCGCTCAACCGCGGCGAGCCGGTGGTGGTCACGGATCCCCGGTCGGACGTCACCAAGAGCATCCATGCGATCGCGAAGCGGTTGGTCCCAGCGCCATCCGTGGCCAAGGGCCGCCGCGTGTTCGGCAAGCAGCGAGGCTGAGAGAGGAGATCACGTGTCACTGGCAGAGCGGCTGGCCAAGAGCGAACGCACGGATCGGATCGCCGACGTACAGGCGCGGATCCAGGTGGCCCTGGTCGAGGGCCTGGGGCCGAAGCTCTACGACGCCACCATGTCGGACGCCCAGCTCCAGGTGCTGGTCCAGCGCCGGCTGCGGGAGCTGCTGGACGAGGAGGAGGTCTCGCTCACCAGCCAGGAGAAGGCCTTCGTCATCCAGCAGATCGGCGACAGCGTCCTCGGGCTGGGGCCGCTGGAGCCCTACGTCCGGGACCCGAGCGTCACCGAGATCATGGTGAACAACGCCTCCACCATCTACGTAGAGCGGGCCGGGAAGATCTACTGGACCGGCGCGAAGTTCCTGAACGAGGAGCAGCTCCGCCGGACCATCGACAAGATCGTCGCGCGGATCGGACGCCGGGTCGACGAGGCGTCGCCCTACGTCGACGCCAGGCTTCCGGACGGGTCGCGCGTCAACGCCATCATCCCGCCGCTGGCTCTGGACGGACCGGCCCTGACCATCAGGAAGTTCTCGAGCGACCCGTACCGGGCGGAGGACCTCGTCGCGTTCGGGACGATGTCCGCCGCCACGATGGAGTTCCTCCGCGCCTGCGTGGCCGGCCGCATCAACATCTTGGTGTCGGGAGGAACCGGCGCCGGCAAGACCACGACGCTCAACGTCCTCTCTTCCTTCCTTCCCGAGGACGAGCGGATCCTGACCATCGAGGATGCCGCCGAGTTGAAGCTGCAACAGCCCCACGTGGTCCGGATGGAGGCTCGTCCCCCGAACATCGAGGGAAAGGGAGAGGTCACGATCCGCGACCTGGTCCGCAACGCCCTCAGGATGCGCCCCGACCGGATCGTGGTCGGTGAGGTCCGTGGAGGAGAAGCCCTCGACATGCTCCAGGCCATGAACACCGGCCACGACGGATCGATCAGCACCATCCACGCCAACTCGCCTCGCGACGTTCTGTCCCGGTTGGAGACCATGACGCTCATGGCCGGCATGGACCTGGGTGTGCGGGCCATCCGCGAGCAGATCTCTTCCGCCATCAACGTGATCATCCACCAGGCCCGGCTGAAGGACGGGACCCGGCGGGTCACCCACGTCACCGAGGTCGTCGGCATGGAGGGCGACGTGGTCACGCTGCAGGACGTGTTCCTCTTCGACTTCCGCGCCGGCGTGGACGAGCTGGGCAAGTTCCTCGGAGAGCTGCGACCCACGGGACTGCGGCCGCACTTCCTGGAGAAGCTGAAGGATCGGGGCATCGTGGTCGACGCGAACCACTTCAACCCCGTAGCACGGGCGATGGCCACATGACCCGCAGGCGGCTCCGGTGGTTCGTCGGCGGGGCGGCCCTGCTGCTCCTCTCGATGGGCGGCATGGTGGCTCGCGCGGCGTCGCCGTCTCCCGATGAGGGTTCGGTCCAGATCCGGAAGGTGGACGTCAGCGCCTACCCGAGCGTCGGTGTGACAGTGTCGGTGGAAACGGAGACCGCTCCCAATGACATCCAGGTCACGGAGAACGGATCGCCGGTCGACGTGATCACCGCCCGCCCCCTGCTGGAAACGGGCCGGGGCATCGACGTGGTGCTCGCCATCGACACCTCGGACAGCGTGGCCGGCGAGCCTCTCCGCCAGGCCGTCGCCGCCGCCAGGGTCTTCGTGGAGAGCCTCCCCGCTCCCGTCGGCGTTGGCATCCTGACGTTCTCCGACGAGCCTCGAGTGGTGTCGCCGATCACGACGGACCACTCGGTCGTCCTGGCCGCCCTCGACACGCTGGTCGATACCCAGAGGGGGACCGCCATGTACGACGGCCTCGTGGCCGCCGCCGCCATGTTCTCCGGCCCCGCCCAGCACAACGTGGTACTCCTCACGGACGGATCGGACGTGGGGAGCCTCACCTCGTTGGAGCAGGCCATCACGAGGACGGCCAAGGTTCCGGCCGCCATCTTCGCGGTGGGCCTCAAGGGCTCGCAGACGGATTTCCCGGCGCTCGGCAGGCTGGCCGAAGGGACGTCGGGCTCGTTCCAGCCGGTCGACACGGCGGCCCTGTCCGCGTTGTACGAGGGTCTGGCCAAGCAGCTCGGCCGCCAGTACCTGGTGATCTATCGAACGACGGGACCGGCGGGCGCGCAGGTCACCGTCGGCGTCCGCACGCCGGCCGGCGAGGACCAGTCCGTGGTGTTGCTGCCTCGGCGATCGGGCCCACCGCACACGGCCGGAGGCTCCGGACCGCTGCTGTTCGGGACCTGGGGACTCCTGCTGACGTTGGGACTGGTCTTGCTGGCCGCCTTCCTGCTGGCCGTCATGATCGTCGGCGGCAGGCACAGGGCCCGTCGCGACCGGTCGTTGGCGGTTCGCATGTCGGCGCCCACCTGGGCGCAGGAAGAGGCCCGAAGGCAGGACGAGAGCCCCGCGGCGTGGGTCCCTGGATCCCTGGTGCAGCTCGGGTCGGCCGTCGCCGAGGTCGGCGGGTTCAAGACCTCGCTCGACAGGAAGCTGGAGCGGGCAGGGCTCCCCGTGACCCCCGGTGAGGTCGTCGGGGCGTCCATCGTGACTGGCCTCCTCGGGGTGGCCGCCGGTGGCCTGCTCTTCCGCAACGTCGTCTTCGCCCTCATCGTGGGCGCCATGGGCGCCGTGGCGCCGTTCCTCTTCGTCCAGATCAAGATGGGTCGGCGGATCGACCAGTTGCAGGCGCAGCTCCCAGACGTCCTCATGATCCTGGCCAGCTCGATGCGGGCCGGGCACAGCTTCCAGCAGGCCCTCGACGCGGTGGCGAAGGAGGTGGGAGACCCTGGTGGCGCGGAGTTCGGCCGGGTCGTGACCGAGATCCGGCTGGGCCGCCCCTTCGATGAGGCCCTCAACGCCCTGGCCGAACGTGTGGGCACCGAGGAGTTCAAGTGGGCCATCATGGGGGTGAACGTCCAGCGAGAGGTCGGTGGGAACCTCGCCGAGATCCTCGACACGCTGTCCCAGACCGTTCGGGAGCGCGAGGCCGTCCGCCGGCAGGTCCAGGTCCTTTCCGCCGAAGGGCGGCTGTCGGTCAAGATCCTGATGATCATGCCGTTCCTCCTGGCCCTCTATCTCACCTGGATCAACGGTTCCTACATGCGCCTGCTGTGGACCACCCGCCCGGGCTTGATCTTCCTGGTGGTGGGGGGGGTCCTGATGGTCGCGGGCGCCCTGTGGTCCAGGAAGCTGGTGAAGATCGATGTCTAGCCTCTGGTTCCTGCTCGCACTTGCTGGAACGTTCGGCGCCATCGTCATGGGCGGCGTCGCGATCGACACGGTCATGGCGACGCGCCGGCGCACGTTGGAGATCCTGCGCTCGCAGGTGACCGAGGTCGACACTCGGACCAAGGAGCTGGCCGAGCCCTTCCTGGAGCGGGCCCTCATCCCCCTCGTGACCGGACTCGGCCGGATGGCGAAGCGCGTCACTCCGATCGGCATGCGGGAGCGCATCGCCCGGAAGCTGGTGCTGGCGGGCAGCCCTCCCACGATGGACGCCGAGAAGGTCGCCGCCTTCAAGATCTTCGGCTGCCTGGGCGGCGCCCTCCTCTGCTACGGGTTGGTCGTGCTGGGGGGCGGGAACAAGCTCCTGCTCACGGTGGCGCCGGTGTTCGGGGGGATGGTCGGCTACCTGATCCCCGGCGCCGGGTTGGGGCAGAAGGCCATCAACCGTCAGGAAGCCATCCAGCGGGCCATGCCCGACACCATGGACCTCCTGACCATCGCGGTGGAGGCTGGCCTGGGGCTCGACGCAGCGCTGGCCCACGTTCGCCGCAACGTACCCGGGCCGCTGTCGGACGAGATCGGGCGGATGCTGCAGGAGGTCCAGCTCGGTGTGCCTCGGGCCGAGGCGTTCCGGAACCTGGCTGCCCGAACCGACGTGGACGACCTGCGGGCGTTCGTCCTGGCCATGGTTCAGGCCGACACCTTCGGCATCAGCATCGCCAAGGTCCTTCGGAGCCAGTCGAAGGAACTCCGAATGAAGCGGCGTCAACGGGCGGAGGAGAAGGCCCAGAAGATCCCGGTGAAGCTGCTGTTCCCGATGATCTTCTGCATCCTCCCGTCGATGTTCATCGTGCTGCTCGGGCCGGGGATCATCCGCCTGGCGAGGACATTCGCCGGCCTGACGTTCTGAGGCCGGCACGGAACGCTCGGTCGCGACCGCCGCCGTCCGGCGAAGGCACCTCTCGCTCTCCGAGCTGTGGGTGCTGGTGGCCGTGGCCCTGCCCGTCCTCGCCCTGCTCCTGCCGAAGCTCTCCACGATCGACCTCGCCTATCAGGTCCGGACGGGAGAGCTCATGCTGCGCTCCCATCGCCTGCAGGATGCCGACGTGCTCACGTTCACGGCAGCGGGGCAGCCCTGGCTGAACCAGCAGTGGGGGTCGGAGGTGCTCTTCGCCCTGCTCCACCGCGTCGGTGGATGGCCTCTGCTCATCCTGACCCGGGCGGCGCTGGGCGGCGCCGTGGTGGGATTCGTGTTCCTGGCCTGCCGGGCCAGGGGCGCCCGGACCAAGTGGGCCGCGCTGCTGGCCATGGCGTCCTTCGGCGTGTGGCTCCCCGGCGGGATCATGCGGCCGCAGCTGTTCGGACTGGTGCTGTTCGCCGCCACGGTCTGGCTCGTCTTCGACCGCGCCCGTCACCCCGAGCGTCTGTGGTGGATCCCGGCCATGGTGGTCGTCTGGGCCAACCTGCACGGGAGCTTCTTCCTGGCCCCGCTGGTGACGGGTCTGGCGTGGCTCGAGGCCAGACACGCCGGTGAGGATCCCGCCGTGGTCCGGCGGCTCGCGATCGTGGCCATCGCCTCGGTGGCGGCCGCCACGGTGAATCCGTTCGGCCTCCGCGTCTGGAGCTACGCGGTGGGGATCCCCTCGAACCATGTGGTCGCCGACACCATCGTGGAGTGGCGGTCCCCGAGCCTGCGTACCGCCCCGGGGGTGGCCTTCTTCCTGTCCGCAGCGGCGGTCGCCCTTCTTCTGGTGCGGAGCCGGCGACCGATCCCGTGGACCACGCTGGTGCCGCTGGGGGTGTTCTTCGCCATCGGGCTCTTCGCGGTGCGAGGCGTCTACTGGTGGGCGCTGATCTCGGCACCCGTCCTCGCGGGCCTCCTCCCCAACGAGCTGCCGCGCTGGCTCTCCGCCGACCACCGGTCCCCGGCCAACACGGCGATGGCCGGCGCCATCGCGTTGACGGTGATCCTTGGGCTCCCGTGGCTCCGGACGTCCGGTCCGGGAGCCTCGACGTCCCTCTTGGACCACGCTCCACCCGGCGTCACAACCTCTCTGGCGTCCGTGCTACGGCCGGGTGAGCGGATGTTCAACCCGCAGATCTGGGGATCGTGGTTCGAGTTCCGGTTCCCAAGCAACCCCGTGGCTGTGGACTCCCGGATCGAGGTGTTCGACCCCTCGGTGTGGGACCGGTACGACCGGGTGTCCAGCGCGGCGGCCGACTGGAGAACGATCCTGGACGACTGGGGCATCGACGTCGTGGTGGCCAGCCGGCGACAGCAAGCCGCGCTCATCCCGGTCATCGGCACCGACCCCGACTGGCGCCTCGTCCATCAGGACGCGGACGGCCTGGTGTTCGTTCGGGAGGGGCGGTCCCCGTGAACCAGCCACGGC
>JBIOYQ010000034.1:0-5323 GCA_044870295.1 Actinomycetota bacterium
CCGACATCCTGGACGGGCTGGCCTGGCGCATGGTCGAAGCCTCCGCCAGCCGGTAGTCTCATCCACTCGAACCATGCCCTCCAGCAGCAGACGTACCCGAGAACGCCAACTGGCCAAGCTCGCCGACCGACGCCGGCGAGAACGCCAGCATGCTCATCGAAGGCGGATGGTGGCCACCGGTGTGGTGATCGCGCTCGTCCTGGGCGGGATGGGGACGGCGCTGTTCCTGCTGGCGAAAGGGGGAAAGAAGCCGGCTGCCGCGGCTTCGCCCACGCCCACCCCGTCCACCTCGGTCACGCCGGGGACCAGCTGCACCTACGTGCCCAAGGCCGGAGAGCAGACCGGGGACAAGGGTGAGCAACCCCCGCCTGCGTACACGCTCAACGAGAAGAAGAACTACGCGGCCACCGTGAAGACCTCCATGGGCACCTTCACCGTGAAGCTGTTCGCGAAGGACGCGCCGTGCACGGTCAACAGCTTCGCCTATCTGGCCAAGCGGCACTTCTACGACGGCCTCACCTTCCATCGGATCGTGAAGGACTTCGTGATCCAAGGCGGTGACCCCGCCGGGAACGGATCGGGAGGCCCCGGGTACACGTTCAACGACGAGCTGGACAACTCGCTCACGTACAAGGTCGGCACCCTTGCCATGGCGAACTCCGGCCCCAACACGAACGGCAGCCAGTGGTTCGTGGTGACCGGAGAGCAGGGAGCCCAGCTCCCGAAGAACTACACGATCTTCGGGAAGGTGACGAAGGGCCTGGACGTCGTGATGAAGATCAACGAGGTGAAGGTGAACGGCGAGGCGCCGGTCGACCCGGTGACCATCGTCTCGGTGACGGTCGAGAAGTCCTGAACCTCCTCACCAATCGACGGTCGCTTCGGTCCCTCTGACCATTCCGCCGATCGGATGACCACTCGTCCCGTTCGCATCGATGATCCAGAGACGGATCGTGGCGCCCTCGAGGCCTCGGCGAACCACCACGATCTGCTTGCCATCGGGTGACCAGTCCGCCGCGAGGACGTCCTGGGCGGTTCCCAGCTCACGCGGGTGCGAACCGTTGGCGTCCACCACCCAGAGCTCATGGGCGTCGTTCGGGAACGTGCGTACGAACAGGATGCTGAGGCCGTCCGGTGACCACCTCGGAACCAGGGCACGGCGGAGGCGGGTGAGCTGCTCGAGCCCGGTCGCGTCAGCCTGGACCATCCAGATGTCGGCGTTGGCGGTGGTGGGGCACAGGTAGGAGCGGTTGCAGTCCCTGTGGATGCCCTGGAAGGCGATCCCTTCGGCTGACCAGCTCATGGCGATCGGCGCCAGGGTGGCCGGGATGTGGATCTGGAACGGACGGACGTCGTTGAGCGGCGTGATCCACAGCGAGGATCCGTTGCCGTACGCCAGGACCTGCCCGGACGGGCTCCAGGCCGGCATCGACATCTCATCACCGGCGACCAGGAGCCGGGTCCTCCCCGTGGTGAGGTCCAGGATGTGGAGCCCGTGGTGACCGTACGCGAGCTGGGTGTGATCGGGAGACCAGGCCGCGTACCCATCCTGGAAGTCACCCAGGCCGCCCACCAGCTTCGCCTGAGCGCCCGAGACCGGGTCGATCAGATAGATGGCTTCATTGGGAACGGACAGCGCGATCGCGGTCCGGGGATCCGGGCTGGGCGAGGGTTTGGCTCCGGCACCGATGCCCGCGCAGGCCGTCACGAGGAGCCAGATGGCCCCCAGCAGAGCAACCCACGCCTTCCCCCGCGCCATCGCGGCTCCTTTCGGGCGCAGTGTACCCCTGCCTACGTCGAGCGCTGTTCAAGCTAACGACGCAGGTCGGTGGTGAGGAGTTCCATTCGCGGGGGTGGCTATCCTATGGGTCGCCCGGGTGGCGGAATCTGGCCAGACGCGGCGCTCTTAAAAAGCGCCGGTCCTTCGGGACCATGTGGGTTCGAGTCCCACCCCGGGCACCTCCTTCTGCTTAGGGTCCCGCGTCGTAGGCGATCGTCACGAAGTCGGAGTCGGCGGCCGTCCCGGCCTGCCCCGTGACGAAGATGGTGGTGCCGTCCGTGCTCACCCCCAACGCCCTGGCGATGTCGTTTCCTTCTGGCGTGCCGTACCGATCCAGCCACAGCTGGGCGCCCGTCTGGGTATCGTAGGCCAACGTCGCATAGTCGTTCGGGCTGATCGTCAGCCCGCTCTCGCCGGTGACGAACACGGTCGAGCCGTCCGGGCTCACCCCCATGGCCAGCGCAATATCTTCGTCGCCCTGTGGCCCGTCGTAGATGGCTTTCCACAACGGCTTCCCCGTGGCAGCCTGGAGGGCAATGGTGGAGTAGTCGGCGAATCCATACTCTCCGCTGCGCCCGGTGACGAACACGGTCGAGCCGTCGGGAGTCAGTGCCAGGTCGGAGGGAACGTCGTAGGTCCGGGCCGCATCGTAGAACCGCCCCCAGAGAGCGGCGCCCGTGGCCGGCTGGTAGGCGACGGTCAGGTAGTCCGGCGAATAGAGCGACCCACCGGAGCTGTACCCGCCAACGTAGACGGTGGAGCCGTCCGGGCTCACCTCGAGATCGGAGGCCAGGTCGTCGGTCTGGTGGCTGTCGTAGCGACGCAGCCACTGCCTCGTTCCCGTGGAGGTGTCGTAGGCGATCGTCGCCCAGTCGAAGTAGGTGGCGCCTCCGCCTTCCGTGCTCTCGCCCGTCACGAAGACCGTCGAGCCGTCCGGGCTCACCCCGATCGCGTAGGGGACGTCGACCTGGCCATTCCCTGGACCGTGGTAGTGGGCGTCCCACAAGCGCGCGCCGGTGGCCGCGGCGTAGGCGATCGTGTTGAAGGAGAAGTTGCTCTCCCCGGTGACGAAGACCGCGGAGCCGTCGGGGCTCACCGCCAGCGCATCAGCGATATCGGTGCCGCCCCCGTGATCCCATCGAGCGGTCCAAAGTCGGGCACCGGTCCCGGCATCGTAGGCGAGCGTGGCGAAGTCATAGGAGGTGCCGACGCCGGTGCTGTATCCGGTCACGAAGAGGAGCGATCCGTCCGGGCTCACGTCGATGACGTTCGCCACGTCGGTCCCGTCTCCCGGACCGTTGTATCGGGAGCCCCACACACGATCGCCGGTCGCCGCGTCGTACGCGATGGTCGCGTAGTCGAGGTCTGAGGAGGGACCGGCGCTGCTGCCGGTCACGAAGACCATCGAGCCGTCGGGGCTCAGCGCCAGATCGTTCGCGACATCGGCCCCCGTTCCCGGCCCGCTGTACCGGGCCAGCCACAGCCGGTCCCCGCCGGCCCCGGGAACGCGTTGGTTGCTCTGCCCGTAAGCAGGCCAGGACACAAGCAATGCGAGCAGAGCGGTTGATACCAGCGCGATGAGTGGACGTGAGCACGAGAAACGAGCGCGTCGGGTCATGTCGGAACCTCCGCAGGTAGCCACGGAGCCTAGGTTCGGGCCACCGTGGAGGTCAACAGGGGAAACCCCTGGCTCTCGTGTGTTGGTTCCCGGCCGGCGGTTCCGTCATCATCTTGGACGTGGCCGAGCGGATCCCCAAGAAGGCCTACGAACGCGAGCTTCTCCGCCTGCAGGAGGAGATGGTGAAGCTGGCCGAGTGGGTGAGGGACTCCGGTAGCCGGGTCGTGGTCCTGTTCGAGGGCAGGGACGCCGCCGGCAAGGGCGGCACCATCAAGCGCATCACGGAATTCCTGAATCCTCGGATCGCTCGCATCGTGGCCCTCCCGGTTCCGACCGAGCGCGAGCGGACCCAGTGGTACTTCCAGCGGTACATCGAGCAGCTTCCGGCCGCGGGAGAGATCGCTTTGTTCGACCGGAGCTGGTACAACCGCGCCGGGATCGAGACGGTGTTGGGCTTCTGCACGCCCGAAGAACACCGCCGTTTCCTCCAGCAGTGCCCGATCTTCGAGCGGCTGCTGGTCGGCGACGGCATCCACTTGATCAAGTACTGGTTCTCGGTCAGCGACGAGGAGCAAGCCCGAAGGTTCGAGTCGAGGATCGACGATCCCATGCGCCGGTGGAAGCTCTCGTCGACGGACCTGTACTCCCGAACGAAGTGGGTCGACTACTCGAGGGCGAAGGACGAGATGTTCGTCCACACCGACATTCCGGAATCACCGTGGTTCGTCGTTCCGTCGGACGACAAGCGCCGGGCTCGGATCAATTGCATGGCCCACCTGATCAGCGAGATCCCGTACCGGGCCCGGAAGCTCGACAAGATCAAGATCCCGCCGCGTCAGCGGGACGAGGGGTACGTCCGGCCTTCTCGGGACATCTACACGTACGTCCCCGACCACGCGGCCACCCTCGAGCAGTGAGGGTCGAGCGCCCGTGAAGCAACGGGCGAACAGGTTCCCATGGGCCATGGCCGCCATCGTCTGTGTGGCGGTCGCCGTCGGTGTGCTGGCGTTCTACCTGTCCGTGTACGCCGTGCGCGGCTACGACCAGCCGCTCGGCTACGACACGGCGAGGTACCTGTGGCGAACCACGTGCGTCGCCGCGGGCGGACTGGCCGAGCTTCGCCGTTGCGCACCGGTTCAGGCTGCCATCCCCAGCCGCGTGGGCTATCCGCTCGTCTCGTTGCTGCTGTCCGCCCTGCTTCCGGTGTCCCGGTATCAGCTGGCGGCGATCCTCCCGCCGGTGGCCGCGGCCGCCATCGCCCTCGCCGGTGCAGCCTTGGTAGCGTGGTCGATGCGGCTCGACACACCTCGATTCGTCGCCGTCGCAGTGGTCGTGGGTGTATCGCCGATCGTCGTGGCCATGGCCGACCCCGAGGGGTACGCCGACACCATGCTGGCCCTGGCCGTCGCGCTGGCCGGCCTGCTCGCCGTGGCGTCCGTCGCGGAAGGAGGAAAGGGGTACGGAACGGCCGCGGCCCTGGTCGCGCTCGCGGCGATGGTGCACCTCTCGACGGGTGTGGTCATCGCCGCCGTCCTCGCCGGCGTGGCCATCGTGTACCTGCCCGAGCTCTGGGCGCGACGAAGGTCCGGACGGGGGGTCGCCGGAGCCGTCCCGGTCCGATTGGGGATCGTGCTGGTGGGCGCCGTGGGGCTGTGGACGGCCACGATGCTGGCTGCGGTTCGAACGCGGCCCGACGCGTACCGGACGTCCGTGGCCGACCTGAAGGAGAAGTTCCGATCGCACTGGCCGCGGCTGGGGCTGCCGGTGGCCGTGCCGGCCGCCGCGGCAGGGGCGGCCGCCTTGACCAACAGCAGGTCCTGGACCGACTCGAATCGATGGCGGCAGAGCTTCCTCGTCCGTCTGCTCCTGGTGTGGCTGGCCATCGTGGCCCTCGCGGTGGTGGCGTGGTTCGCCGGCTGGAAGCT
>JBIOYQ010000035.1:0-6632 GCA_044870295.1 Actinomycetota bacterium
GGCCGGGATCGCCGGTAGGGTCCCCCTCTGGGTCGCCATATGAATGACACGGAACCGATCGAGTTCGTTCGCCTAACTCAGATCGACACGGCCAGCCTCTCCCAGCTCGTCGACGACCCACGCGTGCGCCGACATATGCCGCTCTCCCAAGGCGCTGTGTCCGACGAATGGATCCGGGAATGGGTGCGTGCCAAGGAAGCGATCTGGGCTGACCTCGGGTTCGGGCCGTGGGGCATTCGCATCGGTGGCGCATTTGCAGGGTGGGGCGGTTTGCAACCGTGGAATGACGAGGTCGAGATCGCCCTCGTGCTCAAGCCAGATTTCTGGGGTTACGGACGAGCGATCCTCGAGCGCTGCCTCACGTACGCGTTCACTGAGCTTCACTTGACGCACGTCCTCGCCCTTCTTCCTCCCACCCGAGGAACGGGGCGCGCCCTCCTCCGCCTCGGCTTCTTCAACGTCGGAACGTCGGTTGTTGATGGCGAGCAGTTCATGGTCTATCGAAAAGACGGCCCAAGCTCTGGGGACCGCTCCCCGTGATGGGCGAGGGCGGCCCAATCCATCCGGTCGGGATGGCGATCACCCAAGCAGGACAGTGTTCTGGCCGATGGACGCATACAACTGGGCCAGTGGCAGGCCGACCCTTCAATGGTGGGAGAACCATGTCGATGAACTCCTCGCGCACGCTCATGGCCTGCGCCTGGTGCGGGCTGTACTCGGAGCCGGGGCCCGTCTGTAACGTCTGCGGGTCGCCGGTGCTCGACGTGACGGGGTGGACCACGGTGGTGGACGTCTCGCGGCCGGTCCAGCCAGCGGTCGCGTCGCCCACGAGCTCCGAGGTCCTGAACCGCTGGATCGCTCTGGAGAATGTGGCGAAGCTCTTCGACGTCCCGGAGCCGGAGCTCCGATCCTGGGTCGAGGATGTTCCGGGGAATGCGCCGTGGCCGCTCCTCGTCATCGAGCCGGGGGTCCAACCAGCCGCCGGAGGGATCGTCGTCCCGTCCGAGCCGGTCGTCGTCCGGCCGCCGGCGACCCAAGCGGTCACGCCGCCATCGATCCCGGAACCCCCGGTAGCCAGCCTGGTGGACGTTCCGCCGACCGCGCACCCTCAACCTACCGCGCCGTCGTTGTGGCTGGCTCCGACTCCGGCCCCCGCCCCGCTCCGGCTCGACGCGGCCTGGGCGTTCCAGCCCACCGACACGGAACGACGCATCATCCGGATGGAGATGCTCAGGACGCGCGGCGCGATCATGCTGGCGGCCGGCGTTGGCGGGACGGTCTTCGTCTATCTGCTCGACCGCCTCCTCACCTGATCTCGCCGGGATTCCCCGGCTTGGCTAGCCTGTAGTCCGTGCCGAACGTCGTCGTGGTCGGAGGGGGGATCATCGGGTGCGCCTGCGCCCTGGAGCTGGCCCGGCGTGGGGCGCGCGTGATCCTGCTGGAACGGTCCGAGCTGGCGGCGGGCGCATCGGGTCGGAATCACGGCTTGCTGCTGTCGCCGCTCGATCCCTCCCTTGTTCCGATGGCGACGGCCAGCGCGGAGCTGTACGAGATGGTGCAGGACGACGCACCGGTCCCCTTCCATCTCGATCCGTCGCCCATCGGGTTCGTGGTGGTGGCGGCCACGGACGAGGAGGTTCCCGCCGCGCGGGCCGAAGCCGCGTCCGCGGAAGCCTGTGGTGTCCCCATTCAGCAGCTCGATGCGAACGGCATACGGCAGCTGGAGCCGTCGCTCGCGTCCGACCTGGCCGCCGGATGGCTGCTGGAGGACGGACGCCGGCTGGATCCCGCCGCCCTCACGGTGTCGCTGGGTCTGCTGGCGGGCCGCCAGGGCGCGGACGTCGGCCGCTACATCACCGCGCGCTCGCTGCTCGAGCAGGACGGCCGGGTTCGTGGCGTCGTCACCGACGAGGGTCTGATTCCGGCGGACGCCGTGGTCGTGGCGGCGGGTCCGTGGTCGGGCGCTCTGCTGCGACCGCTCGGGATCAACCTTCCCGTGATGGGCGCACGTGGGTGGCTGGTGCACGTTACGCCGTCTCCCCCGGTCCTGTCCCGGCTGGTGAACCAGGCGGGTTGGCACGTCCTGGGCGAGGAGTCCGGCCTGTCGCCGCGTTCGGCCGGCGAGGTCGCGGCGGCCTATCCGGAGCCGGACCTCGGAACGCTCCTCCAGCCCAACGCGGATGGATCGCTGCTGGTCGGTGGGTCCCGGCAGCCGGCCGTGACCAGCGAACCCGAAGACCCAGCCGTCCCGCAACGCATCCTTCGCGAGGCCATCCGGTTGGTGCCCTCGCTGGCCGACGCGTCGGTGGTCTCGGCGTGGTGGGGCATCCGGCCCATGACACCCGACGGGCGGCCCATCGTCGGCAGGCTGCGGGAGGGACTCTGGGTCGCCACCGGCCACGGCGGGCAAGGTGTGATCCTGGGAGGTGGGACCGCTCGCCTGATCGCATCCGCGGTTCTCGAGGAAGCACAGCCGTTCGATCCCGAGCCGTTCTCCCCGAGTCGATTCGGCTGATCGGGGGCACCCTAAGATGGACGCCATGAGCGACGCCGCGCCCTTCGCGTCCGTGGACGAGGTGGTCGAGGCTCTTCGGCGCGACTCCTACCTGGCCGATCGCGGCCTCGCCACCGCCATCTACCTGGCCCTGTCGCTGGACAAGCCCTTGCTGCTTGAGGGCGAGGCCGGGGTGGGCAAGACCGAGGTGGCGAAGGCCCTGGCAGACGTGTTGGGTCGCAGGCTGATCCGGCTGCAGTGTTACGAGGGGATCGACGCCAGCCAGGCGTTGTACGAGTGGAACTACTCGCGGCAGCTGATCGCCGTTCGAGCGATGCAGGCCGGTGACGCCGCCCAGGCCGCCCACCACGTGCAGGACCTGTTCGGCGCGGATTTCCTGGTCGAGCGGCCGTTGCTGGCCGCCATCAAGGCCGGGCCGTCCGCGGTCCTCCTGGTCGACGAATTGGATAGGGCGGACGACGAGTTCGAGGCGTTCCTCCTGGAGGTCCTGTCCGAGTTCGCGGTGACCATCCCCGAGGTTGGCCGCATCGCGGCGCCTCGGCCGCCGGCGGTCATCATCACGTCGAATCGGACCCGGGAGCTGCACGACGCGCTGAAGCGCCGGTGCCTGTACCACTGGATCGATCACCCCACCCTCGATCGAGAGGTGGCCATCATCCAGGTTCGGGCGCCCGAGGTCGCCGAGTCGCTCGCCCGTCAGGTGGCGACCGCCGTCGCCCGCCTTCGAGCCATGGACGTGCTCAAGCGGCCCGGCGTCGCCGAGGCCATCGACTGGGCGCACGCCCTGGCCTTCCTGGGCGTGCAGACCTTGGACGGCGAGGCCGCGGCGGCCACGCTCGGGGCGGTGCTCAAGGACCACGAGGACCTGGAGCTGGCCCGAACCGCTATCGGGCAGGTCGTCGGCGAGGGTTGAGCCTTCGATGAAGAGCGGGCCCGATGCGGTCGAGCGACTGGTGGGGTTCGGGCGCCTTCTTCGACAGCGAGGCCTGGACGTCGGGACGGGCCGCATCCTGACCTTCTGCCGGGCCGCCGCCGCGCTGGGTCCCTTCGATCGCGAGGGCGTGCGGTGGGCCGCCCGCGCCACGCTGGTCTCGCGTCCCGACGACATCGCGACGCTCGACGACGCCTTCGACCGGTACTTCGGAGCCGAGCCGCTTCCCACCGACGACTCGGCTCTCGCCGCCACCTCGTCGCAGCGGCCCGCGATGCGGCGGCTGCGTGAGCCGGAGGAGCACGGTGGCATCACCGTGGCCGATCGCTGGTCCACTGCTGCACCCGGCGACGGTGAGCCCGACGAGCGGGCGGCCATCCGGATCGTCGCCAGCAGCGCCGAAGTGCTCCGGCACAAGGATTTCCAGGCCATGACGGACGAGGAGCGACGTGCCGCGTACGCGGCGATCCGGTCGCTGGCCATTCCCGTCCCCCTTCGACCGTCGCGCCGCAGGCGTGCCGCAGCCCGGGGGACCCGGCTCGACCTTCGACGGACACTCCGCCGCTCGCTTCGGACGGAGGGCGAACCGTTTCGCCGGGCATGGACCGCAGCACGAGTCCGCCGCCGTCCGCTGGTGCTCCTGTTGGACGTCTCCGGCTCGATGGCGCCGTACGCCAGGCCGCTGGTGCAGTTCGCGCACGCCATGGCCTCGAGCGGCGCCAGGGTCGAGGTGTTCTGCTTCGGCACCCGGCTCACGCGCATCACCCGGTTCCTTCGCACGCGTGATCCCAACCTCGCCTTGGGAGCCGTTGGGAGGGCGGTGGGCGACTGGGAGGGCGGCACCAGGATCGGCGAGTCGCTCGGGGAGCTGCTCGACGTGTGGGCGTCACGCTCCGGACTCCGCGGAGCGGTCGTCGTGCTGTGCTCGGACGGGCTGGAACGGGGCGATCCGGAGGTGCTCCGTCGCCACATGGCGCGCCTCCGCCGGCTCGCTCACCGAGTGGTGTGGCTGAACCCGTTGAAGGGGAGCCCGCGATACGAACCCCTCGCCCGTGGGATGGCCGCATCGTTGCCCTTCGTCGACACGTTCCTCCCCGGCCACAACCTGGAGAGCCTGGTAGCCCTCGCAGCCGCCGTCAACGCCTGAACCTCTCACCGTTGGGATCTGGTGTTCTGCCGATTTCATTGACCAAGCGGGACCCAGCGGGATTCAATGCCCGCGATGAGGAGGACATGGATTCGGACCAGCTTGATGACTTCGATCGTGCTGGTGATCTTCGCCCCGGCCCCTCCATCCACCGCGTCCGATCGCCACCGAAGCAGCTCGTATCGAGGACCGGTCCAGCTCCCGGAGACGGGCGCGCTGTTCGGCGCCTTCGTCCGCCCCGACGATCACAACGGGCCCGACCGACGAACGGCGTGGACGAAGTTCGAGGCACTGGTGGGGAGACCCATGGACATCGACCGCCAGTACCCCATGTGGGACGACGACTGGCCCAACGCCGATGACGAGTGGTCGAGGGACCAGGGCCGCACGTTGTACTTCAGCTGGAAGGCGAATCTGGTGGGGACCGAGGCGTGCGTCGATTGGGCCGACATCGCGGCCGGTCAGTACGACGCCGATCTCGATGCCCAGGCCGGCAAGATCATCGCCTTCGGCGCGCCGATCATCTTCGCGTTCCATCACGAGCCGACCACGCATCACCACGGCATCTCCTGCGGCACGGCCGACGAGTTCATCGACGCGTGGCGCCATGTCCGCGACCGCTTCATCGTCGACGGCGTGACCAATGTGACGTACGCGTGGACGATGACGGCGTGGTCGTTCCTCCGAGGCGAGGCCGGGACGTACTACCCGGGTGACGATGCCGTCGACGTCATCGCCGCCGACGGCTACAACTGGTTCGGGTGCACCTTTCACCCGGGTCCGTGGCGGGAGCCCGAGGAGGTCTTCATCGACTTCTACGAATTCGGAGTGGATCACGCGAAGCCCATGGTGATCGCGGAGTACGGGACCGGCGAGGATCCCGACGTGCCCGGTCGCAAGGCCCAGTGGTTCGCCAACTTCGCCGATCAGATGAGGGCGTGGCCCGAGATCAAGGCGGTCAGCTACTTCAACGTGGGGAACGGGTCGTGCGACCGGTACGTGGACACCTCGCCCTCGTCGCTGCAGGCGTTCCAGGACATGGGGGGCGATCCGTACTTCAATCCCCCGCCCACGACGACCGACGTCAGCGTGGCGGACTTCGCCTTCAGCCCGCCGCTCGTCCAGGTCGACCGCGGAACCGGTGTCGCGTGGACGTTCGCGGGGCCGAGCGACCATACGGCAACGGACCCCTCCGGCCTCGCCTTGTTCGACTCCGGGGTCCGGTCGCCGGGCAGCAGCTTCACCTTCTTCTTCATCGGCGCGGGGACGTACGCCTATCGATGCTCGATCCATCCGACGCAGATGCGCGGGCAGGTCCAGGTGCCGGTCGGCGCCGAACCGCCCTCGGGCAACCTGACCACCGAGTTCACCATCACCTGGGCGGCGGACGAGGCTCCCTCGGATCGGGGCTTCGACGTCCAGATCCGAAGGCCGGGCTCGACGTCCTGGTCGTCGTTCTACGAGGGCGGATTGATCGACGCGGTCTTCGTGGCTGATGCCGGGCCGGGCAGGTACCGGTTCCGCGCCCGCTATGAGAAGACGAACGGGGTCGGCGCCTCGCGGTGGTCCGCTCCCACGTCCATCGTGGTGAGCGGGTAGCGGCGAGGAGGAGGGGTCGTTGCGCATGCCCGACCGGTCTGGCTCTCGAACGTGGTTCGCCATCGGGGTCGCGCTCTCCCTGCTCGTCCTACCGGCATGGAGCGTGGCCTCTGACCGGACGCCACCCGTCGCCTCGGTGACGACCTGCTCTCCGGGAACCGTGGTCTCGGACTTCGACGGCAACGGGTGCGCCGATCTCGCCATCGGCGTCCACGGAGAAGACATCGGAAGCGGCGCCGACGCCGGAGCGGTCAACGTGCTCTACGGACGCCCGGTGAACGGCCTGGAGGCGACGGGCAACCAGTTCTGGAATCAGAACACCACCGGCGTCCGGGACGTGGCCGAGACCAGGGACTGGTTCGGGCGCTCTCGGGAATCGGGGGACTTCAACGGTGACTCGGTCGCCGATCTCGCCATCGGCGCGTATGGGGAGACGCCCT
>JBIOYQ010000036.1:0-8523 GCA_044870295.1 Actinomycetota bacterium
TGGTGCTGGGGCGGCGGGCCGAGGTGGTGTTCGCGAGCATGCTGGTCGCGTTCGGGATCGTGGGCCTGTTGCTGTACGGGCCGATTCTCGGACAGGTCGCCACGGCCGACGGCGTCGACCCTTCCACCGGGGCCTACCTGGGCGTCATGGCGGGAGCGATCGTCCTGGCCGGCGGCGTCGTGGCGTTGCAGGCGGCCCGAGCCCGGGCATCGGGCGCCCCCGAGCTCAGTAGGTGATCAGGCTGAAGAAGTCGTAGCCGGCGAGCTTCTTCCTGCCGTTCAGGAAGCCCAGCTCGATCAGGCACGCGATGCCCATGACCGTGCCGCCGAGCCGCTCCACCAGCTTCGCCGCGGCCAGCGCGGTGCCTCCGGTGGCCAGCACGTCGTCGACGATCAGCACGCGCTCGCCCGAGTGGATGGCGTCCTTGTGCACCTCGAGGACCGCCGTCCCGTACTCCAGCGCGTACTCCTCTCGCTCACTGTCCCAGGGTAGCTTGCCCTCCTTGCGGACGGGGACGAAGCCGGCGCCGAAGTGGTACGCCACCGGCGAGGCAAGGATGAATCCACGCGCCTCGATCCCCACCACCTTGTCGATGTTGCCTCGCCCGTAGTGGACGACGATGAGGTCGATGACGGACGAGAACGCGTTCTCGTCGGCCAGGAGCGGGGTGATGTCCTTGAACACGATCCCGGGCTGGGGGAAGTCCGGGACGTCCCTGATCAGGCCCTTCACCTGTTCCAGGGTGTCGTTCATGGTCTCCTCCTCCGGTGAAGCGGGCTACCTCCGGCGACGCTTCGCCTTGCCTTGCGGCTTCCCCTTCTTCTTGCGGGTCGAGCTCCCGGACGGGCGGGGCCGAGCCGGTTCGGCGGCCGTCCCGGAGGACACACCGGCGCGCGCGCCGGCGGGCTCCAGCTCGTCAGCGGCGCGGCCCCGGTCGGGAACCGGTCGGGCCGACACGGACCGCAGCCCGGGGCGGGCCCCTCGAGCCTGCATCCGGGCCCGGGCCTGCTGGTAGCGCGGCTCCCGCTCCTTGAGCAGGGCCAGCGTCGGGGCCGCGACGAAGATCGACGAGTAGGTTCCCGAGGCCACCCCGACGAACAGGGCGAACGCGAAGTCCTTCAGCGTCTGGCCGCCGAACAGCAGCAGCGAGCCGATCGGCAGCAGCACGACCAACGACGTGTTCACCGATCGCATCAGGGTCTGGTTCAGCGACAGGTTGACCACGCCGGAGTACGTCTCCTTGGCCACCAGCGCCGGCGACTCGGCGTTCTCCTTGATCTTGTCGAAGATGACGACCGTGTCGTAGAGCGAGTACCCCAAGATCGTGAGGATGGCGATGACGGTCTCCGGGGTGACCTCCCGGCCCACCAGTGCGTAGACCCCCGCGGTGATGATGAGGTCGTGCGCCAAGGCGACCAGCGCGCCGGCCGCCATCTTCGGCTCGAACCGGAGCGAGATGTAGATGGTGACCAGGACCACGAAGACGACCAGCCCGATGACCATCTTGCGGGAGATGGTCTGGCCCCATGTCGGACCGACATCCTGCTCGTTGATCTGATCGACGCTGATCCCGGCCGTCCGGGCGAGGGCGGCCCGCAACTGGTCCCCCCGCAACGTTGGCAGGACCACGGTGGGCGGGGCGGTTGCCGACGGCGAGGCCGAAGACGTGGGGGTGGCCCCGGGTGAGGCGCTCGCCGACGCGGCGGCGCTCGGAGAGACGCTGGGGGCTGCGGGTCCTTCTCCGGCCGAGGCGCTCGCGGTGGGCGAGGCGGTGGGGCTGGCCGAGGCGCTGGGAGTGGCCGACGGGGACGGCGTGCCGGTGGTGCTGAACCCCAGCTCGGTCAAGCTTCGCGTTCGGATCTGCACGGTGCCGGTGCCCAGGAGCTCGACCCTGGCGTCCGACAGGCCGAACCGCGACAGCACGCTCTGGTACTCCTGCACGGACGCTCCGCTCCTGTTGTTGAGCTCCAGGACCGAGCCGCCCTTGAACTCGATCGAGAAGTTCAGCCCCTGGACGAACAGCCCGATCAGCGACAGGAGGATGAACGCGCCCGAGAGGGCGAACCAGATGTTCCGCCGCTTGATGAAGTCGATGTTGGGGATGCGGTGACCCCGGAAGGTGGCCATGGCCTCGCGGAACTTCATCGCTCACCCCCCGCGACGGGAACGGGGTCGGCCGCCACGCCGCTGCGCAGGCCCATGCCACGCAGGCTGGTCAGGGCGGGACTGCGAGAGATCAGGAAGACCGTGGGCCGCTTGAAGAACCACACCACGAACAGGTCCAGGGCCGTGGACAGTCCGAGGGTGAGGGCGAATCCGCGCACGGACCCGATGGCCAGGAGGTAGAGCACCGCGGCCGCGATGATCGTGACGGTGTCGGCGGCCACGATGGTTCGCCAGGATCTCTTGAACGCCGGCGCCACCGCGGTCCGGAGCGTCTTTCCGTGACGGACCTCGTCCTTCAACCGTTCGTAGAACACGATGTAGGAGTCGGCGGTGATCCCCAGCGACACGATGATGCCGGCCACGCCGGCCAGGGTGAGCGCGTACCCCAGCGTCTTGCCCATGAGCGAGACCAGCCCGATGGCCAGGACCCCCCAGATGGCCATGCCGAACCAGGTGACCACGCCGAGCAGGCGGTAGTAGAACGCCAGGTACAGCATCAGGGCCACCAACCCGACCAGCCCCGCGATCAGCCCCTCGCGCAGGGAGGCCTTCCCCAGGAGCGGGCTCACCGTCCGGACCTCCTGCCGCTGCAGCTCGACGGGGAGCGCACCGGAGTTCAGCACCACGGCCAGGTTCTTCGCCTCGGATTCGCTGAAGTTCCCCGTGATCTCGCCTGTGCCGCCGGTGATCGGACCGTTGACCGTCGGAGCGGACTCCACCGCGCCGTCCAGGATGATGGCGAGCTCCTTGTTCACCAGTCGCGTGGTGGCATCGCCGAACTTCTTCGATCCCTCCTTGTTCAACGTGAACACCACGCGCCAACCCGGCGTCACGCCCGGATTGCTGGTGCTGGAGCTGACGAACTGCGCCGTGGCCTTCTTCAGATCCGCCCCGGTGATCTCGATCTTGCCGAGTCGGTACTTGAGGTCCGTACCGTCGGTGAATCGCCCGTTGCCGTCGGTGTCCTGGTAGGCCACGACCTCGTCGCCCTGAGCCTGGAACGCGCCGGTGGACGGATCGCGCGGGGTCAGGGGCGTGTCCTTGTACGCGGTGTCCGATGGCGGGATGGTCGCCAGGACCTCCCGCTCCTCCAAACGGGCCGTGGTCCCGATGAGCTGGAGCACCCGCTGGACGCTCTGGGCCTTCGCCCGGGCGTCGGCCTTATCCCGGGTCACGAAGCACCCCAGCTCCTTGCCGCTGGAGGAGACGGCGCAGAACAGCTTGCCCTTCTGCACGACATCGCCCTGCCCGCCCAGACCGGGAAGTTGGACCTGGATCAGGCTGTTCCCGATCAACGAGATGTCCGGCTCGGCCACCCCCAGGGCGTCGACCCGGTTGCGGATGTGGTCAAGGGCCTCCTGCATGACGTCCTTCGGCGTGCCCGGGGGCCCCGACAGGATGACGGAGACGCCGCCCACCAGGTCCAGACCCAAAAGGGGACGCAGGGAGGACGTGGCGTAGCCCACGGCCGCGCCGACGACCAGAATGCCGACCATCACGATCGAAGCGGCCAGGCGACCGGCGTTCTTCATGGCTACAGCAGGCTCGCGCCGTTGATGGTCAGCTTGAACCGGCACTCGAGCCGCTCGGCAGCGCGCCGGCACATCATCATGCGGTGCAGGAAGATCTCGAAGTACTCCATGACGTGGCTGATCTCGGTATCGATGGTGAGTTCCAGGGTGACGGTACGGGCAGATGAGTCTACCCGGAGGAACGACTGTTCGGCCGCGTAATTGACGCGGTCGTGGATATCGAAGTCGATCTGTGCCGATTTCCTCACTCTGCTTCGATGCACATCCGACTTGTCGGCCAGGATCACCGCCGCCGACACCGGACTGACGGCCTCGCCGCCCTCCTCCTCATGGTTGCCGACCGCGCTCATGATCAGGGCGAGGTCTCCCGAGTGCATGCGTTCCTTCAGCACGTCGTAGACGAGGAGGGCGCCGGTCGGGCCGTGATTCTCGCGCGCCACCATGTTCCCGACGTCGTGCAGATAGCCGGCGATGGCTGCGAGATCCGCCATCCGGCCCTCGTGGTCCAGCCGCGAGAGGACGTTGTAGGCGATGCGGGAGGTCAGGTTGGCGTGGCGGAATCCGTGCTCGGTGTAGCCGAGCCCTTCCATGACCCGATCGGCGCTGGCGATGAAGGTCGAGATGGGCGCCTGCTGCTGGATCTCCTCCAAGGACAACAGCTGGGGCTCACCGGCGACCTCGGGGTGCCGGCCCGCGGTCGAAGGCTGGCGGGCGGGCTGGGTCACGGCTGGTCGCCGGCCCCCTCATCCTGTCCGCGTCGCCGGCCCGAACGGCTGAACCAGGGCCCGCTTCGCCAATCACGCCTTGCCGGCGTCGACGTCTCGCCCTGACCCGTATCGTCATCGGCGTCGTCCACGTCATCCGGCTGGTCATCCTCGACCGAGTCCTCGTACTCCTCCTCCTCGTCGAAGACCAGCTTGCGGGCGATCGCCCCTCGGGCGAACCGCACGCTGACGTTGGGAGCCACTTCGAGGGTCAGGGACTCGTCGTCCAGCGCCTTGACGATGCCGTACACGCCCCCGATGGTGACCACCTCGTCGCCGATGTCGACGCTGTCGACGAGCCGTTGGTGGGCCTGGCGTTGCCGCCGCTGCGGGCGGATCAGCAGGAAATAGAAGATGCCCCCCATGAGCAACAGGGGCAGCAGAACGGTGAACCCGCTGGATCCCGAGCTGGTGTCGGCAGCCAGGACCGGGATAAGGAATCCGAGCACGATGACCTCCTCTGGGCACCCGCCCCCACACGAGGGGATGGAGCGCCGCGAAAAAAACGGCGGCCAACGGCCGCCGGGACGAAAGCCACGTAAGAGTCTAGGTGCCCCTCAGAGCCTTCGCAACAGACCTTGCACCCCTGACCAGGACCGACGCACGATCAGAACAACCCCTCGGTCGCCTCCTGCCCGCCTGCGGTCACGCCCAGATGGGCGTAGGCGGCGGCCGTGGCGACCCGTCCCCTGGGCGTCCGCTTCAGGAACCCGAGCTGCAGCAGATACGGCTCGTACACGTCCTCGATCGTCTCGGTCTCCTCCCCCACCGCCGCCGCCAGGGTGGACAGCCCAACCGGGCCTCCTTGGAACTTCTCCACCAGACACGACAGGATGGCCAGGTCGAGCTTGTCCAAGCCCAGCTCGTCGACTTCGAACAGGGCCAGCGCCAGCGAGGCGCTCTCGTGGCTGACCCGCCCGTCGCCCCGGACCTGGGCATAGTCGCGGACCCGCCGGAGCAGCCGGTTGGCGATGCGAGGCGTGCCGCGTGCCCGGCGCGCGATCTCAGCCTCGCCCTCGGCATCCGCTTCGATGCCCAGGATTCCTGCCGAACGGCTGACCACCTGGGTCAACTCGGGATGTGAGTAGAAGTCCAGTCGCGGCGAGAACCCGAAGCGCTCGCGCAACGGCAGCGTGATCAGCCCCGGCCGCGTGGTCGCCGCCACCAGCGTGAACCTTGGAAGGTCCAGCCGGATGCTGCGAGCGGACGGTCCCTTGCCGATGATCACGTCCAGCTTGAAATCCTCCAGGGCCGGGTACAGCACCTCTTCCACGTTTCGTGGCATGCGGTGGACCTCGTCGACGAACAGCACGTCGCCCTCCTCCAGGTTCGTGAGGATGGCGGCGAGGTCCCCCGCCCGCTCCAGCGCCGGTCCCGATGTGGGACGGAACCCGACGCCGATCTCGTTGGCCACGATGCCGGCAAGCGTGGTCTTGCCCAGGCCTGGCGGGCCGGACAACAGGACATGGTCGAGCGGCTCTCCCCTGGCCCGTGCTCCCTCCACCAGCAGCTCGAGCTGCTCCTTGATCCTGGTCTGGCCGACGAATTCCGCCAGCCACCGGGGACGCAGGGCCGCGTCGAACTCACGCTCCTCGTCTCGGACCTCGGCCGCCACTACGCGGACGAAGTCCTCGGCCTCCTTGCCCCTCATCGGCCCACGCTCCTCAGCGCCTCGCGCAACAGGTCCTCGACCGGACGGTCCCCGTCGGGCGCCAGGGCCGCCAGCGCCTCTCGAGCCTCCACGCTGCTGAGGCCGAGCGCCAGCAGTGCCTCCCTCACCTCCGCCAGCGGGCCGGACGTGACTCCCTCGCCGCCCATACCGATCCGGTCCTTCAGGTCCAGGACGATCCGCCCCGCCACCTTCTTCCCGACGCCCGGCACCAGGGTCAGCGCGGCGAGGTCCCCGCTGGCCACGGCCCGGCGCAACGCGTCGCCGGACAGCACCGACAGAACCGCCAGGGCCACCTTGGGCCCGACGCCCGTGACAGTGATCAGGTCGTCGAACAGGCTGCGTTCGTCGGACGACGAGAACCCGTACAGCACCATGGCGTCGTCCCGCACCAGCAGCCTGGTGAACAGGTGGCCCGGCTTGCCGGGCGGGGGCAGCTTCGCCAGGGCCGGGGCGGGCACCCTGACCTCGTAGCCGACTCCGGAAACGGAGAGGACGACGCGGTCGCCGGCCTTCTCCGCCACCGTGCCTTCCAGGAAGGCGATCATCGGAAGGACTCCGCGCGCCGACTGAGCTGCCGCATCCGCATCTGTTGCAGATGGCAGACCGCCACCGCCACCGCGTCCGCCGCGTCCGGGTCCTGGGGCACGCCGTCCATCCCCACCAGCCGCCCGAGGGCGCGCCGCACCGCGTCCTTCGTCGCGTTCCCGATCCCCGTGACCGCCATCTTCACCTCGAGGGGTGCGAACTCCTCCACAGGGATGCCGGCCTCGGCAGCGGCCAGCATCACCACGCCCGAGGCCCGCGCCACCCCCATCGCGCTCTCCGTGTTCCTCCCCCACAACAACCGCTCCAGCGCCATCACGCTCGGTCGGTGCTCGGCGATGGCCTGGCGAACCCCCTGGTGCAGACGGCGCAGCCGGGTCTCCTGGGCCAACCCGGCCGGCGTGCGAAGCGTGTCCGCCCAGACGATCACCGGGGGGCGCTCGGCGGCGACGACGGCCAAGCCCACGGCGGCGGTGCCCGGGTCCACGCCGAGGACCCGCCCATCGAACATATGTTCAGAAGGGTACTGCCGGTCCATGCCCGGCGCAATCACATGGGTGGAATTCGAACGGCCCTAGCCGGTCTGGACCAGGATCTCGTCCGGGATGTCGAAGTTGGAGTGAACCGCTTGGACGTCGTCCAGGTCCTCCAGGGCTTCCACCAACCGAAGGACCGAGGACGCCTTGTCCGCGCCGACCGGCACGCCCTGTTGGGGCAGCATGGTGATCTCGGCCGATGCGACCTGAACCTCAGCGTCCTCCAGCGCCTTGCGGACCGAAAGAAACGCGTCCGGAGGGGTCAGCACCTCCCATTGATCACCGGCCTCGCGAAGGTCCTCGGCACCGCTGTCGAGCACGATGTCCATCAGCCGATCCTCATCGGGGGCCGCTGCTGCGTCGATCGTGATCAAGCCCTTCCGATCGAACAGCCAGACCACGCTGCCCGGATCGGCCAGCTTGCCTCCGAGGGTGGTAAGCGTATGGCGGACCTCCTGCCCCGTTCGGTTGCGGTTGTCGGTCACCGCCTCGACCACCAGCGCCACACCCCCCGGACCGTAGCCTTCGTACACCAGTTCCTCGAAGCGGGCGCCGCCCTCCTCACCTGCCCCTCGCTTGATGGCCCGTTCGATGTTGTCCATGGGCACCGAGGAGTCCCGGGCCTTCTGCACGGCGGAGGCGAGGGTCATGTTCCCTTCGATGCTCGGTCCGCCGTCCCGCGCGGCCACCTCGATGGCCCGCAAGAGCTTGCCGAACATGCGCCCGCGCTTCTCGTCCGTGGCGGTCTTCTTCCGCTTGATCTGGGACCACTTCGAATGGCCGGACATGCGTTCCCTTTCCGCCTACGGCGCCATGGCCAGGAGCTGCTGGTGCATCCTGGCATCCCCGGCGATCTCGGGATGGAAGGCCGCAGCGAGCAGCCGTCCCTGGCGCACCGCGATGGGGTGCCCGCCCAGCTCCGCCAGGACCTCGACGTCGGGCCCGACGTCCTCGATCATCGGCGCGCGGATGAACACGGCGCGCACCGGCCCGACTCCGCGCACATCGACATCGGATTCGAAGGAATCGACCTGCCGCCCGTAGGCGTTCCGCCGAACCGAGATGTCCAGCAGCGACAGCACCGGTTCCCCATCCAGGACCTGGCGGGCCATGACGATCAACCCAGCGCACGTTCCGAACACCGGCATCCCCTGCGCTGATCGGTCGGCGATCGGCTCGACCAGGTGGTGGTCGCGGGCGAGCTTGGCCATGGTGGTCGACTCCCCACCTGGGATGGCCAGGCACTCCACGGTGGCGAGCTCTTCCGGCGTCCTGACCAACACCGGCGTGGCCCCGCACGCGGCGAACAT
>JBIOYQ010000037.1:0-6044 GCA_044870295.1 Actinomycetota bacterium
ATAATCGGCTATATGCCGACGTACGAGTACGTCTGCCGCTCCTGCGGCAACCACGTCGAGGTCTATCAGCGATTCAGCGATCCTCCGCTGACGGAATGCGGTGTTTGCGGCGGACCGCTCCGCAAGGTGTTCCATCCGGCGGGCATCCTGTTCAAGGGCTCGGGCTTCTACGCGACCGACTCTCGGCGCCGCAGCGCCTCCACGTCTGATTCGGGCTCATCCAAGAGCGAGGAATCGTCCGGGGCGAAGGAGACGACCTCCTCCAGCAAGGAGACAGGGCCTGGATCAGGCTCCGGCGACAAGAAGGCCGCGCCGGCGACGGGGACCAAGGAGAAGTCGGCCTGAGCCCTGGTCACGGGTCGGAACCCGTCCGCGTCGGTGTGTTCGGCGGTTCCGGTCTGTACTCGTTCCTCGAAGACGTCGACGAGGTTTCGGTCGACACTCCTTTCGGCGATCCGTCGGCGTCGGTGACCATCGGGACCGTCGGTGAGAAGAGGGTGGCGTTCATGCCTCGCCACGGGGTCAAGCACCAGTTTCCCCCGCACATGGTGCCCTACCGCGCGAACATGTGGGCGTTCAAGCAGCTCGGGGTGGAGCGCGTGATCGGGCCATCCGCGGTGGGATCGCTCCAGCCGCACATCAAGCCCGGTGAATTCGTCATCTGCGACCAGCTGGTGGATCGAACGACCGGCCGGCCGTCGACCTTCTACGACGGGCCGGTCACCACCCACATCTCCTTCGCCGACCCCTATTGCCCCACGGTCCGAGAGGTCGCCATCGCCCAGGGGGCGGCACTCGGCCTCCCACTGCACGAGCGGGGAACCGTGGTGGTGATCCAGGGACCGCGGTTCTCCACAAGAGCCGAGTCGGCGAACTACGCGCAGAAGGGCTGGGAGGTCATCAACATGACGCAGCATCCCGAGGCCGCGCTGGCCCGAGAGCTGGAGATGTGCCACGGCAACATCTCGCTGGTGACGGACTACGACGTCGGTGTGGTCGGAGAGATCGGCGAGGTCACCCACGAGGAGGTCATCCGGGTGTTCCAGCAGAACACGGACCGTCTGCGGGAGCTGCTGTTCCGGATGATCGCCGCCCTGCCGGAGGGGCGCGACTGCCCGTGCGCCACCGCCCTGGCCAACGCCCGCTTCGAGGTCTGAGCCCTCAGCCCACCAGGCCCGAGTCCTGGCAGCGGGTCACGACGCTCAACAACCATCCGCCGTTTGCGGCCGCCGAATATTCGGCGGTGGCGATGGTCTTCCCGTCCCGGATCACCGCGATGATGGGGGACTCCTGCTCTGGATATCCAGCCCGCTTGATGACGTCCGTGGTCCGCAATCCTTTGAAATGCTCCCGGGTCAAGTCGATCGGGTCGCCGATCTCACCGTTCGCACCACTGACGTAATCGAGGATCCCCGAGACCCCTCCTGCACCCGCGCAGTCCGGGTTAGGGGAGACCCATATCCCATCTTCATCGATCACGTCGAGAGCCGCGAACTGGCTGGGGTCCTTCGGCACCGGGTTTTGCCCGCGGAAATCGAAGCAGATGACCAGGACACGCCCCGGAGGAACCTCTGCCCGGATGATCTCGGTCTTACCGACCATGGCGTTGTCCCCTCCTCCGCCCCCCTCCCCGAACCGGAACGTGAACGCCAGCTGCCGGCCAGTCCGATTGTCGATGCCGAAGTGCACCCCGTCAGTCTGAGGGCGGATCCGTGGGGTCAGGACGTGGGTACCACCCTCATCGCACACGATCCGGGCCACGTCGGGGAGGCCGCTCCGGCCGGAGGAGGAAGGGGGCGAACCCACTGGGCCAGCATGACGGTCTCGGCCCATGGGCGTCAGCAGCGCGAGTGGGACGAGCACGGCGACCCCCACAACCCCGGCTGTCGCCGCTCCCACCAGCGTTTTGCGCGAACGATGGCTGCCCCCATCCATCGGCGAACCCCTTCCGGGAAGTGAGCCGGTCACCGGAACAGGAGCCCGCATAGACGCTCGATAGGAGCGCAAGGGTCCCTCGACCGGCAGAATTGTTGGCTCGTTCACCCTTGGGTACGGGCGAGCCCGCTTCGCAGGATTGGCGAGCCAATTGTTCCCGGAGTGACCGGACTCACTGACACGGCGACCGCAAGAGGCCTAACCTCCATTCACTCCCTCGCTCCCCCGTGAACTCGATCTCCCCCGGGAGCGCGCATGCGCAAGCGAAGGCCGCCGTCGCCCCGGTTGTATCTGGTCGCTGCCGGCGTCTTGGCGACCACCGCCGCCGTCCTCCTTCACGGCTATCTGGCGACGGCCGGGGCGGCCGACCCGGTAGCCGGCCCTCAGGTCGAGGTGGTGGCCGCAGCCGTAGACATCCCTCGGGGGACGGCCCTGGCCCCGGCCCACCTTCGCCTGGAACGCTTGCCCCAGGCATACGCCCCTCCCGGTTCCCTCCACGACATCGCATCGGCTGCCGGCCGAGTCGTCCTCGCGGCCCTCGCTCCGCACGAGGTGGTGACCGAGACTCGGCTGGCTCGCGTACGGGCTGGCCCGGTGGCGTCACTGGTCCCGCGAGGACTCCGGGCCTTCGCCGTACCCACATCTCTGCCGGCGGGGGCGGTGGTGGCTGGGGACCACGTCGACATCATCGCCACGTATGCGACGGGTCAGCCGCACTCGGAGCTGGCGGTCGAGGGAGTCGAGGTCCTCTTCGTCATTCGCCCGACGTCGGGCGGCGGCGGCACCCCGTCCCTGGAGCTCGACCCCGAAGGTGCAGCGGCCGCGGCCGTGACCACGCTGATCCTGCTGGTCTCCCCCGACCAGGAGGAGCGGCTCGCCTACGCCAGGGCCTTCGCGAACCTGGAGGTGGCGATCGAATCGGCCGAGTGAGCCTTCGTGCCCTGATGAGCTCCCCTTGCTCCTTTCGCCCCGCCGCGATAGCGTCCCGGTCCGTCGTTGCGGGTGGCATCGAGGGGAGGGGCGAATGGCGAGTTCCGGGAACCTGAACGTTCGATCTGAGGACGCACGATCGGGCCGGAGAAAGCTAGGGCGGCCGGCGGGCTTGGCCGCGCTCGTGGCGGTCGTCGTGGCATCTGCCATGGCGCTGCCCGGCGCCGCCGCGGCCGGCAGGGACGGGGCCGCAACTCCTCGGTTCAAGGGACCCTACGTGGCGGGCGAGCTGCTGGTTCGATTCGCTCCGGGCGTGGCCCCGCAGACCATCAACGCCCGGCTGGGAGCCCAGACCGTTCGCGCCTATCACATCGTTCCGAACCTCCAGCTGGTCCGGCTGCCCGAGACCCTAGACGTCCCGAACGCTGTGGTCGCCTATCGAAGCCAAGCCGGCGTGATGTACGCCGAGCCGAACTTCATCTCCCACATCGACGACACGGTTCCGAACGACACGAGCTTCAGCTTGCAATGGGACTGGGTGAACACGGGCCAGATCGGCGGGACCCCGGGGGCCGACGTTGACGCCGCCAAGGCCTGGGACCTCACTACGGGCGATAGCACGGTGGCGGTCGGAGTGCTCGATACGGGCGTCCAGACCCAGCCTCACCTGCACGTGGACCTGGCCGACAACATCTGGAGCAACACGGCCGAATGCAACGGCGTTCCCGGGGTGGACGACGAGGGGGACGGCTACGTCGACGACTGCCACGGGATCGACGCCATCAACCACGACACCGACCCGGACGACGACACGGGACATGGCACGCACACCGCCGGAACCATCGGCGCGGTCGGCAACAACGCCCTCGGCGTCACCGGGATGAACTGGAACGTCACGGTGGTCCCCTGCAAGTCGCACGACGTAACCGGCAACGGGACCAACGACAGCCTGCTCGAGTGCCTGCAGTTCCTGGCCGACTGGAAGGACCGCGGCCTGAACATCGTGTCGACGAACAACTCCTACGGTGGGTGCAACGAGGCGTGCGACTACTCGCAGTCCCTGTACGACGCCATCCAGAACCACATGGAGCACGGGATCCTCTACGTCGCTTCGGCGGGCAACGACGCCGCCAACAACGACACGACGCCGAAGTACCCGACCAACTACTTCCTTCCCAACGTGATCGGGGTGGCGGCCACGACCAACACCGATGCCCTGGCCTCGTTCTCGAACTACGGGCTGCACACGGTCTCTGTCGGAGCGCCCGGCCAATCGGTGTACAGCACCTCGCCCGACGACTTCTACGCGTACCTCAGCGGGACGTCCATGGCCGCCCCACACGTCGCCGGCCTGGCCGCACTCATTGCGGCCAACGATCCCTCCCTCGATTGGCGAGGCATCAGGAACCTCATCCTGGCCGGCGGCGAGGTGGTGTCTTCCGTTCAGGACAAGACCATCACCGACCGCCGGATCAACGCGTTCGGCTCGCTGACATGCTCCAACGTGCCCGTGTTCGGTCCCCTGCGTCCTCTGCCCAACGCCATCGGAGGGACCCAGCCGCTGGCCGCGCTCAACATCAACTGCGCGGGGGCGGCAGGCGGGATGCGCTTGACGGTTTCGCCCGGCGACCGGGTCATCAAACTGACGGACCTCGGCAAGGGCTTGGACATCGCTCCCCACGACGGGATCTACACGGGATCCTGGACACCCTGCACGACGGGGACATACACCTTCACCTACTCGAACGGCTCGGTGGATACCGCGACGGTGAGCGGCCTGGTTCCCTGCATCCGGACCAACCCCCCGTCGGGACCGGCCGGCAGCACCACGACGGTGAACGGCCAGGGGTTCTCGCCCAACGAGAGCGTGACCATCAGCTTCGCAAATGCCGTGGTGGGCACCGCCACGGCCGACGGCACCGGCGCGTTCTCCAAGACGATCACGGTGCCTTCAGGGTCCAGGCGAGGCGGTCACCTCATCTCTGCGGTCGGCGCGACCAGCCTCCTGACCACCCAAACGACGTTCAAGGTCACATAGAGGAGGGAACAAGAGGGCCCTCGCGGGCCAGGCTCCAGGCGACAGCCCCCAGGAGCGCCAGCATCAGCGGCGCGGCCGCGTAGTGCACGCCCAGGAGCATGTCCTGCCACACCTGGGGCGTGCCTGCCGGCTCGGCAGGAACTCCCGTGAGGGCCAGCAGGCACGACGCGATCAGTGCCGCCCCCAGGAGCACACGGTTCCGCAGCAGGCCCACGAAGGGCACGAACCACGCCGCGTACCACGGAAGGAGATACGGGGCGGCCAGCGCCAGTAGGAGCATCGTGCCGCCCCACTGGTCGGCGCCGGGCGAAACACGTGCTCGTCGCAGCACCCGCCAGAACACCGCGACGAACAGCAGGCCGAACGCCAGGGAAACCAGGACGTCGAACGCCGCGCCGGTGGCCGATCCTCCCAGAGCCCGGCCCACCTCCCGCGCCCCCCGGGCCGCCAGGCCCGGGCCGCTCGCCCACCCCTGTCGGGACGAAACTGACAGCAGGGCCCGGATCGTGTCCCACCCTGCCTGCACGGGGACGAACGCTGCCACGGCCACGATCAGCGCCGCGACGACGTGCTTCGCGAGCATCCCGGCCGGTCTTGACCGACCACGATCCGGCCGACCGCGCCAGATCTGCCAGATCCACAGGATCAAGAGTGGCGCAACGATCGCCTTCACCAGCACCGCCAAGGTGAGCATCACGGTGGCCAACAAGGCGGGCCCTTCGCGGATCTTCTCGCCCTTCGTCGCCGTGATCGCCAGCACGAACGCCGCGGCCAGGCACGCCGCCACCAGTGCGTCGTTGTGGCCGCCCCCCACGGTGTGCAGGACGATCACGGGGTTCAGCACGACGACGACCGCGGCGGCGGCTTCTCGTCCGGGCCGAAGCTGGCGCGCCGCGAGCGCGGCCAGCGCGGCGGCGGCGGCCACGGAGATTCCCGCCAGGGCCTTGAACGCCAGGATCGTGCCCCACACCGACCCCGACCAGGTCCTGGCCAGACCCGCGCTCGCCAGCGTGAACGCGGGCCCGTACACGGAGCGAGCGCTCACCCACTCGGGAGAGGCCACAGCGACGAAGGGGTCCCCGGGGAACGCCGCGGGCGGCTGCAGGTACGGATTGGATCCGTGGACGGTGAGGATCCTGCC
>JBIOYQ010000038.1:0-25487 GCA_044870295.1 Actinomycetota bacterium
GAGGGTCTCCTCCCCGAGGCCCTCTTCGATCTTGGCGAGAGCCGAGGTGAGTGCGGGCGCCTCCTCCAGGCCCGGCGCGCCCAGGAGGGCCTTTCCCTTCAGATAGAGCGCCAGCGCTTCGGACCGAGTCAGGCGGACGGGGCGCGCGAAGTAGTCCGCCATGTCGATCCACACTCGTCCCTCCTCGACCTGCACATCGATCAGGTCGCCGGGACCGTAGGGAGGCAAGCCGGAGACGAACAGCAGGTTCAGGTCGTCGAGGAGCTCGCGTTCACTCACGTCGAACAGGCGGGTGATCTCCCCGACGCTCACGCCAGGGTGGGTCACCACGTACGGCACCACCACCAGGAGACGGCGCAAGCGATCCGACGCCCGGCTCGTCCGGGGGCCGGAGCCGGAGCGGGACTCAGACATGCTCGGCCAGAGCCTCCAGCCTGGCCACGACCTGATCACGGACGACCCGAGGCGAGTACACGCGGGCGTCGGGCCCGAACGAAAGGATCCACGAGACGAAGGACTCGGTCTGGCTCGCCGGGAGATCCACTTCGACCCAGCCGTCGGTGCGGTTCCGGCGGACCTCCGCCCGCGGGACGCTCGGCACCGCCCACCACGCGACCTTCGGGCTGAATGCGACCCGGGCCGTCTCGGCCGGCTGGCCCAGCCCCCACGGGCCGGACTCGAGCTGGCGTGCCGCGTCGAACCCGGGCGGAGGGGCTTCGGCCTCGCCGACCTCCTTCACCGCGGACAGCAGCCGAGACAGCCGGAAGGACCGGAGATCGTTCCGTCCGCGGTCGCGCCCCACCAGATACCAGTGCCCGCTGCGGAACACCAGGGCGTAGGGTTCGACCTCCCGCTGACCGGGCTTCCCCTGGGCCGGGCGGTACTTGAAGCGGATGGCCCGGCGGCGGGCCAGGGCGTCGGCGATGGCCCCCAGGTGAGGCCCCGACGGGTCGACGCCCGGCGCGGGGGCACGCTCCGCCATGGCGGTCAGCACGTTGGCCTCGGTTCCCGCCGACAGCTTCTGGAACGCTTGCTCGGCCTCCCCGCTCTCCCCCGGTGCGTGCGCGGCCACGAAGAGCGCCCACACCTCATCGGCGGTGAACGCGAGCTCCGGGAGGTAGTACTGGTCCTTGCGGATCCGGTACCCCGGTTCCACTTCCCAGACGTCGGTCGAGGCCACCTCGACGGGCACGCCCACCTCGCGCAAGGCGTCCTTGTCCCGTTCGAACATACGCTTGGCCGAGGCCGCGTCCTGCTGCTGGTAGGCGGGCATCAGCTCTCGGATCTCGTCGAAGGCCAGCGGCCTCCGCGCTTCCAGGAGCAGCGCGACCAGGTTGATCAGGCGTTCGAGCGGATGCATCGCGGCCGATGATAATGCCGGGCATGATCCGCCTCCGCAGCGGGACCGTCCTCGACGTCCTGTCCGAACGGCCCGGGGCGATCGAGCTGGCCGTCGAGGTCGATGGAGAGGGGTCGGCCGTGGCCATCGCCTACCCGGCCCTGGTGGGGTCCGTCGCACCGGGCGAGCGCGTCCTGTTGAACACGTCGGCCGTGGCGTTGGGACTGGGCACCGGCGGGGCGCACTTCGTGGTGGCGGTCGAGGGGCGCACTGGCGACGACGTCGCGCCCGAGGGTCGCACCATGAAGCTGCGATACACGCCGCTGCAGGTCCAGGTCCTGGCGGCTGAGGAGCCGGGCAGTCCTCACCGAGACGCCATGGCGTCGGCGTCGGGGCTGGATGGAACGCCCATCGTCTGGGTGCCCCTCCATTCCATGGTCGGTCCCGCCGTGGCCGGGGCCCGGGCGGCTGGTGCGGCCCGGGTCGCCTACGTGATGACCGATGGGGCAGCCCTTCCCGCACCGCTCTCCCGCCTGGCGGGCGAGCTTCGTGTGTCGGGACTCCTGGACGAGCTGGTCACGGCCGGCCAGGCGTTCGGAGGGGACCTGGAGGCTGTGAACACCTTCACCGGCCTGCTGGCGGCACGGCTGATCTGTGAAGCCGACGTGGTGGTCGTCGGGGACGGACCGGGCAATACGGGAACCGACAGCGTCTGGGGCGCCACGGACATCGAGTCGGCCATGTCGCTGAACGCCGCCGCCATCCTCGGCGGCCGGCCCGTCGCCGCCCTCAGGATGAGCTTCGCCGATCCTCGCGAGCGGCATCGCGGTGTGTCTCATCACTCCCTGACGGCGCTCTCGCGGGTGGCCATGGCTCCGGTCCACGTCGCGGTCCCCGTCATCGACGACCAGCAGCACCGGAACCACATCTGGGCGGCGCTAAAGGAGGCCCGGCTGGAGGAACGCCACCAGCTCGTGGAGGTGAACGGACGACCGGCGCTCGACCTCCTGGCCGAGCGGGGCATCGTGCCCGAATCGATGGGTCGGAAGCTCGACGAGGATCCGCTCTTCTTCCTGGGCGCGGGAGCGGCCGGCGTGTTGGCTGGGCGGATGGCGGCCGGCGACCGGACCTGGAGGCGGCGGGGAGATTAGGGCGCTACTGGCTATGGGTGCTGCTGGAGCGGCTGGGGCTTGGCGATCAGCTTCGCCACTCGCTTGGATGCCATTCTGAGGACGTCCACCAGCCCGAGCAGGAGGAGGGCGCCGACGTTCAAGCCAATCCAAGCAAACACCACGCGGAGGGCCATGGAGCGCGCAGTCTGACCCAACTCCCCAGTTTCGTCAACCCGAACTTTCGACCGAGCGCCGGTGCCGGCCGATCGGCAGCTCCGATTCACATATGAGCGATCAACTGGTCCACCCGCTCGTCGACCGATTTGAACGGGTCCTTGCACAGCACCGTGCGCTGGGCCTGGTCGTTCAGCTTCAGGTGGACCCAGTCGACCGTGTAGTCGCGGCGCCGCTGCTTAGCATGACGGATGAACTCGCCTCGCAGCCGGGCTCGGGTGGTCTGAGGGGGCTCCCGCATGGCCTTCTGGATCTGCTTCTCCGGCACCATCCGCTCGACCACCCCCCGCCGCTCCAGCAGGTAGTAGAGCCCCCGCTCCCGGTTGACGTCGTGGTACGCCAGATCCATCAAGGCGATCCTGGGGTGGGACATGGTCATGCCGTTCTTCGCCCGGTACTGCTCGATCAACAGGTACTTGGCCACCCAGTCCACCTTCGCGGCGAGGCTGTCCGGCTGGCCGGACCGAAGGGCTTCCAGGGCGGATCCCCACTCGGCCACGATCCTGGCGGCCACCTCGTCCATGCCCCGCCGGTCCAGGAACCGGACCACCCGGTCGTAGTACTCGGTCTGGATCTCGATGGCCGAGAGCTCGCGGCCGGTCGCCAGGCGCACCCGCCGCTTGCAGGACATGTCATGGCTGATCTCGCGGATGGCGCGGATGGGGTTCTCCAGGGTCAGGTCCCGCATGACGGCGTTCTCCTCGACCATGCGGACCACCAGATCGGTGACGCCCACCTTCAGGAATGACGTGAACTCGCTCATGTTCGAGTCGCCCACGATCACGTGCAGACGACGGAACCGCTCGGCGTCGGCGTGGGGCTCATCGCGGGTGTTGATGATCGGCCGGGATCGGGTGGTGGCCGAGGAGACGCCCTCCCAGATGTGCTCGGCCCGCTGGGACAGGCAGTACTGCGCGCCGCGCGGCCCGTGCAGCACCTTGCCGGCGCCGCAGTAGATCTGCCGCGTGACGAAGAACGGGATCAGGACATCCGCGATGCGGGCGAACTCGCCTTGCCTGGCGACCAGGTAGTTCTCGTGGCAGCCGTACGAATTCCCCGCCGAGTCCGTGTTGTTCTTGAACAGGTACACGTCACCCGAGATGCCTTCTTCGTGCAGGCGAACCTCGGCCGCCGACAGCAGCGCCTCCAGGATCCGTTCGCCCGCCTTGTCGTGCGCGATCAGGTCGAGGACACTGTCGCACTCCGGGGTGGCGTACTCGGGATGGGAGCCAACGTCCAGGTACAGACGTGCCCCGTTCTCCAGGAACACATTGGAGGACCGTCCCCAGTGGACGACCCGGCGGAACAGGTACCGGGCCACCTCGTCCGGCGATAGACGGCGCTGCCCCCTGAACGTGCAGGTGACGCCGTACTCGTTCTCCAGCCCGAAGATGCGCCGGTCCATGCGGCCAGTGTAGAGCCGCCCCGGCGCTCAGCCCTCCAGGGCGGAGAGCTCTTCCTCGGCCAGGCGGCGAAACTTGCGGCGCTGGGGGCGAGTCCGGTCCAGGACCGCGGCTTCCAGGTTCTCGGCAGTCAGTGGGCGCTCCTCGACCTCGGCCAGCGACGTGGCGGCGAGCTTGACCGCGTCCTGGAGCGACATCGCGTCCCGGAACCCGTCCTTCAGCCTGGCGGCGAGGTCATCCGAGCGGCCGCCCACCGCCCCACTCCCCTTCACGTCCGAGACGAACCCGTCGTACTTGATGTCGAAGATCCGGTTGTCCTCCGGCCGCTCCCCCACCTCCGCCACCAGGATCTCGACCTCGTAGGCCTTGATCTGGGTGGTGAAGATGGTGGACAGGGTCTGCGAGTACGCGTTGGCCAGGGTCTTCGCCGTGACGTCCTCGCGACCGTAGGCGTAGCCGCGGAGGTCGGCCAAGCGAACGCCGGAGATCCGAAGGTCCTCGAACTCGCTGTACTTCCCCACGCCGGCGAAGCCGATCCGGTCGTAGATCTCCGAGATCTTGTGGAGCGTGGCACTGGGGTTCTCCGCCAGGAACAGGATGCCCTCCGCGTATTCGAGGGCGACCACGGACCTGCCCTGGGCGATCCCCTTCCGGGCGAACTCCGAGCGGTCCTTGAAGAGCTGCTCCGGCGGGACGTAGGGCTGGTAGGACATCAGCCGCGGGCCTCTTTCGGCCGGCTGCCCTCCCGGGCCTGGCTCCCGCCCCGCTTCCGAGGCGCCTCGTGGCGCTCACCGACGATCTGCTCGAAGGCGGCCCGGACCTCGTCGTCCGACACGACCTCGACACCGGACGTGGTGATCGTCCGGACCGTCGGGTAGATCCCGCGGAGGGGGTTGGGCCCGCCGGTGGCCACGTCCTCCTGAGACGCGTCGTACAGCGCCTCCACGGCGGCTCGAACGGCATCGGCTCGATCCATCCCCGCCCGCCACCGCTTCTTGAGGGTCCCGCGGGCGTGGAGCCCTCCGGAGCCCGTGGCGTGGAAGTCGGTCTCCTCCCACCGCCCTCCCGTGGCGTCGTATCGGAACAGGCGACCCTCGCCGCGTCGCTCGTCGTAGCCAGCGAACAGTGGGACCACCACCAGCCCCTGAAGGGCCATCGGGAAGTTCTGCCGGATCATCTGGGCCAAACGGTTGGCCTTGCCCTCCAGGGACAGACGATCCCCCTCGACCTTCTCGTAGTGCTCGAGCTCGGTCTGGAAGAGTCGGACGATCTCCGTCGCTTGCCCGGCCGCCCCCGCGATGGCGACGGCGGACGTGTCGTCCGCCGGGAAGACCTTGTCGATGCGCTCGTCGGCGATGGTGAAGCCCTCGACCGCTCTCCGGTCGCCCGCCATCACCACGCCCTGACCGTACTTCAGGGCAAGGACGGTGGTGCCGTGCGGGACCGCCGGACCGAGCGCGCCCGCACCGGCCGACTCCGCCCCTGGTGGGGTCCAGGGCTCACGGCCCGAGCTGGCCGTCCGCAGCAGGTCCGCGAAACTGGGATTGGCTCCGAGCGGGTACCCCGATCCCGGGACCCCAGGTCCCGACAGATCGGGACCGCCCCGGTTGGGGTCCGTCACTCCCCGCCCTTCTGGACGTACGACTTCACGAACTCCTCGGCGTTCTCCTCCAGCACGGAGTCGATCTCGTCGAGGATGTCGTCCATCTCTTCCTTGAGCTTCTCGGCCTTCTCACCCGCCTCGGCCTGCCCGGCCTCGCCGGAGCCGCCGCCACCCTTGCGCTGGCTCTTCTTCTGTTCCTGTTCCTGAGGCAACTGGATCACTCCTCGATCGGTTTGCGAACGTGGTCCATTCTAGGCGGAGCCGCCGACGTCGCTGTGTAAGCAGTCGGCGGTCAGGGCTGGGACTTGAACACCCCGTCGCTGGTGGCGGCGTACAAGGCTCCGCTCCCGTCGAAAACCAAGGCGAATACATAGCTGTCGCCTAACCCGTCGGCGAAGGGGGTCCAGCTCTGCCCGGCGTCGGAGCTTCGTGAGACAGGGTCTGCGTAGCCGGTGCTGCCGGCGAACAGGGTCTGCGGATCGGCAGGGTCGATGACGACGGAGGACATCCAGTTGTCCTCGACGGTCAGCAGGTCATCCCAGTGGTCTGCCGCGTCCGACGTGCGGTACACGGTGCTCATGTAGCACTCCACCTCCTCACCGTGACCCCCGCAGCCTGCAGCGGCATAGATGGTGGAGTGGTCCCGAGGATCGATGGCGAGCCCATAGACGGACGTGTCGTAGCCCGAGAAGCCAGTGCTCGACCTGGACCATGTCGCACCGGCATCCCCGGACTTGTACACGCCCGCCGAGTTTTCCCCGTCATCGTAGGAAAGGCCCGCGTAGACGACAGCCGGATCAGTTGGGTCGATCAGCAACGCGGTGACGTCGAGAAATCCGACAAGACCATCGGATGCGTCGATCCAGGTGTTCCCGCGATCGGTCGACTTCACCACCCCGCTGTTACCGCCCGCGTAGATCGTGGAGGGCGCCGACGGATCGATGGCCACGACAGCGATGGGAGTCAAGGGAAGACTCCCGTTGAGCGGTGCCCAAGAGATCCCGCCGTCGGTGGTCCTGAACATCTCCCCAAGGGAGGTTCCCGCATACAGGGTCAATGGGTCTGATGGATCGAGGGTCAGGGCGGTGACCGACCCGAGCGTCGACAAGCCCACGCTCGCGTCGGTCCACGTTCTCCCTCCGTCAGTGCTCTTGAGGACGCCAAACGCCGAGGCGTAGATCGTCCCCGGTGCCGTCGGGTCTGCTGCGATGGCCGCCGACCCAAACAATGCCAGCGCCGTGCTGAGCTGCCATGTCACTCCGCCTCGAGCCGACATGAACACCGCGTTCGATGTTCCCGCGAAGAGCTTCGTCGTTCGAGATGGATCGATCGCGATGGCGTTCACCCACGGAACGGTCAGGCCATCGTTCACCTGCTGCCAGATGTCCCCCCCGTTCCCCGTTTTGAAAATGCCCAAGCCCGCAGGCCCCGCGTATACCGTCGCCGGGCGGGCTGGGTCAATGGCCAGGGTGTTCACGGTCCCCCACGAGCTCAACCGGGTCCACGTCGTACCTCCGTCCGTCGTCTTGAGGACCCCGCCCTGCCCTTCGAGCCGCTCGTACGTCCCCGCGTAGAGGGTCTCCGGATCGAGCGGATCGATGGCCAGGGCCAAGACGCGGAGGGACCCCATCTCACCGCCGTTCGCGGGGAGCCAGGTGGCCCCCCCGTCAGTGGTCTTGTAGACGCCGTGGCCGTCCGACTGCGTGTTGTTGGTCCCCACGTAGATTGTCTCGGGGTCCGCCGGGTCCAGGGCTAGCGCTTGCATCTTGTCGAGCGGGACCCCGCTGCTCGCCTTGATCCACGTGCGACCGCCGTTGGTGGACTTGTAGACGTAGGCGTCGTTGGCGGTGTACACGGTCTGCGTCTCGAGGGGGTCGATCGCGATAGCCCAGACGTAGCGGCTTGACATGTGGCCGGTCTGCGACCAGGTGACTCCGCCGTTCTTGGATCTCCAGACTCCCTCGCCGTAGGTCCCCGCGTAGACCGTCTGCGGATCGGACGGATCGATGACGAGGGCTTGGACCTGGGCGGCGAGCGCGCCGGTCTTCCTCCACGTGACGCCGCCGTCGGTGGACTTGTACACGCCGTCGGGACCGCCTCGATAGACGATCGTCGTGGCCACGGGATCGATGGCGAGGGCGAGCGTAGTGACGTTGGTTGGACCCCCGGTCCGGGTCCACGTGGCAAGCGGTCCGCCAGGCGTGGTCACCTCCGCTGATGCGCTGCCCGCGGTGGACATCAGCAGTGCCCACGTGCTCAGGAGCACGGTGGCGTTGATCGTCCACCAAGGCAAGCCGCCTCGCCGCGGGACCGTCATCGAGCCAACACTAGACATGAGGCGTGGGGACTGGGAAGGGTCGGTCGATAAGAATTCCCTGAGAGTCGGGGCGGGCAGGGCTGGCTACCGCTGGAGCGCTGCGATCAGGCTGGCCGCGGTCTCCGACGCCTCCAACAGATCTTCGACGTGGTCCCGGGTCCCCCTGAGAGGTTCCCGGGTCGGCACGCGCTGCAACGCCTCGGCGCCCGTGTCGAAGATGATCGAGTCCCAGGAGGCCGCCGCGATCGACTGCGGGTACCGTGCGATGCAGCGGCCACGGAAGTAGGCGCGTGTGTCGTCGGGGGGCTGTTCGATGGCTCGCTGGATCTCCGCCTCCGCGACGATGCGCTCGACCTTTCCGGCATCGACGAGGCGGTAGTACAGGCCCTTGTCCTGTCGGATGTCGTGATACTGGAGGTCGATCATGGCCAGCTTCGGGCTGTGCCAGTCCAGGCCGTCGCGGACCCGATAGGCCTCGAGCATCCGGTACTTCGCCACCCAGTCCAGTTCGCGGTGGAGGCTGAGCGGGTCGTCCTCGATGCCTCCCAGCACGGACTCCCACCACGTGAGGACCTCGACATGTGAGGCCGACGGGTCCACCTCCTTGACGTACGCCTTCGCCAGGTCTAGGTACTCCCACTGCAGCTCGAGCGCCCGGAGCCGACGGCCGTCACGCAGCCTGACCGTCTGGCGGCAGGAGGTGTCCCACGACACTTCGTGGAGGGCGCCGACCGGCGATTCCAGCGAGAGGTCCGGGACGAACTCGTCCTCGATCATCTTGAGGACCAGGGCGGTCGTTCCTGCCTTCAGGAACGTGGCCACCTCGCACATGTTGGCGTCGCCCACGATGACGTGGAGCCGGCGGTACTTCTCGGGGTCCGCGTGCGGCTCGTCTCGCGTGTTGATGATGGGCCGCTTCAGGGTGGTCTCCAGACCCACCTCCGCCTCGAAGAAGTCGGGTCGCTGGGACAGCTGGTAGTGGACGTGCCGGGCCTCCTCGCGCGGGCTCTCCGATCCGACCTTCCCGGCCCCCGTGAAGATCTGCCGCGTGACCAGGAAGGGCGTCAGGTCGCGAACGATTCGGGCGAACGGCGTGCCCCGATCCACCAGGTAGTTCTCGTGGCAGCCGTACGAGTTGCCCTTGCCGTCGGTGTTGTTCTTGTAGATGGCCAGGCGCTCTCCGGGCGGCAGCAGCTCGCGAGCGGACTGGAGGGATCGCTCCAGAATCCGTTCGCCCGCCTTGTCGTGGGCCACCAGGCCCCGCGCGGTGGCGCACTCCGGTGTCGAGTACTCGGGGTGGGCGTGGTCCACGTAGTACCGCGCCCCGTTGGGAAGGATGACGTTCGCCAGACCCAGGTCTTCCTCGACCGGCTGGCGCTCCTGCACCGGTTCGAATCCCCGGGCGTCGCGCAACGGTGACTCCTGCTCGTAGTCCCAACGGATCCGCCGCAGCGTGCCGGCATAGGAGTTGATGAGCAGCGAGGAGGACAGGACCGGGTTGAAGTCGCCCATGCCGGGGCCAGAGATGCCGTACTCGGTTTCGATGCCCATCACCTTGGGGATCGACATGGCGCTCCTAGGATACGTGCCCCAGGGGACGGGCCGGTGAACGCGGCCTTACAGGTACTGCCCGGCGCTGACCCGCTCGACCTGGCGGCCCTCCTTGCCGGGCTCACCGAGCAGCGTCCGGATGTACACGATCCGCTCGCCCTTCTTGCCCGAGATCCTGGCCCAGTCGTCCGGGTTGGTGGTGTTGGGCAGGTCCTCGTTCTCCTTGAACTCGTCCCGGATCGCCGTGATCAGGTCCTCGAGCTTCAGGCCCTTCTCGCCCTGGGAGAGGAACCGCTTGATGGCCATCTTCTTGGCGCGCCGGACGATGTTCTCGATCATGGCGCCCGAGTTGAAGTCCTTGAAGTACAGGATCTCCTTGTCACCGGACTGATAGGTCACTTCGAGGAACCGGTTCTCCTCCGACGCCGCGTACATGCGGTCGATCGTGGTGTCGATCATGCGCCGGATGGCCTTCTCCCGGTCGCCGCCGACGGTTTCCAGCTCGGAGCCGTGGAGGGGGACCTCGGGGGTGAGGTACTTCGCCAGGATCTCACGCGCCGCGTCGCCGTCGGGTCGCTCGATCTTGATCTTCACGTCCAGCCGGCCCGGCCGCAGGATGGCCGGGTCGATCATGTCCTCGCGGTTGGACGCGCCGATCACGATGACGTTCTTCAGGCCCTCCACTCCGTCGATCTCCGACAGCAGCTGGGGAACGATGGTGTTCTCCACATCGCTGGAGATGCCGCTGCCACGCGTGCGGAACAAGGAGTCCATCTCGTCGAAGAACACGATGACCGGGAATCCCTCGGCGGACTTCTCCTTGGCCCGCTGGAAGATCAGCCGGATCTGCCGCTCGGTCTCACCCACGTATTTGTTGAGGAGCTCGGGCCCCTTGATGTTCAAGAAGTACGAGTGTGCGTCGCTGTGCCCGGTCTTCTCCGCCACCTGCTGGGCCAGTGAGTGCGCGACGGCCTTGGCGATGAGCGTCTTGCCGCAGCCGGGCGGGCCGTACAGGAGGACGCCCTTGGGCGGTGGAAGCTGGTGCTCGGCGAACAGCTCGGCGTAGAGGAACGGCAGCTCCACGGCGTCGCGGATGTCCTCGATCTGCGGCCCGAGTCCCCCGATGTCTTCGTACGACACGTCGGGGATCTCCTCGAGGATGACCTCCTCCACCTCTTCCTTCGGCAGGGTCTCGAGCGCGTAGCCGGAGCGCGGGTCGTAGAGCACGGGGTCGCCCACCCGCAGCGAGCCGCGGATGGAGTGCGACAGCATGGCCACGGCCTCCTCGTCGCCGCGCCCGATCAGCACGGCGCGGTCCTCGCCGAGCAGCTGCTTGACGGTGGTGACCTCTCCGATGACCTCTTGGTCGAGCACGTCCACGACGTTGAGGGCCTCGTTGAGGATGACCTCGACGCCCTTGCGGAACCGGCCGTGGTCGATCTCGGGATCGACGTTGACGCGCATCTTGCGCCCACCGGTGAACACGTCGACCGATCCCTCGTCGTTCTCGGCCAGATAGACGCCGAAGGTCGCGGGAGGACGAGCGAGCTTCTCGACCTCTTCCTTCAGGGCGGCGATCTTCTCGCGCTCCGAGCGGAGGACCTCGACGAGCTTGTCGTTCTGGGCGATGGCCCGGGCCAGCTCGCCCCGCTGTTGCAGCAGCTGCTCCTCCAGGACCTTGACCTGGCGGGGAGAGTTCGTGAGGCGGCGTCGCAGCAGCGCCGTCTCGTCTTCGAGGAACTTGATCTGGGTCTGGAGCTGGTGGATCTCCTTCTCGTACCGCTCCAGTTGTTCCTCAGGGTCCGGCGTCTTTTGCGGCATGACCTTTCGTACCTTCCTCTTGACCTGCCTCCCAATATATCCCCGGTCGTCCGGACGAACCCGGACTCCGCAATCCTTCTACGCGGAATCTCGGTTCGGGGGATGGTGAGCTTAAGTCCCGGCGTACGTCATCCGCCCGACCGTGATGAAGCCCGTGTGCGCCACCATACGGTGGTCAGGCCGGACGCTCCGCTCGGTGACGTGCCAGGTCCGCATCAGGATCTCGAACGTCGTGACCTCGGTGTAGCCGGCTGCCTCCATGGCCAGGCCGCCCTGCTGCACCTGGTTCACGGTTGGGAGGTACGTGCAGAGCAGCCCGCCGGGAGGCAGGACCTGGCCGACCTCGGGGAGGATCTCCCACGGTTCCGGGAGGTCCAGCACGACCCGATCGAACCGCTCACCCGTGCCACGCACGTCGCGGACGTCCCCGAGCCGCAGATCGAGCCATGCCGGGAGCTTGCCGAAGAAGGCCTCCAGGTTCGACGAGGCCCGCTCGTGGAAGTCGGGGCGCACTTCGTAGGAGACCACCCTGCCCTCGGGCCCCGTGGCCCGGCACAGCGCGGCGGTGAGCGCTCCCGACCCGGTCCCGGCCTCCAACACGGCCGTGCCCGGAGCGATGTCGGCCTCGATGAGGATCGCTCCGATGTCCTTCGGGTAGATCACCTGCGCGCCGCGCGGCATCTTCAGCACGAAGTCCGCGAAGGTGGGTCGCATCGCCGTGAGGGAGGTACCGGTGGTCGAGTGCACCACCGTTCCCTCCTCCGAACCGAGGATGAGGTCGTGCGGCACCATCCCGGCGTGGTAGTGGAAGGTGGACCCGGGCTGGAGCCGGACCATGAACCGCCTGCCTCGCGGGTCGATCAGCAAGGCGCGTTCCCCTGGTTCGAAGGGAGCGCTCACCCGCGGCTCGCCGGCAGCGAGCGCCCGTAGAGCTCTTCGGGGAGGACCTCGTCCGAGAGCTCCCGGCCGACCTGGTCGTCCGCCTCCTCGACGGGCGGCCCCAGGCGTTCGCCCAGGATCTGGGCCCTGGCCCGGCAGAACGCGCAGAACCGGCCCGTGGTGGGTTGCCCACACCGCCGGCACGCGACGAGGGCGTCTCCCTGGTCGTCCTGGAAGAGCTGGGCCGCTCGATCCAGGTACCCGAGGTAGAACGACGCCTTCGTCCCCGGTGACCCTGCCTCCAGATGGTTCATGGCCTCCTTGTACTTGAGCTGGGTGTTGCCGGCCACCAGGGGACACTCCTCGATCACGTAGTCGATGCCCTGGAGGAAGGCGTAGGCGGCGGTCTCGCGCTCCGAGAGCCGGTGCAGGGGTTTGACCTTTCGCACCATGCCCTCGCGGGCGGCCAGCGACGGGAACTGCCGGGCGATGTAGCCAGTCTGCCATCGCAGGGTGTTCCCGAGCAGGGTGGCCGCCTCATCGTCGAGATTGTGGCCGGTGGCTACGACATCGAACCCGTGGTCCAGGGCCACGCGGTTGAACACGTAACGCTTCGACAGGCCGCACACCGAGCACGTGGAGCGCGAGCCCTTCCGTCCGGCCGTCGGGATGTCGAAGCCGTACTCATCGGCGAGGTCGACGTGGATCAGCTCAACTCCCCGTGCCTCGGCGAAGGCTTGGGCCACCCGGCCGGACCGCTCCGAGTACTCGCCGATCCCCAGGCCGAGATACATGCCCGTGGCCGCGTATCCCATCTCCAGCAGGGCATGCCACAGGGCGAGCGAATCCTTCCCGCCCGACACCGCCACCAGGATGCGGTCGCCCGGCCCGAACATCTCGTGGTCGTCGATGGCCCGGCGGATCTGGAGGTGCGTGTGATGGAAGAAGCACGTCTGGCAGAACGCGGCGTTGTGTCGGCGAATCTCGATGACGGCGGCGCGGGAGCAGCGCCGGCACCTCATCGGCAGCCTCCGGAGATCACCGGCCTCACCTCGAGCACGTCGTCATCCCTCACCCTGTCTTCCCGCGTCAGGAGGGACCGATCCCTGATGACGAGAACGGAGTCGGGATCGATCGACAGCTCGGCGAGGACCTCACGAACCCTCCGCCCTCCGGCCACGTCCAGCTCCCGATCGGGGTTCCGGAGCCTGACCTTCACGACGCAAGGCTACCTCACGGACCGAGGGGTCGAACTCCCAACGTCACGGTGAGGGACGTCGTGCCGCCGTCGGAAGAGACCACCTCGACGGTGGCCTTGTCGCCCGGCTTCTTCGAGGAGATGGCGTCCCGGAGTTGGTCATCGGTGTCGATGGCCGTGCCGTCGAAGCTGACGATGACCGTGCCGATCTCGATCCCGGCCGTCTCGGCGGGACCCCCCGGGGCCAGGGCGACGACGTAGGCGCCGTGGTCGACGGGCAGCTGGAACTGGGCGGCCAGGCCGGCGTCCACCGTTTGCGTCGAAACCCCGAGGTAGGCGACGGGCGCGTTGGGATGCTCGATGGCCTGGGTCACGATGGGCTTCGCCGCATCGACGGCGATGGCGAAGCCGATGTTCTCGGCGCCCGCGTTGCCGGCGGTGTTGATCCCGATCACGTTCCCCGCCAGGTCGACGAGCGGCCCTCCCGAATTCCCCGGATTGATGGCCGCGTCGGTCTGGAGGGCGTCCTGGATGGTCCGAGTGAGGTTCTGCTCGGGATCCTGGACCTGCACCGTCCGGGCCAGCGACGACAGGATGCCGTCGGTCACGGTCGGACCCCCGGGCAGCGCCAGCGCGTAGCCCAGCGCCACCACCCGCTCCCCCACCGCCAGGTCCGCCGAGCTCCCCATGGCCACCGTTGGGAGCCCGGTGGCGTCGATCTTGACCACCGCCAGGTCGTGCTCGGAATCCCCGCCGATGACCCGGCCGTCGAAGCTCCTGCTGTCGGGCGGAGGCAAGGTGACCTTCAGGTTCAGCGCCCCCTCCACCACGTGGAAGTTCGTCACGATCACCCCGTCGGAGCGGATGATGAACCCGGTCCCGACGCCTTTCGCCTGTTGGACTCCTCCGAAGGCGCCTTGCGTCAGCGTCGAGCTGGTGATGTTGACGACAGCCGGGGCGACCCGTTTGACCACCTGCACCACGGGATCGGCGTTGACGTCTACCGAAGCCGGCTGGCCGGCCGGCGCAAGGGAGGGAGATGACGCCGGCCGGCCCGTTGCCGTGCTTGCGCCGTTGCTGGTGCAGGCGCCGACGAGAAGGGCCAGTCCCACCAACGCACCGGCCAGGGGGGACAGGCCTCGGAGACGGGACCTTCTCGTCACCGAGTCCATGCTAGGGATCAATCTGAAGCCGAACTGAGATCTGCCCCTCAAAAGCGGAAGGGGCCCCTGTCCTTCCGGGGCCCCTGTGCGCCACGACCTACCTGCACTTGGTCACCAGTAGTACCACCGCCGCTCGGGCCCGTGAAGCAGCCATCCGGCGAGCCAGAGCACGAAGAAGATCGCCGCCACGATGAACAGCCACTTCACCACGAAGCCCAGGCCGAACAGGATCGCCACCAGCAGGAGCAGCAGGAGAATCGCCACATCAACCTCCTCTTCGGTCAGGCGAACCGGCCCGCGGTTTGATCGCTCGTGTGGATACCCGCGCGCCGAACAGGCAAAACGACCACCGACCGCGTCAGCAGGACCTCACCCACGCCGCCAGGTCGACCGCCTCGGGCGGGCCCGGCAGGAGCCGAACCGTGGCCAGGTGGGGCAGGTGGGTCGTATGGAACGCGCCGAGACCGGCGCCCGCCCCGGCGAGGAGGGCCGCCGCCAACGGCGCTTCATGCGTCACCCCCAGCACCAGGCCGTCGGGGACGATCGACTCCGCATCCCGAGCCCAGTCCAAGATCCGTTCGGCGGCGACGGAGAGGGGCTCGTCCAAGTCGGCGGACGCGGGATCCTGCGCGTACAGCTCGAGGAGGTGGGGGTCTCGCTCGCGGATGCGGCTCCAGGGCAACCCTTGCCACCGGACCCAGAACGACCACTCGATGAGGCGGTCGTCCACGGCCACCGAGATGCCGTGGGGTTCGGCCAGGATCTCGGCGGTCTCCGTGGCCCGCTCCAGAGGGCTGGCGAACACGGCCCTCACCGGCGCCGCCCTCAGCGCGGACGCCAGCCCCTTGGCCTCCTGCCTCCCCTGGTCCGAGAGGTGGAAGCCGGGAAGTCGGGCGTAGACGAGGCCGTCGGGATTCCACACCTGGGCGTGTCGGACGCCGACGATCATTCGGGCCATGAGGCCGCCGGGCCGGACGGGGCTATCTCTGGACCAGCCGCCACAGGGATCCGGCGAACCCGACGGCGATCAGCAGGCCTCCGAGCAGGTGCATCCATTTCTCCCTGCGGTGGTCGGCGTCGCTGGGGCCGGTGTAGGAACGGCTGGCCAAGATCATGAGCAGGGAGCCCGCGGCCAGGATGAGAGCCCCGAGGATGCCGGCTGCGAGGGAGATTTCCTCGATTGCCTTGGTGCTCACGGGCTCCAACATACTTGGTCCGCCGGGAATCGAGTCGAAAGGTCCCTGAACTTTCCGCCTTCGGGGCGCGATAATTACGAATGGTGTCCTCGGGCAAGCTTCAGCGCCGACGCTCACGAGGGACGGCCTTCCTCGCGCTCATGGTGGGGCTGGTCGTTCTCTCCGTTTCCTGCTCGAGCTCGGGCTTCATGTACGTGAGCAGCTCGGACCGGCGCGCGTACTTCAAGGTACCGGCCGGCTGGAAGTTCTACGACAAGCGGGACATCCTGGTGGCATCGGGACAGAGTCTCTCCGCGGCCACCAACGAGCAGATCCCGTGGCTGATCGCCTTCGACTCGGATCCCACGCCGAACCTCGATCACATCCTCTCCTTGGGCGACGCTCCGGCGCACCCGGTGGTCGAGGCTCGTGTCCAGAAGCTGACGTTCCAGATCCGCGATCAGCTCTCGTTGGCCGGGATCCGCAACGTGATCTACCCCGTCGATCAACTACTCCAGGTCAATGCCGCGGAGGTCCTCTCGTACAAGGACGTCGTGCTCCCGGGAGGGCTCCACGGGAATCGCATCATGTACGACGTCATCCCCAACGGCGCCACCGGCGTGGCTTCCGGGGGGACCGTCATCCGCGTCATCCAGACCGCCGTGGTGGATGCTTCGACGAACACGCTGTACATCTTCCTGGTGCGGTGCGAGTCGCACTGCTTCCAGGCGAACAAGTCGTTGATCGACCAGATCGCCGACTCGTGGACGGTAAAGGAGCGGTGAGATGACCGAAGAGATCCAGCCGGCACTGCCGCCGCGAGCCGATGACCAACCGTCGTCTCCTCCCGCGCGGTTCACCAGCCGTCCCCGCGACGACGAACGCACCACCAGGAAACCGCTCGACTTCTGGGATCGCATCAAACTGATCCTGCTCTTCCTCGGGTCGTGGCTCCTGCTGTTCTGGGCGAACGTTGCGCAATTCGACCCGGCCATCTCTACCCGTGAGGCGTTCAACCAGACCCTCCGCTCCTATTGGTGGCTGCTGGCCCTGGCGGGCCTCGAGGTACTGCGCCAACTCCATTACCTGGTCAGCGAGCACTCGCCCAGGTATCACCGGCGATGGAGCAGGATCTGGTCGCGCCTCGAGAAGCGCACGGGGACGATGAAGGCATGGACCCGGTACCGCGTCAGCCGTGTGCTCAAGGTGTTCTTCGTCTTCGTGATCCTGGACCTGGTGCTGGCGAAGGTCTACCACCTGCCGCCGGCCACCGCCATGATCCAGATCCCGATCGTGCTCACCAAGGCTCTCCCGTTCGCCTTTCAGCTGGCGTTCGCGTTCTTCTTCATCGCCTTCCAGTTCATCGGGCTCTTCTGGCTGCTGTCGAAGGGCGGCAGCGAGGTCTTCAGGCCCGATGAGATCGAGACCCGGTTCGGGGACGTCAAGGGTCAGGATCGCGTGCTGGAGAAGGTCAAAGAGACCGTGCTGTTCCTGGAGAACCCGGGTGCCATCGAGTCACGAGGAGGAAAGGTCCCCAAGGGCATCCTCCTGTGGGGCCCTCCAGGAACCGGGAAGACGATGATGGCGAAGGCGGTCGCCGGCGAGACCAGCAAGCCCTTCATCTCGGTCGAACCCGCCGCCTTCCAGAACATGTTCTTCGGCGTGGGACCCCTGAAGGTCAAGGCGCTGTTCCGGAAGGCACGGAAGTTGGCGCTCCGGCATGGCGGCGTGATCATGTTCTTCGACGAGGCAGACTCATTGGGGAACAGAGGGATCGCGGTCGGAGGCGGTCCGCCGGGCCGCATGACGAGCCACTCCCCCGCGTCGGTGCAGTGCAACGGGACGGCCTATCTCGGATCGCAGGCGCAGTTCCTGCTGCTGCACCAGAGCATGACGCCCGACCCGATTGGCCCGAAGCGCGACGGCATCATCGCCGGCATGGGGATGGGCGGGGGTGGCATGGGGATCCTGCCGATGCTGCTCTCCGAGCTGGATGGCATGGAGAAGCCTCGGGGGTTCATCAACCGGCACATCCGCCGGTTCCTCGGCATGAAGCCGAGGCCGCCCTTCAAGTACCGGATCCTCACGTTCATGGCCACGAACATGCCCGAGGCCCTCGATCCCGCCCTGCTGCGACCGGGTCGGATCGAGCGCATGTACAAGGTGGGCTACCCGTCGAAGCAGGGCCGCATCGACACCTACAACCGGTACCTCGGCAAGGTGAGGCACGTGCTCACGGAGGAGCACGTCGACAAGATCGCCACGATCACGCCCTACTACGGAGGGGCGGCGATCGAGGACCTCGTCAACGCGGCCCTCATCAACGCCATCGAGGAAGGCCGTGAGGCGATCGAGTGGAAGGACATGGTCAAGGCCAAGCAGCTCAAGGAGCTGGGGCCGCCCGAGGACGTGGAGTACATCGAACGCGAGCGGCACGCGGTGGCGATCCACGAAGCCTGCCATGCGGTCGCGGCCTACCGGGTCCGCCACCACCTGACCATCGACATCGCCACGATCGAGAAGGGCGGCAGCTATCTGGGCATGGTCGCTTCCATCCCGCCGGAGGACCAGTTCACCCACTGGCGCACCGAGTTCGAGGCCGACGTGATGGTCGGGCTCGCCTCCTTGGCGGGAGAACGGATGTTCTTCGGAGGGGACAGCTCCTCCGGTGTCTCGGCGGACCTCGAGGGCGCCACCACGCTCACGACGTTCATGGAGGGGTACTGGGGCATGGGGACCACCGTGTCGGTCCATGGGGTGACCAATCGCCTCGGCGTGATCGGGGCCGGCAAGGACGAGGAGAAGCAGAAGGACCGCGTCCTGTCCCACCTGGGTGCGCGGATCGAGCAGAAGCTCCAGGAGCTGCTGGAGCGCACGCAGTCGCTGCTCGAGGACAATCGGCGGGAGATCCTCGCCTTGGCGCATGCGCTGGAGACGACCAAGACCCTGACCGGCGAAGACGTCATCGCCATCATTGAGGGACGTGAAGGTCCGCTGATCGATGGACGCCCCTACCACGCGAAGGAGTTTCTCGAGCAGGCGAAGGCGTACCACGAGCGCGTGCTGGCAGCGCACCAGCATCACGGCAAGGTCGAGGAGTCCCTTCCGGTTCTGGTGCCCGCCGTCGTCGGTGCGGCCGGTCAGCAGGGGAACGGCGAGGTGCCGGACCGACCGGACACATCGGGCAACGGTGAGGCCACGGGACCGCGAGCCGTGGCGGAGGGTGAGACCGAAGCCTAGGGACCCTCAGTTCCCGGGCCAGACCTTCAGCGTCAAGCCCTCCACCTGCTGACGCACCGGCGGAGGGCCGCCGAGCTTCCGCAGGTACGCCTCCACCACGTAGGCGAGGCACCCCTCCATGGCATGCCCGCCCACTGTCGAGCCGTCCGGACCGGACAACAGCAAGTGAAGATGGATGAACGGCGCGCCGTCCCGGATGGAGACGTTGCCCAGCCCCGAGCTGATCTCGACGTGCCCCGTCGGGATCTTCAGGTACTCGCTGGTCTTCGGGTCGAAGTACCCGACCACCGCCGCCTCCAGGCCCCCGATCACCTGAATCGTGCCGGCCTCCACCCCCAACTCGGCGACTGCCTGGTTCAGCCCCTCCAGGAGGTCTTCGCCGCGCGCCAGGGAGATGAACGCGGCGTTGCCGTCATCGGATGGATAGGTCCTCACCGAGGGCTCCCGTTCGTCACGCGGTGGTCGAGGCTTCCGCTGCTCTCTTGACCCGTGCTCCGGGCCGCAGGGAGGACAGCAGGCGGCGCGAGGCCTCAGCCACCTCCCGGACCGCGGCGTCGAACGCCTCGGTGTTGGCGGGCGACGGCGAACGGTAGCCGCTCACCTTCCGCACGAACTGCAGCGCTGCGGCGTCGATCTCTTCGTCGGTGGCCGGCCCGTCCGGCCGGCGGAGGGTCTTGATGCTTCGGCACATGCCCCTAACCGTAGCGGATCCTCGGATCCAGCACCGCATACATGATGTCCGCCACCATGTTGAACAGGATGATGGCGAACACCGTCACCATGACCCACGGCAGGACCTGCTGGAAGTCGCCCCTCCCGAAGGCGTTGATGAAGAACCGCCCCATGCCCGGGTACTCGAAGATCTGCTCGGTGATGATCAGACCGCCGAAGATGGCGCCGACGTCGAGCGCCAGCTGTGTGGACAGCGGGATCAGGGCGTTCCGCATGGCGTGGCGCACCACCACCCGGCGCTCCCGGAGGCCCTTGGCCCGAGCGGTCCGCAGGTAGTCGCTGTGCAGCACTTCCAGCATGGAAGCGCGCATGTACCGGCTGTACACCGCGATGATCTGCACCGCCAGCACCAGCATGGGCAGGATCAGGTGCCGGAGGCGATCGATGAGGTCGAACCCTTCGTGTCCCGGCGTGTATAAGCCCGCCGTTGGCAGCAACGGGTTGTGGAGATGGAGCAGCTGGGTCAGCATCACCCCGAAGAAGATCTGTAGGAGCAGGGCGAACCAGAAGTTCGGGATGGACAGACCGAGGAACGCTCCCCCGGTGGAGACGTGATCGAACCAGGAGTACTGGCGCAGCGCGGAATAGACGCCGACGGAGACACCGATCACCAGCGACACCGCGGTGGCGACCAGCCCCAGCACCAGGGAGTTGGCCAGCGCGGTTCGGATGTCGGGGAGGACCGGACGGTTCGACAGGACCGACCGTCCCCAGTCTCCCCGCGCGAAGTGGCCGAACCATGTCGTGTACTGGACGAACAACCCGCGGTCCAGCCCGAGTTCGTGCTTGAGCCGGGCGCAGCTCCCCGGGGTCTGGTGCGGCGCGATGTTGCACGCGCCCAGCGGATCGATGCTGGTTCGGATCACCACGAACACCAGGATGCTGGCCACCAGCAGCACCGGGATGGAGATGAGCACCCGGCGGACGATGAAACGGAACATTCCCGACCTCCCTCCCGAGATGGCGCCTCGCCGCTCCTCCACCAGCGAGCGGACCCGTTCGCGCGGAGCCGTGCGGACCAGATCCCCGACCGCCCACATCCACACCCCCGCCACCGGCCCGACCCGGCCGCCGGCCGCCCGGTCCCGCAGCCGGTCGCGGAACAGCTGGACCATGTCGCCGGCGAACTCGCGCCGAAAGCCGTTCGGATACAGGACGAGGAGCCTGCGGTAGAGGCCCGCATGGCGAGCCAGCCGGGAATCCCGATCGATCACGTCGCCTCCCCCAGCTCCGTGGCGGGCCCGCGCAGGAGGCGACGGCTGCGGGCCTCGCGGACCAGCCGGGACAACCGCTCCGCCTCGTTCATCACCACCCGCCGGCCCACGTCGGTGATCCGGTAGTACCGACGACGCTCGTCGTCCAGCCGGGGATCCGGACGCCGCGCGGATTCCTCGATCAGCCCCGCCGCCACCATCTTCTTGATGGAGCCGTACATGGTTCCGGGACCGATGCTCATGCTGCCGTCGGAGAGGATGGCGACCTCGCGCATGATGGCGTAGCCGTGCATCTCCCCCGCAGCCAGGGCCAGCAGGATGTGGAACATGGCTGGGGTGAGCGCTGGATCTGGACTGGTCCCGGCCACGCTGCCTTCCTCCTCGACTCGCTCCGGCACCGCTATATCAAACTTGGATATATCGAACTCGGACTTATCTGTCAAGCCCCGACCTCTGGCGATGCTTCGTGCGACGGCAGGCGTGTTTGTCGGCCGCACTCTCGGGTAGCCCGTACGGGTCGCCCACGCACCAACGGCAGGAGGCACAGACATGAAGCTCTCAACCGTCGCCGACACCATCGGAAAGGGGATCCTGGCCGGGTTGGCCGGCACCGCTGCGATCACCGCCGCCCAGATGCTCGATCAGAAGCTGACCGGACGGGAGCCCAGTGACGCCCCGGCGAAGGCTGTGGAGAAGGTCGTGAAGGTCGAGCCCAAGGACGAGGAAGGCGAACAGCGCCTGTCGAACCTGACGCACTGGGCGTATGGCACGGGGTGGGGCGTGCCCAGGGCAGCGCTCGCCGCGCTCGGCCTTGCGGCGCCCGTGGCGACGCTGCTGCACTTCGCCATCGTGTGGGGGACGGCGCTGGTGATGCTGCCGACGCTTCGGGTGGCGCCGCCAGCTACCGAGTGGGACCAGAGGGAGTTGGCCAAAGATGCCGTGCTGCACTTCACCTACGCGGCCGCAGCCGGGCTGGCCTACGAGCTGATCGATCGCCGGGACCGCAGAACCGCCGCGTAACAGTCGGAGGATGGAGGGCCTGGGAGAATGGCCCGATGAGGGCTGCCACCGCTCCCGTCGAGGTCGAACGGCCCACCGGCGAGGATGCGCCGGTCATCGACCGCCCTTGGTTGGTCATCGTCTGGAACGACCCGATCAACCTCATGTCGTACGTGACCTTCGTGTTCCAGAAGCTCTTCGGGTACAGCCTCGAGAAAGCCACCCAGCTCATGCTGCAGGTCCACCACCAGGGCAAGGCGGTGGTGTCGAGCGGCGGCCGCGAGAAGGCCGAACTGGACACGTTCCGGCTCCACGCCCACGGTCTGTGGGCCACCATGGAGCACACCTCCTGATCGGCCGGTAGCCCATGCGACGGTTCGCTCCCCGGGTCAAGCGGTCCCGTCGTGGCGACTACGAGCTGCGGCTGCCGGAGGGCGAACGCGAGCTGCTGCGCAGGCTCCCAGCCCAGCTCCGTGAGGCGATGCCGACCGACGACGTCGGCGTGGGGAGGCTGTTCCCACCCGCGTACATGGACGACGCCGAGCGGGATGCCGAATACCGTCGCATGGTGCACGACGACCTGGTAGCCGAACACCTCGCTGCCCTCCAGGTCATGGAGCAGACCATCGACGCTCGGCGGTTGTCCGAGGATCAGCTGACGTCATGGCTGGCAGCGCTGAACGATCTCCGCCTGGTGTTGGGGACGCGGCTCAACGTCACCGAGGACACGTATCAGGAAGAGATGGATCAGCACGACCCCAACGCTCCGGCGTATGCGCTGTTCTTCTACCTGGGTTGGTTGGAGGAGCAGGTGGTGGAGGCTCTCGCCACCTGACCTCGGAGCGCTGGCTTTCTCCCTTACCCGGCCTTCCGGATGGCGTCGATCAGCTCCCACTTCCCCATCCTCGAGCGGCCGGGGATGTTCTTGCGCTTGGCCACCTCGTAGAGCTGCTGACGGTTGCGATCCTCGAGTGCCCTCCCGGGTCGGCCGCCGCGCTGCCGGCTGAGCGACGCCTGCCGGCCGAGGTCGCTGCGGACGCTCTTCGGAAGGTGGGCAATGGTCCGCTTCTTCCGAGCGGCCGACTGCGCTCGCTTGATGTTGCGCCGTGCCGCCTGGGTCTGCTTGGTGGTCGCCACGCGTCTCACCTCCGTGTGCGAGGGGGTGCTCCGTGACTCCTACCCGAACCTCGCACCGATACGCGTGGATACAATCCCGGCCATGCCCTGGATCCGACAGATCCCGCACGACGAGGCGAAGGGCCGGCTGAAGGTCGAGCTGGATCGGGCGGTGGCCAGGGCCGGCCGGGTGTGGCACATCGTCCACGTGATGAGTCTCAACCCCGAGGCCATGCGGGACACCATCCGCTTCTACCAGACGATCATGATGGGCGAGTCGCCGTTGTCCAGGGTCCAGCGTGAGATGCTGGCGACCGTCGTCTCGGCGGAGCTCGAATGCCACTATTGAACGCAGGCGCATGCGCACGACCTCCGTGAAGAGGTCGACGGGACGATGACGGCGGAGGAGGCGGATCGGTTCGTCCACGCGGTGGCCGGCGATTGGCGGTCCGCGCCCCTGTCGAACGCCGACCGAGCCCTGTGCGCGTTCGCGGCCAAGCTCACCCATCACCAACGCGACATGACGCCGGCGGACCTGGATGCGCTGCGGGCCAATGCTTTCGACGACCGGGGCATCCACGACGCCGTGCAAGTCATTGCGTTCTTCAACCACATGACGAGGGTCGCGGACGCCCTGGGCGTGGACCCCGAGGACTTCATACCGCCGTGGGGCAGCGACGAGCCGATGATGACCGAGAGGGGGGAAGAGCGGTGAGCTCGAAGGCGAGTACGTCCAAGGGATCGGGGACGAAGGACGATCCGTGGGTGCTGACAACGCCGTCCGGCGGCTCCGAGTACACGATGCATCGGGACGACACGAGCGATCCCCCATCGTTGGTGTGCATGGTCGGCAAGACCGAGCTTCGGTACCAGCTTCGGGCGCTGGACGACCTCCACGCCATGCTGAAGCAGAACGGCGACTGGATGCCGCTGGGCAACGCCGATGAGCAGAAGCCTGCCGCCGAGGGCACGGTGGAGGCGTGGGCCCGCTCCCCCGATAATCCGGTCGGCGGCTGGTACGGGATGAAGAAGGGGCTTCGAGGGAGGTTCGGGAACTACATCCCGCCGTTGATGGAGGCGCTCGGGCTGGCCGAGGTGGAGCACCAGCCCCGGAACAACCGCATGCGCGCGATCTGAACCGGGCGCTCAGACGAACAGCGGCCTCAGCGATCGCCGGTCCACCAACCGCTCCATGGCATCCTCGTCCGGGCGAGCTGCGAACGAGTCGGCCGCGGCCAGGACCTGCGGCAGCAGGTCGACGTCGCTGGCCGTGTTCAGGAAGATGCCGGGCCTTCCCAGGACCCAGTGGATGGCCAGCGCGATGTCGTCGGGGTCACGGAGCGGTTCGTACCACGTCGTCGTGGTCTGCGGCCGGCCCTCCCACGGAGCCAGGGCGATGCTCTTGATGGTCTGGACGGCTACACCACCCTCCCGGCACGTCTCCAACAGCCCTTCGAACTCCGCGCGAAAGCGTTCATCGCGGACTTGCACGAAGTGGTACGGAAGGAGAACGGAGTCGAAGGCGAAGCGCGCGAGGCTGCGCCGGTGCATGGCCGCCACCGACAGCCCGTGGCCGGTCACGCCGATGAACCGGACCAGTCCCTCGTCCCTGGCCTCGATCGCGGCCTCCAACGCCCCGCCCTCCCGCAAGGCCGTCTCCCACTCGATGACGTCCACCAGATTGTGGAGCTGGATCAGGTCCACATGGTCGACGCCGAGGCGCTCCAGGGAGCGGTGGATCTCCTCCTTGGCGCCGCGGTAGTCGCGCTTGCCAGTCTTGGTCGCCACGAAGAACGTTCCTGGGTGGTTCTTCAGCCAGGGCGCGATATGGAGCTCCGCGTCGCCGTACGAGGCGGCCGTATCGATGTGATTGACGCCGTACTCCAGCAGTAGGTCCAGCGCACGGCCGGCTTGGGCATGGGACGCGTGGCTCAGTGCGGCGCCACCGAAGATGGCCCGGCTGCTCTGGTGTCCGGTCGACCCGAAGGCTGCTCGAACGATCACCTAGGACGGCGCGAACTTGTCGAAGAACGCGTCGGTCTCCGCGTCGTTCTCCGCCATCCCCCACGCCTCGGTGACCTTCCCGTCCTCGATGTGGAAGACGTTGACGAACTTGTAGTCGACCCGGTCGCCGTCGGGCGCCACCAGGTGGGCCGTTCCCAGGATGACCGTGTGGTCGTCGCTTGCCAGGATGTCGTGGATATCGATGTTGCCCTCGCCGCCGGTCGCGGCCGTGGTCATCTGCAGGACCGTGTCCTTGCCTCGCATCTCACCGGAGACCTTGCTGTTCCCGCCGACGTGCCACACCACGTCGTCGGCCAGGTGATCCGACATCCATTGCGTGTCGCCCCGCTCCATGGCTGCGAACGATTCACGGGCCAGTTTCGCGTT
>JBIOYQ010000039.1:0-10229 GCA_044870295.1 Actinomycetota bacterium
TCGCGCTGAACACCGCCTGCCAGTCGGCTGTCCCGATCCCCTCGCCGAGCGCCTGGCCCGGCACCAGGTCGACCTCGTTGCCGTCGGTGTCGGTGTGGCAGACCCCGAACGGTCCGGATGCCTCACCAAGACTCGCCTGCTCGACCGCCGTGGCCGGCCGCACCACGTCGAGGTGGATGCGGTTTCGAAGCGGCCGCGGCTCCGTCAACTGCCGGATCCGTATCGCGGGGTCGCGACGCAACGGATCCGCCAAACCGCCGTCCTCCCCAGGCGCGTAGTCGAGCGCGCGCTGCCAGAACCGCCTCACCTCAGTCGGGTTCGCGGATTCGAACACGATGCCCAGGTGCTGCAGCACGGCAGGGTTCGCGGCCAGCCCGAGATCCCGCGCGGCCGCCGACACCGCCTCGGCGTGCTCGTCTGAGTCGAGGCGCACCCGCATGCCTGTCGCGCGCAGGTCGACCACGATCTCGGCCGACAGCTCCACGATGCGCCCGGCCAGCGCAGCCCCCTCGATCAGCGACGGCGCGTCGAACCATGCCATCGCAACGCCATCGACCACCCGCCAATCCGTTCCGATCTCTGTCATGTCCGGCACCTTAGTGCCTGTTTGTGCTCGTCTGCTCATGGGGTCCATGGTGACACACTGGGATGCACGAGGGTTCGTTCAATGTCGCCTGGTCGTGCCGGTGCCGGCGTAGAGTGTTCTCGGTCGATCAGAGGTTCTCATGGGTTCAGGGCCGGTGAAGCCCAGGTTCTTGAGGCTCGGCGCCGTCGTCATCGTCCTCGTTGTGGCCGCTGTCGGGGGCCTCGCCGTTTTGCGAGTGATCCGGGGCGATCTGCCGTCGGAGGCCGAGAAGGCCGAACAGATCGGGCGTCTCAAGGCCACGGTCCTGCCGGTCCTCGAGGACCTGAAGGTCGAGTACTTCACGGACGCGGCCGGGTGCGCCATCCTCACCTACCAGCGCGGCGATTTCTTCGACGGAGACCCCGAGGACTGCGGTGGCTCCACTGACCGCGCGGTCCAGTTCGACGACGTTGCGCACGCCGACCACCAGCTGATCAAGGCCGCCCTGGCGGCGTCCGGGACCCCCATCGAGAACGTCGGTGGGAGGTTCTTCAGTGATGGCCGCGTCAAGTGGGCCTTCTTCGCGTCCACCCACGGCGCGCCCTTCGCGACGTCGTGGTCGCTGGAGTACGACCCCGAGGGCACGCGCTCGTCGTGGTCGTGGGGAGTCGTGACGCTCACGCCCGTCGAGGGCGAGCAGGACTGGTGGTTCGCCTGCTGCGCGGACTGACAATCGGAGCCGTCGTGCGGGGTAACAATCCGCACTGACAACCCCGGTGACTACCTTGAGCTCGGTGTCATCTCTAGCAGGACCCCACCCATCACATCCATCTGCCACAGCTGCATGGGCCGATCCCGCTCGAACCGCAGGTACTCATCCCGGCGCTTCCGGCGCCAGCGGAGCTCGATGAGGCCGTGGCGCTTCAGGCACCGGTAGATGGAGGACCGGGAGGGGACGGGGTCCACCCCCGACCTGGCCAGGTGGTGCTCGATCCGCCGGGGACCCCACCCAGGGTGCTCCCGGCGCAGCTCGCAGATCAGGGCCTCGACCTGGAAGTCGGTCTGGTGGGGGCAGGTGGGTCCGGTCGGCCAGGGAGGCCAGTCCGTCGCGCTGGTAGCGGGCGATCCAGGCGTGGACGCTCTGGCGGGACACCCCCACGCGCCGGGCCAACTCCACCACCTTCCACCCGTCCTTGACCACCGCCAGCACCGCTTGGTACCGCTGCTCCATGACGCTCAGCTCCACTAGCACGGCCCACCTCCTCGCGTTGGCACGGGGAAGGAGATGGGGATGTGTCAAGCATCAGCCGAAGCCACCGTCAAGGATCAGGCGGAGTCGGTGTCAAGAATCAGCCGAAACTCCGTCAAGGATCAGGTGAGCCCGGAACGTCAAGCATCACCCGAGGTCGACACTCCTGGTGGGCGCTCCAGGTTTCGAACCTGGGACCTCCGCCTTGTAAGGGCGGCGCTCTCCCGCTGAGCTAAGCGCCCGGGACTCGATCTTAGACGCCCGTCAGAGCGTGTCCTCTGGCGGTAGTGGGTCAGTTTGACGAACGCTGACGTTTCTCCGCTAGGCGGTGCCGCTCACCACAAAGGCTCCGGTCCTGGCGTCAATCACGGCGGCCATGTCCATTAGCCCGCAACTCGGCGGCTGGGGGCTTTGGATGGGCCTCACTCCGCCGCCGACGCAGATGCGAACCCCGGTCCACCAGAGGCCGTAGTAGAGGCGTGAGCCGTGGCCCCAGTGCAGCTTATCCGCGTTCGCCGAACCAAGAACGACCTGGACGGTCTGTGCCGAGTGCCCAGCCTCATCCCAGGCTCGCCCAAGCGCCTCGTCAAAGGAGATCAGACCCTGCTGATTGAAGCCGTCCACAGAGTGCAGCGCCCCCTTCTGTTCGTTACCGTGGAGGATGCGGTTCGGGAGCCGCTTCGCGTGACACTCGGGGACGATCTGATTGCATGGCGGCGCGGCTGGTGGTGCGGCCTGAGCCGAGGAACACGCGGCACCCAGGACCGAGAGAACGAGAAGGGCGGCAAGTCTCGTTCTACGATGTACCCATGCCTGACCGCTCACGGATTTGCCTCCGAGACCTGAGCGAGTTGGCCCACTCTATCGTCCAGCGGCGATGCGGCGAGGAGCCAAAGGACGTTTTGACCGTTCGAGAAGACTGCACGCCCTACTTGATTTCAAAACTGACCCACTACCCCTCTGGCCCGGCGATGAGCCCGCACTGCCGACAGACCACCTCGCCGAGCATGACCGAGAGACGGGTGCTGCCGCATCTCGCGCACCGATCGAGCCTCGCCGCCCAATCCTGGTTCGTCGTCTGGCACGTCGGACAGATCAGGACCTGACGACCCTCGCTGGCCGCCCGGATCCACGGGCGCTCGCGTTTGTCCGGGTCATACGTCGGCCGTCCACACAGAAGGCAGGAGGTCCGCGTGGGCTCGGACGCGGGTTCGGTCACGCGGCGATGGTATAGGGTCCTCTCGCCCACCCTGGAGGGCTCTCGTGCCAGAAGCCGACACCATCCTCTACGAGCGCGACGATGACGTGGCCGTCATCACGCTCGCCCGCCCGGACAAGCGGAACGCCATGACGCTCGACATGTTCGACCGTCTCGCCGAGGTCGTCGAGATGGCCGGGTCCGACGCCGACGTACGTGCCGTCGTGATCGCGGGCGCGGGACCATCGTTCTGCGCAGGGATCGACCTGGAGCTGCTCGCCCGGATCGGGCCCTTGGCGGCGCAAACCGAACGAGATCCGGAGCCCTTCCGCTCCTTCGTCCGAGTCGTGCAGCGGCCATTCCTGGCACTGGCGCGCATGTCCAAGCCGACCGTGGCAGCGGTCCAAGGACATGCCCTGGGGGCCGGGTTCCAGCTCGCGCTGGCCTGCGACCTCCGGGTGGGGGCCGCGGACATGAGCTGTGCGATGCTCGAGGCCCGATACGGACTCATCCCGGATCTCGGCGGCATGCAGCATCTGGTCCGCCTCGCCGGCCCCGCGGTGGCGAAGGAGCTGGTGTGGACCACGCGCACCGTGGAGGCCGATGAGGCCCTCCGGCTCGGATTGGTCAACGCCGTCGTCGAACCCGGACGGCTGCGGCCGCGTGCCACCGAGCTCGCTCACGGGTGCGTCGCCCATTCGCCCATGGCGGCCTCGCTCACCAAGGGGCTGATCGACGGGGTCGTCGGGCGGCCCATCGATGAGGAGCTCGACCTGGAGGCGGACGCCCAGGCCGCGGTCATCGCATCGGCCCCGCAGCGTCTCCCGTAACCGCCAAACTGAGGGCCGTTCTGTGAGGTTGCGGCAGTGTCGTCGCCAGCAGCAACACAAGCGCGGTAGCATGCCCGCGATTGGGGGATGGCTTTGGCCTTCAGCTTGGAACCGAACGAGCACGATGACCGGGCGTTTCGGCTGGTCGGCGAACTGGATCTGGCGACCTCGCCGGTCCTGATGGAGACCGTCTCGCCGCTGGCCGCCGGGGACGGCGACATCCGCCTCGATCTGGCCGGTCTGTCCTTCATCGACTCGAGCGGGATCCGCAGCCTCTTGATCCTGGCGGAGACCTTGGGCGAGCGAGGCCGCCTGGTCCTGGTTACGCCGGCCGAATCCGTCGTTCGAACCCTCGAGCTGGTCGGGATTGACCAGGCTCGCAACATCGAGATCTCCACGACCGCCTCCTAGCCCAGCCTTCGGACGGAGGGATCCACATGACGTTCATCGAACCGATCCAGGATGATCAGGCGCCGGATGCCGTGAGGGCATTCTTCGAATCGGACCAGGGACGCCTGGGGTACGTCGCCAACTACACCAGGGTCTTCGCCCACCGGCCCGAGGTGTACGCCGCCTGGCTGCAACTGAACGGCGCGATCAAACGGGCGATGGACCTGCGCCGCTACGAGCTTGCCACGCTTGCGGCAGCGCGGCGCCTCCGGTCGAGCTACTGCGCTCTGGCCCATGGGAAGGTGCTGGCGCAGCAGTATCTGGACCCCGAGACCGTTCGAGCCGTGGCCGTGGACCACACGTCGTCGGGACTGGAAGCGGTCGATGTGGCCGTCATGGACCTGGCCGAGAAGGTCGCCGGAGTTGCCACCTCGGTCACCGAGGAGGACATCGAACGGCTGCGCGGCCTCGGGCTGTCCGATGCCGACATCCTCGACGTCGTGCTCGCGGCCACCGCACGGTGCTTCTTCAGCAAGACGCTCGAGGCCTTGGACGTGCGGGCGGATCCGGTCTTCAAGGATCTCGAGCCGGGGTTGCAGGAGGCCCTCACGGTCGGCCGTCCCATCGCCGACGCATAGCGATCGCGTGACCGAATCCATCTTCGAACCTGCCGGGACCGATCTCTACATCCCCACCGAAGCCGCGCTGGGACCGTGGACGGAGCAGGGGCTGCACGGCGGACCTCCCGCCATGCTGTTGGCCCGCGAGATCGAACGGTTCCAATCCGACAAGGACCTGTTCGTCACGCGCCTCACGGTCGAGCTGCTTCGACCGGTTGGGCGGACGCGGCTGGCCGTCCGGTGCCGCCTGGTTCGTCCCGGCCGCAAGGTCCAGCTGGTGGAAGCTTCGCTGTGGAACGAGGAGCTCGAGGTGGCACGCGCCACCGCGCTGTGCCTTCGACGAGCCGACGTGGAGGTGCCGGAGACCGACGAACCGCCTCCGCACCCCCTGCCGGAGTCGGCCGGTGGGTGGAAGGCGCCCTACCGAACGGGTCCGGCGTACCACTCGCTGGGTGTCGAGATCCGGACGTCGCCCGAAGCTCAGCCCGACGCACCACCGGGCTGGGGCTGGGTCCGCCTCAAGCTCCCGCTCGTGCCCGACGAGCAGCCCACCGAGTTGGTTCGAGCCTGCGCCGCGGCCGATTTTCCCAACGGCATCAGCTACCTCGTGGATCCCCGCCGGATCAGCTACATCAATCCCGACGTCACGCTGTACCTGCACCGTCTGCCCGTGGGCGAATGGGTCTTGGTGGACGCGAGCTCGTGGCTCCGGTCGCAGGGTACGGGAGTGGCTGAAGGAGCGCTGTACGACCAGCAAGGCCGGTTCGGCCGGAGCATGCAGGCGCTCTTGGTCGAACGGCTGCCGTGATCAGGTGGAGACCGGCTTCTCCTCTCGGCTCGCCTCGGACTGTTCGGCCTGCGCGATCGCCCAGGCGGCGTTGATGAGCCCGATGTGGCTGAACGCCTGGGGGAAGTTCCCCAGCAACTCCCCCGTCTCGGGATCCACCTCCTCCGAGAGCAACCCCACGTCGCTGACGGAGGCGATCGCTCGTTCGAAGGTCTGGCGAGCCCGATCGAGCCTGCCGGCCCGGGCCCAGGATTCGGCGAGCCAGAACGTGCACAGCAAGAACGTCCCCTCGGTGCCCGGCAGGCCGTCGATGCCTCGCTCGGCGCGATAGCGGAAGACCAGCCCCCGGTCATCGGTCAGCTCGCGCTCCACCGCCTCAATGGTGGCGAGCATGCGAGGATCATTGGCCGGCAGGAAGTCGACCAGGGCCATCATCAGATTGGACGCGTCGAGCTCCGAGCCGCCGAAGGATTGAGCGAAGGCCCCGAGGTCCTGCGACCACCCTCGCTCCAGGATCGCCGTCCGGATCTCTTGGCGCGTCCCGACCCAGTCGGGGATCCGGTGCTCGGCGCCGATCATCGGCGCCATCTGGATGGCCCGATCCAGCGCGACCCAGCACATCAGCTTCGAATACACGAAGTGCCGAGGCTCGTCCCGGATCTCCCAGATGCCGTGATCCTTCTCCTGCCAGCGCGCCACCGCGGCGTCGGCCACCTGGATGAGAAATGACTTCGTCACACCGTCCATCTCCGAGAGCTGCTCCCGGAGCCGGTAGGCCGCGTCCAGCACCTCGCCATACACGTCGAGCTGGCGCTGGCTCCACGCGCCGTTGCCCACCCGGACCGGTCGGCTCTCCCTCCACCCCCTCAGGTGGGGCAGGATCCGCTCCGAAAGGTCGTGCTCGCCCCCCACGCCGAACATGATCTGGAGATCGCGGCGAGCCCCGATCTTGGATGCCGCCGCTCCGGCTACCCAGGAAAAGAACTTGTCGGCCTCATCCGGACAAGCCGCGACCCACAGGGCGTTCATGGTGAAGGAGGCGTCCCGAACCCACGAGTAGCGATAGTCCCAGTTGCGCTCTCCGCCGACGGCCTCCGGGAGCGACGTGGTCGGAGCGGCCACGATGGCACCCGTGGGCTGGTACATCAGCGCTTGCAGCACCCGTCCGGAGTGATAGACGAGGTCCTCCCACGGCCCCTCGTAGGCCTGATGAGCGCCGGACCATGCGCGCCACGCCTCGGCCGTCCCCTCGAGCAGGCCCGCGATCTCATCCCGGGTCCAGGCGGAGGGTCCTTCCTCGTCGAAGGTGGTCCGCCACTGCAGGGCGAACGCCTCCTTCTCGCCCTCGGCCAGCGTGAACGCCGATCGAGCGGTCGAGCCCTCGATGGTGGCCGTCCGGTCGGTGGACAGCCTGGATCGCATGGCGCCGCCGCGAGCCTCGATCCCCCCTTCGGTCTCGGTGAGCAGCGGGAACACCAGCCCGTACTCAGGCCGTGGGGCGAACTCCATCTCCATGGCGACCTCGCCGGAAACGCAGTGGAGGCTGCGCAGCAGCGCGCGTGGTGCTCGGCGGCCCAGGTCGTGGCCCTGGCCGGTCGGGTCCAAAGCCATGGCATCGGTCAGGACGACGACGCCCGTGTCGGTCCGGAAGGTGGTCTCCAGGACCATCGTCCGGTCGAGGTAGCGGCGAGAGGATTCGAACGCACCCGCCGGCGAGATGGAGAAGTGGCCGGCGGATGGGTCCAGGAGGCGGCCGAACACCGACGGGCTGTCGAAGCGGGGCCTGCACAACCAGTCCACCGACCCGGCGCGGCTGATCAGCGCTGCCGAGTGACAGTCGGAGACGAGCGCGTAGTCACCGATCGGGGTGGACGTCACCACCATGCGAGGCCGGCCACGTTCGGGTACCTCCCCTGGTCCGTCGAGCTCAACCGAATGTTCCCACGGACGTACCCAGCCAGCTGCGTCGTGCGGACGACGGCAGTGTCGGCACTCCGCGTAGCATCTTGCCCATGCCAGAGCGCTGCGAATGGGGCACCAGCTCGGAGGAGTACATCCGTTACCACGACGAGGAGTGGGGCGTGCCGTCACACGACGAGCGTGATCTCTTCGAGATGCTCGTGCTGGAGGGAGCACAGGCCGGGCTGTCGTGGTCGACCATCCTGCGCAAGCGCGAGTCCTATCGGAAGGCCTTTGCCGGGTTCGACCCTGCGCGCGTCGCGAAGTTCGATGACAGCCGGATCGAGCGGCTCCTTCAGGATCCGGGGATCGTCCGCAACCGGGCCAAGGTGGTCGCGGCCGTACGGAACGCCAAGGGCGTCCTGGAGGTTCGGCGAGACCACGGCTCCTTGGATGCGTTCCTGTGGTCCTTCGTGGATGGCCGGCCACTGGTGAACAGGTGGCGGTCCGTGGCCGAGATCCCCGCGGAGACCGACGAGTCACGAGCGATGAGCAGAGATCTGAAGCGCAAAGGGTTCGGCTTCGTCGGGCCGACCATCTGCTACGCCTTCATGCAGTCCGTCGGGATGGTGAACGACCACGTCATGTCGTGCTTCCGGTGGCGCCAGCTCGGAGGGCGCAGCGGCTGAACCGCTGTTCCTCTTGATCTTGCCACTCAGCACCTCGGAGCGTAGGTTCAGCGCCTCAGGTGCCCTCGGCCCGAGAGGAGGCGCCATGCGCCGCATTCGATCGATTCCGTTCCTGGTTCTTGCGCCCCTCTTGGTTGTCGGTGGTGTGGCCGCGCCCCCGGCCGAGGCCAGTCTTCACTTCAAGGAGTACAACGTCCCCACCGGGCACAGTGCACCCGGAGGGATCACCGCGGGGCCGGACGGGGCGATGTGGTTCACCGAGTCCAACCGCGACAAGATCGGGCGCATCACCACCGACGGGGTCTTCACCGAGTATCCGGTGCCTTCCTTGGGCAGCCACCCCTATGGCATCGCAGTCGGCTCGGATGGTGCTCTGTGGTTCACCCAGGCCCTCAGGAGCAAGGTCAGCCGGATCACGACGGATGGGACGATCACGGAGTTCCCCATTCCCACTGAGGACAGCTTCCCGTACGGCATTGCCGCCGGCCCCGACGGGGCGTTGTGGTTCTGCGAGTGGTCGGCCAGCAAGATCGGACGGATCACCACGGACGGGACCTTCACCGAGTTCCCCACCCCGACGGCGGGCAGCGGCCCCTTCGGCATCGCGGCCGGCCCGGACGGGGCCATGTGGTTCACCGAGTTCAACAACACCGGCAACAAGATCGGGCGGATCTCCACGAGCGGAACCTTCACCGACTTCACCGTTCCGACGGCCGACAGCCAACCTTTCGACATCGCCGCCGGCCCGGACGGGGCCATGTGGTTCACCGAGTTCATGGGCAAGAAGATCGGGAGGATCACCACCGGAGGGATCATCACCGAAGCACGTGTCCCATCGGGTGGTGACCCAAGAGGTATCGCCGCCGGCCCCGACGGGAACATGTGGTTTACGGAAGGTCGTGGCAACAGGATCGGGCGAATCACGACGCTGGGCGCGGTTCGCGAGTTGCGCCCCCTCCCAAGTCCCGGCTACCTCGAAGCCATCGCCGTTGGCCCGGACGGCGCCCTGTGGTTCACGGAAAACGTCGGCAACAAGATCGGGACCATCATCCTCGGCTGATGCGTCCTCATTCCGCCGCGGCCGCCCCATCGGCGCGGGGGTCGGAGGCGACCTGGAAGGAGCCGGCGGTGCGGTGGATCACCTGGGCATGCCCTACTTCCTCGTCCAGTTCGGAGAGCCCAACCACGGGCCAACCGGTCGGGGCGAACTGGGCGGCGATGGCTTCACGGGCCTGAGGCTCGGCGAAAATGGTCGCCGCCGGCTCGCCCAGTTCCAGCCCGCCGAGGACCCAACGCGGCGCCTCCACCGAAGCCGCCGGCGACATCCCCAACTCGAGCAGGCGCAGCAACACCTGGGCCAGGAGCTGCGGCTGCGCCCGACCCCCCATCGTGCCCACGACGGCCTCCACCGCGCCGGCCCGCGTGACCATCGCGGGCATCAAGGTGTGGGCCGGGCGCTTCCCTCCCTCGATGACATTCGGGGAACGAGGGTCCAACGAGAACGGGCTCCCTCGGTTGTGACACAGGATGCCGGTGGCCGGCTCGAGGATGCCCGAGCCGAACGAATGGAACAGGCTCTGGAGCATCGACACGGTCCAGCCTTCGGCGTCGGCGGCGACGATGGCGACGGTGTCGCCGGATCGGTGAATGACGTGACGGCGGACGATCCCTTGTGGCCTCTCCGACTCTTTCAAGACCGAACGACACAGCTCCTCCAGATGCGGTTCGGCGAGCAGGTCGTCGACCGGGACGTCGGCGCGTCGAGGGTCGGCCAGGAATCGGTCTCGATCCATCGATGCGGCGGCGAACAGTCCGGCCAGGACGGCAGCCGACGGCCCCAGCGGGTCCAAATCCAGATTGAGACGTTCAAAGGCGGCCAGGATCTCCAGGAGGACGAAGCCTTGTGAATTCGGCGGGCAGGTCAGCGCCTCCCTCTCGCGGAACGATCCGACCAGGGGGGCCCCCCACGTCGGTCCGGTGGGCGGCCAGGTCGCCCAGGGTC
>JBIOYQ010000040.1:0-4194 GCA_044870295.1 Actinomycetota bacterium
TGCTCGGCGCGCCGCCCTCGGTCGTTGGCCTCATCGAGGGCGTGGCGGAGGGCACGGCGTCGGTGATGAAGGCGGTCTCGGGACGGCTCGCGGACATCCGCCGCCGGCGCCCCCTCGTGGCTGCGGGCTACGGGATCTCATCGTTGTCCAAGCTCATGATCGGGTTGGCCACGGGATGGCCCCTCGTGTTGGTCGCTCGATTCGCCGATCGGTTCGGCAAGGGGCTGCGTACCTCGCCTCGGGACGCGCTCATCGCGGCCGACACCCCCTTCGAACATCGCGGTCGGGCGTTCGGATTCAATCGGGCGCTGGACACGGCCGGAGCGGTGGTCGGGCCCCTGGCAGGACTGGCCCTCTACGAAGCGCTGAACCACCGGCTTCGGCCCCTGTTCTTCGTGGCGTTCGTCCCCGCGGCGGCGAGCGTGGCGTTGATCGGTCTCGTGCGGGAGCACGGCCCGCCTCCCGATCGCGGAAGCGCTCGGCAGCTTCGGGGGCCGCTGCCGCGCCGGTACTGGCGAGTGGTGGTCTTCCTGACGCTGTTCGGCCTGGCCAACTTCTCCGACGCGTTTCTGATCCTCAGGGCGAAGGCCCTCGGCTTGAGCTTCGTGGGAATCATCCTGGCCTACACGCTGTACAACGTGAGCTACGCGCTCCTCAGCTATCCGGCGGGCGTGATCTCTGACCGTGTGCCGAGGCGGCTCGTCTTCGCCACGGGATTGGGGACCTTCGCAGCCGCGTACGTCGGCCTGGGGGCGGTCACCTCTTCCGGTTGGGTTTGGCTTCTCCTGCCCCTCTACGGGGGATACACGGCGTTGACCGACGGCGTGGGCAAGGCATGGGTCACCGACCTCCTGCCCGAGGAGCGGGTCGGAACCGGCCTGGGCCTGTACCAAGGGCTTGCCGGGGGCACCGCATTGATCGCCGGGATATGGGCGGGTCTCGCATGGGGGTCCGACGGTCGACTGCCGCTCCTGGTGTCGGGGGTGGCGGTAGCCGGCCTTGCCGCCGTCCTGTTCCTGGGCGGAACCCGTTTGGAGCGTGGCGGCACCGAGAAGGCTGCCGATGCCGGCAACATCGCAGCCGCCCCCTAAGGTCGAGGGATGCCGTTCGCGTCACGCCTGGGTAGGCCGGAGGACCCTGAGGATCCGACTATCCGCTCCTGTTCGACGGCTACCTCCTCCACCGCTCGCTGCCGAACACGGGTCGCCACGGCGTGCGCCGAGCCCTCGTCAACCACTACATGAGCGCGGAGTCGCTGCTGCCATGGTTCCGCCCGGCCGAGGGCGAGCCGATGGGGACCGTCGATCACCGTGACGTGCTCCTCATCGCGGGCGACGACCCGTACGCATTCAAGGGACTCCAGGACGTGATGCATCCGGACGTCTGGCCCGACGGCGAGGGTAGCTGCCTCCGCTGAGCAGCGGCCAGTTCCCGGGCGTGCCTGGCAAGGCGGAGAGATCGGGAAGATGGTCCGAGCCCAGTCGAAGACGCCTATAGGGCGCCGACCAGCGAGTTCTTCCGACTCTTCAGGAGACCCCCGACGGTGACGAGAACAATGGGGCGACCTACGACCAACGGGCCATGGTGACCGCCAAGCACACGCCGAAGCAGCTCGGGCAGATGCTCCTCGAGCAGGGGCTCCTCACGCAGCAGCAGCTGGAGATCGCCCTCCGGCAGCACCGGAGCACGCCAAAGTCGCTCGGCCGAACCCTGATCGACCTCGGCTACATCCGGGAGCGGGACCTGGTTCGCGCACTGGCCAAGCAGGTGGGGCTGGACTTCGTCGACCTCAGGGTGCACCACATCGATCCGGTTGCGGCGGCGCTGGTGCCCGATCAGTTGGCCCGCCGATACCGCGCTCTGCCCATCGGCGAGCGGGACGGCAAGTTGCTCGTCGCCATGTCCGACCCCGCCAACCTGTACGCCCTGGACGACATCAGGGCGGTCACCAGCCGCGAGGTCCAGCCGGTCGTGGCCACCGCGAGCGACGTGGAGGACGCCATCGACAAGTTCGCGGCAACCTCGTTCCGTGACCTCCATGCGGTCTCGCAAGAGGCTGAGGGAACCGCGCCGAACACAGTGCCCCCCACCCTCGATGAACCGACGGCCGTCCTCCATACGCAGGTGGCCTACGCCGGGATGGAATCTCAGACGCGAACGAGCCTTCCTCTCGACCCTTCGATCAAGCAACTGGTGAATGCCACGTGGATTCTGGCTGGCACGACGGTCAGCCTGATCTTCGTCACGATCGTGCTGATCTTCCTCACCGCGAGGACCTGACTCCGGCTACGATCGCCTTCCCGTGGGCGAGCACTCGCGTCTGGAGGTGGCCCAGAAGGCTGGGGTCGACCCCGAGTACGTAGACCGGCTGATCGAGCTGGGGATCCTCACGCCCGGCGCGGGAGAGACGTTCTCACCGGGCGACGTCCGCAGGGCGCGTTGGGTTAGGAGCTTGGAGCGGGCAGGCGTGCCGCTCGACGGGATGGCCACCGCCGTCCGGCAAGGAACGCTTTCGTTTTCCTTCCTGGATGTGGCCGTGTTCGATCGCTTCGCCCTACTAAGCAACACGACGTTCCGCGAGCTGAGCGAACGCACGGGCGTTCCGCTGGAACTCCTCAAAGTGGTCCGAGAGGCCATCGGTTTCGCAGAGCCCCGGCCAGAGGACCGCCTCCGCGAGGACGAGCTGTCCGTGGTGCAGGCGATCGAACTCCAGCTCTCGAAGGGGTTCCGACCCATGGTCATCGAGCGGTGGCTCCGGGTTTGTGGGGACAGCCTGCGCCGGATCATCCAGACGGAAACGGATTGGTACGGAACCGAGGTCATCCGGCCCCTCCTCGAATCGGGCATGACCGAAGCGGAGATGCTGGAGGCGCAGGCGGATGTGGGGTCCCGCATAGCGCCCCTTACCGAGCAGGCCACCCTGGCGATCTACCACGGGCAGCAGGAACACGCCTGGACGAAGGCATTGGTCGAGTCAGTGGAAAGCGCGCTGGACAAGGCCGGCCTGCTCAGGCGGTTGCACCGTGCCCCGGCCGTCGTCTTCCTCGACCTCGCCGGGTACACGAGGCTGACCGAGGAGCAAGGAGACCAAGCTGCGGCGGACTTGGCGGCGAGGCTGGCAACCCTGGTCCGGCGCTCCGCCCAGGAACACGGGGGCGAGCCGGTGAAGTGGCTCGGCGACGGCGTGATGTTCTTGTTCCCGGATCCAGGTGACGGTGTGCTCGCCGCCCTTCAGATGGTGGAGGGCGTCGTGACCGACGCGCTTCCGCCCGCCCATGTCGGGATCCACGCCGGGCCGGTTGTCTTCCAGGAGGGTGACTACTTCGGCCGGGCGGTGAACATCGCCGCGAGGATCGCCGATTACGCCAGACCCGGCGAGGTGCTCGTGAGCCAGGAGGTCGTGGATGCCGCCGCCGGAACGCCGGTCACGTTCACGGAGATCGGGCCCGTCGAATTGAAGGGCGTGTCGGGTACCACCCGCCTCCTCGCCGCCCGACGGGCCGGGTGAGCCTGAAGGGCGCGGACCGGCGGGTCAGGGGCCGCCGATGGCTAGCGCAGGACGCGATAGGTGATGTGCGTCGCGAACGGCGACTGGAGCAGGCGCACATGCTCGAGGTTCAGCGTCTCGTCGAAGCCGTCGAACAGTCGCTTCCCGGCCCCGAGGACCACCGGCGCGATCGAGATCGACAGCTCCTCCACGTATCCGGCGCGCAGGGCCTGACGGATCACGTCGGCCCCGCCCATCACGAACACGTCTTTGTCACCCGCCGCCTCGCGCGCCCGGGCGACCGCGTCGTCCAGCCCGTTCACGAACATGAACTCCGAGCCAGAAGGAGCATCCTGCGGTCGGTGTGTCACGATGAAGAGCGGCACCCCGAACGGGTTGTGGCCGCTCCAGGCCTCAGCCGCCTCGTACGTGTTGCGCCCGCCGACGATAGCGCCGACGCGACCGAACGCATCGTCGAGGAGCTCCTTGTCCGCGCCGGTCGCCTCGCCTTTCGGCTCCTCGTCGTAGCTCCAGGGACCACCGAAGACCCAGTAGTGCAATCGCTCACCGCCATCGCCCAAGCCGCGGCCCGGTCCGTCGTTCGGCCCAACGATGTACCCGTCCAGCGAGGTCGTGATCCCCGCGTTCACCTGCGTCATGGGTTTTCCTCCTTGGTCGTCACCATCGGACAGGACCGATGTGCTCAT
>JBIOYQ010000041.1:0-16283 GCA_044870295.1 Actinomycetota bacterium
GTCCGGGGACCCCGCCGGTCCGAATCGCAGGCCGCTTCCGTTCGGCAGACCGCCCTGCGGGACGTCGGCGGCGAGGGCAGCGCTGGCCACGTCCCGTGGCGAGAAGGAAGCCGCGTTGGGCAACACGTCGTGCAGCAGCGCCCACGCCGCGGCGAACCCCGCCAGGGCCGGCGCGCTCATCTCGTCGCCTCCGTACCGGGCCAGATAGGCGGACGTGGCTCGAGCCAGCACCGCGCGGGCCTCGGGGAGGAGCCCTGAGGGGTTCAGGTACTCCGCGTCCGGCTTGTCCGACGCGAACAACCCCACGGCGTCGGTTCCGAGCGTCCCTCCGAACTCGGGCATGCAGTAACTGGACGAGGTCCCGATGCCGGCGATCAGGTGAAGGTCCTGACGGACCATCTCCCGGCGCATATCGATCCCGTCCTGGAGGTAGGACGCCGCGAACACGACGTTCGCCCCCGACTTCGCGATGTCCTGCACGACGTCCTGCGGGTCGACGCTCCGAAGCTCATAGGGGAACTGCCCGGTCAGCGGGATCCCGAGCGTCTGCAGCTCCTCGACCGCGCCGCGGGCCACCTCGCTCCCGTACGCGTCCTCGACATTCGTGACGGCGAACCGCAGCGCCGCCTGCGAGGTGCCCAGCATGGGCGCCAAACGTTGCGCGACGAACGACACCGCGACTCGGCCGAGCTCGCGTCCGCTGGGCGCCACCCGGAAGAACAGGCTGCCCGGACCGGGGCCCGTCATCGAGCCGACCGCGCCCGTCTCCCAGAACAGCATCCCGAGCCGGGCGGCCTCCGCCCCCGCGGCCGCGGAGATGGTGCTGCCGTAGCTGCCGAGCAACAGGCGGATGCCCTGGCCGTACAGCTGGTCGACGGCCTCCGGGCCGGCATCGGAGCCGGGGGTGTCCACCGGGACCAGCTCGACCGGGCGACCCTGGACCCCGCCGTCCCGGTTCGCCAGGTCGACGGCCAGCTGGACGCCGTGGAACTCGTCGACGCCGCCGGGCGCCTCCGAACCGGTCAACGGGTAGACCGCGCCGATGCGGATGGGATCCGGACCGGACCGGCACCCGGGGACCAGAGCGGCCACCAGCACCACCACGGAGATCGAGAGGATGCGCTTCATGCCATCACCACCAGGAGATTGGCGAACAGATGGGTTCCCGCCGGGACCAGCCACGTGCCGGCGGCCCATCGCTGCCAGCCGAGCAGCAACCCCGCGGCGAAGTCGACTCCCACGGCAGCGGGCGGATATGCCAGGGCGTGCACCAGCGCGAACGCGGCGGCGCCGCCCACGATGGCCACCACGGCCCCGTGCGGGGCAAGTCGTCGATAGAGGAGTCCGCGGAAGAACGCTTCCTCCGCCACGGAGGCGAGCGCGGTCAGGCCCAGACTCATCGATCCTGATGCGGTGGCCGGCACGGTCTGCTGCCCCCACACCGCCAGGAGGATCGCCGCGGCGCCGACGGCGAATGTACCCGCCAGCACGGACCGGCCCTGGGTCGTTCGCTCCGCGACTCCCGAGTCCGCCTGCGTCGGCCGCGTGGAAGCGAACAGGACGCCGAGATACGTCGCGGCCAACAGCCACACGCCCCCGGCGCCGAAGGCGAACATCGGCCTGAGCGTCAGCAGGGCCAGGGCCGACAGGACCACCAGCCACTCGAGCGTTCGATCCCGAACCGCGGCAGCGGTGGACGCCCGGCTCATGACTCCACCTGGAAGGTCACCGAGACGAACACCCGTGGATCGAACGGCAGGTGGTCCGAGGCGACGAACTCCGCGCGAAGGATGTGCTGCCCCGGCGTGACGTTCGGGATGTCCCCATCCAGCGCGAAGTTCATGGTCACGATCTGATTGTCCAGGTAGATGTGGACGTGCCCCGTATCGGGCGTGATGTTCTTGGTCGTGGCCGGCACGATCCGCGCACCCGACAGCGACAGCTTTATCGGCACGTCCACGGAGGACCCCTGGAAGACCTGGCCGTTGGTCGGTGAGACGATCTCGAGCTTCGCGGTGCTGCTGGGCCGGGGCGATGGCGGCCCGGTGGTGCCTCCGCCCGTTCCGCTCTTCGAGCAGGCGGCCAACAGCAGCGCGGGGAGCGCCAGGACGATCGCTCCGTGGCGCAGGACCTTCGGTGTCATGGATGGCTCCTTCCGTTCACTGGATGGTCTGCTCGAAGTACGCCGAGTACGTGGCGCCGTCCTTCCCCGTCGCGGTGATCTGGAACCGCCAGGGACCCGAGGTGAGCTTCGTGTTCGCCACGAAGTGCCCGCTGCTGAACCGTACCAAGGGGAGGTCGGTGGCCGCGCCCGCCGGCGGCGTGGCGAGGGCGGTGGCCGAGGCGAGGGGCAGCTCGTTGCCGTCCGCTTGGAAGAACGTGAAGTGCACCACGTTCGGCCCGGCCTCCGTGCCGGGGTCGATGTAGGTCTGCACGGACGCGCCGCCGGCCAGGGAGATGGTGTAGATGGTGGGCTGGCCGCTCGACCCCGGCTGCACCTGGATGTCCTCGGGGGGCAGCTGGGTCCGCACGCGGAGCGGGACCGTCACCGCCCCCGACGCTTCCTGGACCAGGACGGTCACCTCCCACGTCCCGTCGATGGACAGCACCGTTCCCTGGCCCGTCCACGCGCCGGAGGGCGATCGCTTCAGATCGAGCTGCGGTGAGCCGATCTCCGGCCGCCCCGGGAGCCGGAACTGGAGCTGGACGGCCGTCGCGGCCACCGGCTTCCCGGAGTCGTAGTCGTTCACCGTGACGTCGAAGCGATTCGGCCCGACGGTCCCCGGCGTCACGACCAAGGTGGCCTTGACGGTGGTGGCGAAGTCGTTGCCGGTCACCGTGATCCGCTGCACCGCCTGCGGCCGGGTGGCAGCGGCGACGCTGGCGGGCGGCGGGAATTGGGTCAGGACCCCGGTGACTCCGAGGATGCCGGCGGCGATCACCACCTCGGCGGCGACGGTGCGTCGCAACACCCCAACGCCACCCCGCGGGTCGCGCCCGACTCGGGGGACGTTCACGTATCGGTTGCGGGCGCCCAGGGCCACCAGCGCCAGGAACAGCCCGACCTTGACCAGCAGCGTGACGCCGAAGCTCGTGTGGATCAGCCGTCCCCACGCGGCTGGCCCGCCCACCTGTGAGATCTCGCGTTGGAGGCCGGTGGCAGCGACCACGGCCAGGGCGATGGCGGCCATGGTCGAGAAGCGACGCGCCACAGCGGGGCTATCCTCCACGACGGTTCGGCGCAGAAGGAGCAGGAACCACGCCAGCCCGCCGACCCACACACCGACCGCCACCAGATGCAGCCACTGATCCAGCACGTCGAACCACGCGAACTGGCCCGAGGCCGCTGCGTGGCCCGCCCTGGCGTGCAACAGCATGGTCAGTGCGGCCGCGAGCGCCACGGCGATCAGGGCGACCCGTGTCCTCTTGATCGCCAGCCAGGCAACCGCCAGGCCCGTGACGGCCAGGCCCACGCCTTGCCACACCAGCTCACGACCGGTTTCCGCGCGGAACAGCGTGCCGAAGGACACCCCCACGGTCGACCGCTCCGCCACCACCATCAGGGCCAAGCCGACGGTGGCCAGGCCCCAGGCCGCTCCCACCAGGCCGGGTCGCCCAAGCGCCCCTCCCTCCACGAACAGGGTCAGGGCGCCGGCTCCGACGAGCAACGCCAGCCCGGCGTACAGCCCCCACCGACCCACCGCCGCCAGGGGCGTCGGCGAGGGAGTGGACGGCGAGACGGATGACCCCTTCGACTGCGCCACCTCGGCCTGCGAGACCTGGATGCCGAAGCTGAACGATCCCGCCGTCACGTGGCCGTCCACCTTCGAGACGACGCGCCACGTCACCGTATAGACGCCCTTCCTGAGCGTCGCGAGGCCCACCCGCAGCTCCAGCGGCGAGCCCGGCACCGTCACCGCCTTCCCCCGCGCCCGGTCCTGACCTTGTGCATCGAGCACGTGGATCAGGGACAGCGCGGGGTCGGGCCGTTCGGTGAACGTGATCGTCACCTGGGTGGGAGGCTGCTCCAGGATGGCGCCGTCGCGTGGATCGGACGAGCGGACCAGGGCATGCGCGTTCGCTCCCGAAGCGCCCAGCACGAGCAGCGCCCCCACCACGAAGGCGACGGCGAGGATGCGGCGCATCGGCCGTTACGGGACCCCGCCCGCCGGACGCGACTCGGGCGTCACGTTCGCCGCCGCGTGGCCAGCACGAGACCGATGGCCCCGACCACCAGGCCAACGCCCCCCACGACGATCCCGATCAGGGCCAGCGTGTGGGCGCTGTCCGCCTGGTCCTTGGCTGCCGCAGCCTGCGCTTGCGCCGATGTCGTCACCCTCTGGACCTCCCGATCGAGCCGGGTGGCCAACTCTCCGGTCGTGGGGTCCTTGACCGGGAACTCCACCCCTGACGAGTCCTGCACATCGCTGAACGTCTGGGGTCCCGACGTGAACGTCTCGTCGATCTGCTGGCCCTTGATTGAACCGGTGAAGTGGAAGCTGTACGAGCCCGGACGGGTCGGGAAGAAGAACGCGCGATAGTCGCCGGGGGTCCCGAACTCCCCCACTTCGAAGTTCGGTTCCATCGTCATCGCCGGCAGGGTCTGATCCTGGTACCCCACCTCGACCTTCAGCGTGTCGCCAAGGTCGGTCACGGGGTTGTCCTGCGCGTCGTTGAGGAACATCTGCACGCTGTTCTCCTGCCCCGCGTACGCGGGCTCCTCGCCGAAGCCAACGGCCAGGTGGAACTGGCCCACCTCTCGCTCCTCGTGCGCCAATGCGGGGGTCGGCCCGGCGAAGGCCATCACAGTGGCCGCGACGGACGCGACCAGGCCGAGTCGAAGTGCCGTCTTCATGGGATCTCCTCTCGCTTCCCCGGCGCCCGGGGGCCGGTCGACCTCCCCACGGCCACGCTGGCCCGGGGGATCCAGGCGCTCGAATCAGGGGCGCCCTTAAGGAGAGGGGGGACCGCGCGGGGAGGCCGGCCCGCCGACCATGGCCGGCCGGAGGATCGTGAAGGTTGGCCGGGCCCAACGCGTGCGGACCAGCCGCGGAAGCGGCGCCCGGCTCAGGGCGCGAGCGACGGCTCGGACGGCCCTGGCGAAGAACGACAGCAGCAGCGCCAGGATGCCGCCCATCAGGAGCTGCACCAGGAGCCCGAGCACGATCACGTGGTGCGACAGGAGACTCGACAGCGGGACACCGGCGGCCAGTCGCTCCGTTGCCTCCAGGGCCAGGAAGCCTGTCACCTGCAGGAAGGCCAACCGAAGGGCCAACGACCGGGGCCCGGGGGTGGGGTCGGCCTCCCGACGAAGGGCGGCGCCGACCTGACGGACGCCGATGCTGGCCAGGGCGATGACGCCCAGGACCATGGCCAGCTTGACGGCCGTGAACCAGTACTGGTGACCGGTTTCGGCCAGGACCGCGGAGCGGATGCGGGGGCCCGGGACGGCCAGCACGTAGCTGAGCCAGTGCCCGAGGACGACGCCGCCGAATGCGGCGCCCACCACCGGCACCTTGGACCACCGACGCCGAATCTGGATCATCACCAGCAGGATACGACCACCAACGACCCGCGGATGGAGCCTGTCGGGTCGAAGTACGCAAGCTTCCCTCGCCCACGCGGTTGGCTGGGGTTCTCAGAACCATTCCAGGAGGTGCGCCTCACTGGAGGCGAGTGCACACTCGGAGGATGGCCACCGACCTTCGCCGAGCCTACTGGCTCGAATACCTGACCATCGGGTGGAACGTGGCCGAGGGCGCGATCGCCATCACGCTCGGCGTCTTGGCCGGCTCGTTGGCTCTGACGGCGTTCGGGCTGGACTCCGTGATCGAGGTGTTCTCTGCGGTGGTGGTGCTCTTCGAGATTCGCGGCCACGCCGGTCACGACGAGCACGAAAGAGCCGAACGCCGCTTCCTGCAACTGATCGGAGGCAGCTTCTTCCTGCTGGCGACGTGGATCCTCATCGAAGCCACCTGGGACCTGCTCAACCGGTCGCGCCCCGACGAATCCATCCCGGGGATCGTGCTGACGTCGCTGTCCTTGGCCACTATGTGGTTCCTTGCGGCTGCCAAGCACCGGGTCGGTCATCGGATGGACTGCCTGCCCCTGATCGCCGACAGCCGCGAGACTCGGCTGTGTTCCCTGCTGTCGGCGGTGGCACTCGCGGGACTTGCCTTGAACGCGGCGTTCGGCTGGTGGTGGGCCGACCCGATCGCCGCCCTGGGCATTGCGGTCCTGGCCATCGCCGAAGGGGCCGAGGCATGGAGCGGGGGGCACCCGGAGCATCATTGAGGCGTGGCCCGCGCGGCTCCGCCCAGGCTTGGACGGAACCGCTCAGAACCGCGGCGTCTCCGTGTACTCCCCGAAGACGTCCCGGAGGGCCCCCACGATCTCGCCCTCCGTGCAGTACGCGCGGGCGCAGTCCACAAGGAGTGGGATCAGGTTCTCGTCGGTCGCCGCCGCGGCCTTCAACGCTTCCAGCGACCGTTCGGCCGTTTCCCCGTCGCGGGCGCCCCGAAGCTTCTGCACCGAGGCGATCTGCCGTTCTTCCGTCTCGGGGGGGATGACCAGCATGTCGATGGGGCCCTCGTTGGGGTCCACGAACTCGTTGACCCCCACCTTGACCAGCCGCCCCTTCTCGTACAGCTCCTGCTCCCGGAACGCCGCGTCGGCGATCTCGGACTGGAAGTAGCCCCGTTCGATCCCCGCCAGCATGCCCTCCAGCATCGAGCCCCTGCCCATCTCCCGGATCTTGTCGAAGTACTCCTCGGCCGCGGACTCCATCCGGTCGGTCAGCGCCTCCACGAAGTACGAGCCGCCCAGCGGGTCGATCACGTTGGCCACGCCCGTCTCGTACGCCACGATCTGCTGGGTTCGCAGCGCGATCTGCGCGGCCTTCTCGGTTGGGAGGGCCAGCACCTCGTCGAGGGCGTTCGTGTGCAGGGACTGCGTCCCGCCGAGCACCGCGGCCAGGGCCTCGATGGCCGTCCGCACGATGTTGTTCTCGGGCTGCTGCGCGGTCGGCGAACACCCCGCGGTCTGTGTGTGGAACCGGAGCCGCCAGCTCACCTCGTCCTTCGCCCCGTAGTGGTCGCGCAGCCACCGCGCCCAGATCCGCCGGGCCGCCCGGTACTTGGCGATCTCCTCGAAGAAGTCGATGTGAGCGTTGAAGAAGAACGACAGGCCCTGGGAGAAGTGGTCGACGTCGAGCCCGCGATCGCGTCCGAGCTCGACGTAGCTGAACCCGTCGGCCAGCGTGAACGCCAGCTCCTGTTGTGCCGTCGAGCCCGCCTCGCGGATGTGGTAGCCGCTCACGCTGATCGGATGGAACTTGGGAACCTCCCGGGCGCAGAACTCGATCAGGTCACCGATCAGTCGCAGGTGCGGCCGCGGAGGGAAGATCCACTCCTTCTGGGCGATGTACTCCTTCAGGATGTCGGTCTGCAGGGTCCCGTCCAGGGTGTTCCACGGCACGCCCTGCTCCTCCGCCGCGGCCAGAAAGAAGGCGAACAGGATGGTGGCCGGCCCGCTGATGGTCATGGACGTGGTGATGCCACCCAGGGGAATCCCGGCGAACAGGGTCTCGAAGTCGGCCAGTGAGTCCGTGGCCACGCCGCACCGGCCCACCTCGCCCTCGCTGCGCGGGTCGTCCGAGTCCCTGCCCATCAGGGTCGGCATGTCGAAGGCGACCGACAGTCCGCCCTGCCCCTGCTTCAACAGGAACTTGTACCGGGCGTTGGTCTCCTCCGCCGAACCGAACCCGGCGAACTGCCGCATGGTCCACAGCCGGCCCCGGTACATGGTGTGGTACACGCCCCGGGTCATCGGGTAATGCCCCGGGTACCCCAGATCCCGTTCGTAGTCGAGGTCCTTCAGGTCCTCCGGGGTGTACAACGGCTCCAGCGGCTCTCCGGACAGCGTCTGGAAATCGGCGTCCCGCTCCCCCGCCTTTCGGTAGTGGTCCCGCCAGCGCTCGAACCCGTCCTCAGCCATCCACACGCTCCTGGGTCAGTGATCCTGTGAACCAGTATCGCCGAGGCTGTCGATGAGCGACGCGGCCGCCGCATAGGGGTCGATGCGGCGCTCGGACAGGTCGCTGGCCAGCCCGTCGGCCTCGCCGCCCAGCAGCTCGGCCGTCCGTTCGCGCAGCCGGAACGCCACCATGCTCCGAACCTCCTCCACGATCCGCTTCCTGCGCTTCTCCGCCAGGGCCCCGGATTCCTCCTGGTGCTTCCGGTGCGACTGGATGGCGTCCCACAACTCGTCGACGCCCTCGCCCGTGACCGTCGACGTCTTCACGATGGGGGGCGTCCATGCCATCGATGGCCCCATACGGAGCATGCTCTTCAGGTCGCGCGCCGCGTCGCCGGCGCCCTCCTTGTCGGCCTTGTTCACCACGAATACATCGGCGATCTCCAGGATGCCGGCCTTCGCCACCTGGACGTAGTCGCCCCAGCCCGGCGCCACCACCACCAGGGTCGTGTCGGTGGCGGTGGCCACCTCCACCTCGGCCTGCCCCACCCCCACGGTCTCCACGACGATCAGGTCCTTGCCCGAGGCGTCCAGGATGCGGAGCGCCTCCGGTGCGGCCAGCGCCATCCCTCCCAGATGCCCTCGCGTGGCCATGGACCGGATGAACACTCCTGGATCCGTGGCGTGCGCCTGCATCCGAAGCCGGTCGCCCAGCAGTGCTCCCCCGGTGAACGGGGACGTGGGATCGATGGCCAGGACGGCAACGGTCGCGTCGCGAGCCCGGGCCGCCCGCACCAACTGTTCCGCCAGCGAAGACTTCCCCACCCCGGGCGAGCCGGTCAGGCCGACCGTGTAGGCGCGACCCGTCTTCGCGAACAGAGCCTCCGAAAGCGCCGGAAGAGTGGGCGAGCCGTCCTCGACCAGGGAGATCGCCCGGGCCACCGCTCGCCGGTCGCCGGCCAGGATGCGCTCGGCCAGCTCCTTCGACTTCATGAGAACGGAGGATACGCCGCGCCCCTCCGCCTACACCACGAACGCGTGCCGCCAGCGCCGGACGATCCGGTACTGCAGGAAGACGATCACACCCGTGATCACGAACATCGCCAGGGTTGCCGCGGAGGCGTACCCGTACCGGAGGTACTCGAAGGCGTTCCGGTAGATGAAGAGCGGAAGGTAGGTCGTTGCGTAGGGAGGCGGGCCCCCATCGGTGAGGATGAGGGCGGGCACGAAGTTCGCCTGGAAGCTGTAGATGGTGTCCCGGAAGAGCAACAACAGGAGTGTGGGCGCCATCATCGGGAGCGTGATGCGCCGGAACACGTTGAACGACCTGCTTCCTTCGATCGAGGCCAGCTCGTAGAGCTCGGCCGGGATCTCCTGGCGGGTGGCCAGGGCGACCACGAAGCCCTCCCCGATCGTGAACAGGCTCATGATGACGATGGCGGACTGGGCCGCGGTGGGATTGGTGAGCCACCCTGGCGTGAAGTCGCCGAACAGCCCCAGGAACAGGTTCACCGGCCCGAACAGCGGATTGAAGAGCCACAGCCACAGGAGGGCGTAGGCGACGTCGGGCACGACCGTTGGCAGGTATGCCGCGGTCCGGTAGGCCCCGACCGCTCGAAAGCGCTTGTGCAGGAGCAGCGCCAGGCCCAGGGCGCCGGCCAGCCGGAGGGGAACGGCGGTCACCGCGTACATCAGGGAGTTGCGCAGGGAGATCCGGAAGATCGAATCGCCGAACAGCTCCTGGAAGTTGTCGAACCGGATGAACTCGGCGGGCCGGATCAAGTCGTACCGGTAGAACGCCAGGATGAACGTGATGATCGCCGGGACGACGATGAGGATGGTGACCCCGATGAGGTAGGGCGCGAGCATCAGGAGCAGCCCCCTGCGCTCGCGATCGCGGATCACGAGCGCTGCACCAGCGTCTGGCCCGTGTCCGCGTCGAACAGGTACGCGTCTCGTCCTGGGATCCGAACGAAGACCGTCCGTCCGAGGGTGGCACCCAATTCGGAGTCCACGCGAGCGACCAATTGGTAGCCGCCGAGCGAGAGATAGAGGTAGGTCTCGGGACCGGCGTTCTCCAGGACGTCCACCACAGCCCGTGCCCCGTGGCCGTTCACGTCGACCCGAACATGCTCTGGACGGATGCCCAGCTCCAACGAGCGCCCATCGAGCCGGCCGGTGTGCGACGGTATCTCCAGCCGTGCCGGACCGACCCACAGGGCGCCATCGTCCAGCACGATGGGGAGGATGTTCATGGCCGGGCTACCGACGAAACGGGCGACGAACCGGTTCACGGGTCGTCGATAGATCTCGTCCGGCGTACCGACCTGTTGGATGATCCCGTCCCGAAGCACGGCAACGCGCTGTCCAAGGGTCAGGGCTTCCACCTGGTCGTGGGTCACGTAGAGCATGGTCGCCCCGACCCGCTGGTGCAGTTGCTTCAGCTCTGCTCGCATCCGGACCCGCAGCTGGGCGTCGAGGTTCGAGAGCGGCTCGTCCAGCAGATAGACATCCGGCCGCCGCACGAGCGCTCGGGCCAGCGCGACGCGCTGTCGCTCACCCCCCGAAAGCTGGTGCGGCTTGCGGACCAGCAGCTCCTCACACCCGACCGTGGCCGCAGACTCCCGCACCCGCACCGACATCTCCTCCTTCGGCACCCGCCGGGCGGCGAGTCCGAACCCGATGTTCTCGGCGACCGACAGATGCGGGAAGAGCGCATAGCTCTGGAAGACCATCGAGACGTTTCGAGCGAACGGAGGAAGATGGGTGACCTCCCGATCTCCTATGCGGATCGTGCCCTCCTCCGCATGCTCCAGTCCCGCCGCCACACGCAAGGCGGTGGACTTCCCGCAGCCCGAGGGACCGACGAGTGCCATGAACTCGCCGTCCTGGACGGAGAGATCGAGGCCCCGAAGGGCCTCGATCTCCCTGTAGCTCTTCCGTACGCCGGAGAAGGCGAGATCGGCCAAGATCTACTTCACGGCGCGGGCGAAGATGTCGGTGGTGGCGTCGATCATCTGTTGCGCCACCTCTTCCGCCGAATCACCCAAGTAGAGGCCGTTCTGGAGGGGACCCTCGACGGCGTCCTCGATCTCGGGCCAGGTGCTGATGTTCGGCACCCGGCGGATCACCGAGATCGTGTCCAGGAACACCTGCGAGTTCGCCGGCTTCTGGTTCGGGTCCAGGAAGGCCGACGACTCGGCGACGGAAATCAGCGAGGGAACGGTTCGCCCGGTGGCAGCAACCACTGGAGCACCCTGCGGACCGAGGGCAAACTCCACGAACCGCCAGGCCGCCTCCTTGTTCTTCGACCCCGCGGTGAGGCAGTACGCATCGGAGTGGAGGATGCCCGCCGGCTGCGAGTGCTGCGGCAACGGAGCGATGTCCCAGTCGAACGAGGTGATCGTGCGGAAGCTGGGGACCACTCGCCTGGACTGAAGGAGCATGGCCATGGTCCCGTTCTGGAACCGGGTCTCGTTGTCCTCGGCCTCGAGCTCCTCGTCACCAGGGACGACCCCGTGCTCCTGGTGGAGATCGAAGAAGGCCTGCATCGCCTCGATCGCTTCGGGGCTGTCCAAGGCGAAGCCGGTGGGGTTGGTCTCGTTGTCCACCACTTCGCCACCGTTCGACCAGATGAAGGGCGCCACCCGGATGATCGAGGCTTCGACGCCCAGGCCGTACTGGTCGGTCACGCCGTCTCCGTCGAGGTCTTTGGTCAGGGTCTTGGCCATCTCGACCATCTGATCCCACGTCCAACCCTGCGATGGGGCGCTCAGCCCCGCCGCCGCGAACAGGTCCTTGTTGTAGTAGGTGACCAAGCTGGACACGTTCTGCGGCATGCACATCAGCTGGCCGTTCACCCGAAACGCCTCCATGGGCTGCGGGTAGAAATCGGCTTCCTGGAAGACGTCCGAGGAGTCGAGGCGCGGCTGCAGCGGGTCCAGCACGCCGGTGGCTGCGAACTGTCCGAAGAAGCGGTAGTTGATCAGGAAGAGATCAGGAGGGGTTCCCCCGGCGAAGCTGGTCGACAGGCGAGCCAGGAGATCCGCGCGGTCGCTCGCCTCGATCAGGTTGACGGTGACGTTCGGCTCGGCCTGCTTGAAGGCGGCGATCAGGTCCCGACATGCCTGGATCTCCTCGGGCTCCCCGAACGTCATGAAGCTGATCTCGCCGGATACGGACGCGGCGGGTGCCAGCGAGGAGGGCGTCTGCTGCGCTCCCCCTTCGCCGCCGCACGCCGCACCCACGAGCACCAGGGCCACGACCACCCCGAGACTCCTTCCCCTGATCCGATTCATCCGCCTTCCCCCTTCCATGGGACGCGACGCGCTGAAGCCGCACATGCCGAGATGAGCGATCCCGGCTGATCCTTCGTCGGAATGGGGGCGCGCGAGGGGATTGACCTACCTCTTGGTGAGCCTCTTGCCCCAACGTCCACGCCACGACCTCCAGCCTGTTGACAGGCCGAGGTCTCGTCCCCGCGAGCGCGGGGGGCTGCGCCGGGCCGAACAACCGGCCGTGCTGACGGCGAGCCCGCTTGTGGACTACTCCCCTGCGGCGCGCGGGAGCCTACCACGGGGTAGTCAGGAAAGTCGCCCTCCGGCGCCTTCTCGGTGTCGTTACCTCCCCAGCCATCCAGATCCGCGGAACTCCTGGAGGAAGAAGCGCTGGACGTACAGGAAGGCAAGGATGACGGGGGCCGTGGCCGTCACCGCACCTGCCAGCAGCAAGGGGAAGTTCTGCCGATCCAACTGAGACAGCGACTTCAGCCCGAGCGGTACGGTGAACTTCCTCTGATCGAAGAGGTAGATCAATGGGTCCAGGAAGTTGCTCCACACGAACACGAAGGACAGCACCGCGACGGCGACCGTGACCGGTCGCACCAGTGGCATGGCCACCTTGCGCCACACGGCTCCGGCCGTCATCCCCTCGAGCCGGCACGCCTCGAACAGTTCACGGGGGAGCCGCCGAAAGCTCCAGTAGAAGAGCAGCACGTAGAACGGTGACGTGCCCATCAGGGAAGGGGCCACCAACGGCCAGTAGGTGTTGATGAGGCCGAGCCGCTTGAACAGTGTGAATCGGCTCACCAGGAGCGCCGTGACGGGCATCATGAGCGCGACGAGCGCGACCGCGACCAGGACGCCGGCCGTCCGGCGCGACATCCTGGACATGGCGAACCCCGCCCACGAGGCGAACAGGACGGTCAGGGGCACGGCCACCGCCGCGACGATCAAGGAGTTCAACGTGTATCGGGGGATGTCGACCAGGTCGAACGCTCGGCCGTAGTTGTCGAAGGCGACGGGCGAGGGCAGGAATTCCGGTGTTCGGGGGGGCGGCAGCCCGGCCTTCCGGAGCGAGCCGGTGACCATGTAGAGCAGGGGAAGCGCGAAGACGAGGCTGATCAACAGGGCCGGGCCATGACGCCAACCCCCACGCCGCTCCGGCCGGGCCGGATCCCTCCTCCGATGCGTGCCCGCCATAGGCGCGCAGGATAGCGGTGTTCCGGCGCGAAGGACGCGCAGGAGATCGGCTCAGTGCGACAGGGCCTGCGGCTCCGCCTGCCGGACCCGCTGGGCCATGGTCTCCAGCAGCCGGTTCCCCAGGCTGCGTTCCTTCCCCAGGATCACTTCCATGGCGCGGGCTTCCAGGATCATGACCCGCATGTCCGTGCGGGCGGTCACCGACGCCGTCCTGGGAGCTGGGTGAAGCAGCGCCATCTCCCCGAAGAACTCTCCCGGGACCAGCTCGCGCAGCCTGCGGTCTCCTCGGAACACCTCGGCGGTTCCCCGGATGATCACGTACAGCTCGCGGCCGTGATCGCCCTCCCTCACCAGGGTGGTGCCCGCGGGGACGTCGACCTCGGTCGACGCGGACACGATGGCGCGCAGCCCCCGGTGGGATACGGAATGGAACAGCGGGATCCGCTGGAAGCGGTGGAGGATCTCGGACGGGATCCCTCTCGGCACGGTAGCTCCCTTCAGACGACGGACAGCAATCTGTTCAATCGTGCCAGCTTGGCAGCGTGCAGCACCAACCCCTTGACCTTCAACGTTCCCTTCAGCAGCTTCCGGTCGATCTCTCGACCCGCCTTCGTCAGCACGTCGGGAAGGCCCAGGCGCAACGGCACGGACGACAGCCCGACCAGGGTCTCCGAATCCGTCGTGACCCGCACGTCCGGTCGTCCCACCACACCGTTCCTGATGGTGACCCTTCCCGGCGCCAGCCTGATGGAGACGGCCACTCCCACGTCCGGCGCCACGATCGCGTAGGTGCCGCCCTTCGCCACCGAGCGTTCGAGCTCGGGATGGGCGGCGACGTTGGCCTCGATCAGTCCGCCCACGATGGCCGCCAGGCCGTTGGGCTCCGGATCCGCGTACTCGACCGCCACGGCCATCAGGGCTTCAACACCACCTTCGTGGCCTGACGAGTCTCGAACAACTCGTAGCCGTGCGCCGCGTCGGCCAGGGGGAGGACGTGGGAAATGATGGGCAGCGGATCGATGTCCCCGGCCACCACCGCCTCCATCGACCGCTCCCACCAGGCATGGATCGGACAGATCCCGGCGAACTGCAACCGCATGGCCCGGGACCAGTACACCCCGAGCGGAAGCGGATAGGTCTCCGACACGAACATCCCGACCACGGTGATCGTGCCCCCGCTCCGAACGGTCCGCGACGCCGTGTCGAAGGACGACTCGCTCCCGACGGCCTCGATCACCACATCGGCTCCTCGATCCTCCGTCAGATCGGACACCGCCATGTGCGGGTTGCGCTCTCGGACGTCGATCGCCACGGCTCCCATCTTCTCCGCCAGGGCCAGCCGCTCGGGGTCCTGATCCAGAGCCAGCACCTGCCCGGCGTCGTGCAGGCGGGCCGCCTGCACGCAGAAGAATCCCACGGGGCCCACACCGACGACCGCGACCGTGTCTCCCGGCTGGATGCCGGCGATCGCGGCCCCGTAGTACCCGGTGGTCAGGATGTCCCCGACGAACAGCGCGCGCTCGTCCTCCATCCCCTCAGGAACGCCCAGCAGGTTGGTGTCCGCGTAGGGCACGCGAACCAGCTCGGCCTGGGCGCCGCCGAGCCCCCCGCCGAAGGGGCCCGCACCCAGATTGCGGAACTCCCGGCACAGGGACGTCTGTCCACGCTGACAGAACCAGCACCGTCCGCACGCGATGTCGAACGCCACCACCACGCGATCGCCCGGCGCGAACCCTCGTACCTCCGGACCGGCCGCCTCCACCACCCCGACCGCTTCGTGCCCGATGGTGTCGCCCGGCTCGAGTGGGGCCTTCCCGCTGACGAAGTGCAGATCGCTCCCGCAGATACCCGCCAGCGTCACGCGGACGATGGCGTCCTCCGGATGCTCGATCTCCGGGTCGGGGACGTCGGCCACCCGGACCCGGTTCACCTCCTCGTAGACGACGGCCTTCACCGGCCCGTCCCCGACCGGCGAACCTCAGCCGGCCTTCTCGTCCACGAACTCTGCGGGGACGCCGGCCGCCAGGTTCACCAGCTCGTTGGCGGCCTTGACGTGCCGGACGATGGCCGGGAGGTCGCCCTGAAGCTTCAGCTTGCCCTGCATCATGCCCTTTACCGGGTCGAGCTCCTTGCGGATCACGGCCTTCCACCGGCTGTACGGGGCCATGATGATGAATCGCGCCTTCGAGCCCTCCTCGGACGGGACGTCGTACCTGGCCCCCCGGCACTCGCCGTGCCAGAGGTCGAGCCAGAGCCAGATCGCCTCGGGAAGTCCCTTGTCCGGCTCCGCCTCGAACACGAAGGCCAGGTCCCCCTCCCAGGACGCCGCGGCGGCCCGGTACTCGGTGCTGCCGTTGACGCGCTCCACGAAGGAGTCGAGCCATTCCTTGCTCGGGAACAACGGCATCGTCTGTGAGCCTCCTGTCGCGCTCAGTAAAGCATGCCTCACCGGCCGAAGGCGATGAACAGGAAGCCGATCAGGTTGAACATGGCGTGCGCGGCGACCGAGGCCAGCAGGCTCTGGCGCTTCTCGTAGACGAAGGCCAGGACGACACCCACCACGATGAGGGCCGGGATGATCAGGAGGAACCTCAGGCCGGCGAAGTGCACGATCCCGAAGAAGAAGCTCGAGATCAGCGCCGCCGGCCACGCCGAGAACCGCCTGCGCAGCCCCCGATACAGGAAGCCGCGGAAGAACGTCTCCTCCGCCAGCGGCGCCAGGACCACCACCACGATCCCACTGAGCACCAGGAAGCCTCCGGTGACCGTGGTGGGAACCTGCTCAGGATTCGACACGTGATGGCCGGCGATGGCGTCCGCGATCGACCG
>JBIOYQ010000042.1:0-16600 GCA_044870295.1 Actinomycetota bacterium
CCGTGCCGGCGAACACCTCGTCCAAGGCGGCAAGGAAGGCCTTGAAGGGGTCTTCGATGCTGACCGTGTCCAGCCGAACGCCGAGGCGGCGGGCCACCTCGGCGGCATCCTCCATGCTCTCTTCGGATGTGAACGGGGACGGCATGGACACGGTCCGCACGGCGGCCGGGCCCAGGGCGTCGGCGGCGAGGGCGGCGGTCAGGGCGGAGTCGATGCCCCCGGAGAGGCCGAGCACCACCTCCGTGAAGCCGTTCTTCCTGACGTAGTCACCGACTCCGAGGACGATGGCGCGATAGACCTCCTCGGGGCCCTCCGGCCACGACGGCCGGGTGGGATCGGGAAGCGGGGGCTTGGCTCGGCGAGAAGTCTCATTCTGAGTCTCATTTTGAGACTTGTCGGCTACCAGCCCGGAGAACCCTGGCGGCGCGGACGGGACCTCGATGTCCACGACCAGCAGGTCCTCCTCGAACATCCGGCCCCGCCACACGAGCTCGCCGGCGGGGGAGACCACCATCGAACCCCCGTCGAACACCAGCTCGTCCTGCCCACCGACCGCGTTGACGTACACGATCCACGCGCCGGCCTCGGCGGCCCTGGCCCGGCACACCTCGAGCCGTTCCGCGGTCTTGCGCCGGTGGTACGGCGAGGCGTTGATGTTGGGGATGACCTTCACCTCTTCGGCCGCGTACTCGGTCCACGGCATCCCGGGCTGCCATGAGTCCTCGCACACCGAGATCCCCAGCGCCGATGAGGCGAGGCGCACGGGACACCCGGCGTCGCCCGGGAGGAAGTAGCGCTGCTCGTCGAACACGCCGTAGTTCGGCAGCTTCACCTTGTGGTAGCGCGCGGCGACCCGGCCTCCAACGAGGAGCGCGGCCGCGTTGTGCAGACCTCGATCGCTGCGGTCGACGAACCCTGTGAGGACGGCGCAGCCGCCGGCCGTCCGCCGAGCCAGGTCTTCGAGCGCATCCAGGTTGTCGTCGACGAACGCCCGTCGCAGAACCAGGTCCTCGGGCGGGTAGCCGGTGACGGCCAGCTCGGGGAAGCAGATCAGGTCCGCACCGGCCTCGGTCGCCCGCGCGGCCCAGTCGACCATCTTCTCCGTATTGCCGGAGAGGTCCCCCACAGTCGTGTTGATCTGCCCGAGCGCGATCCTCACCATGAATCAAGACTAGCGCCAGGACGAGCGAAGTCGCCGTTGACCCGGGCTACAGCAGCGGGAGGTAGCGCTCCAGCTCGTACGGCGTGACGTAGGCCTTGTAGGCGTCCCATTCCTCGCGCTTGTTGCGGACCAGGTACTCGAACACGTGGTCGCCCAAGGTGTCGCGGAGCAGCTCGCCGTCTTGCGCGGCGGCGATGGCTTCGAACAGGTCCTCGGGCAGCGACTCGATCCCGGCGGCGCGCCGCTCGTCCTCGCTCATCTCGTAGATGTTGTTCGAGGCCTCGGGTGGCAGCTCGTACTCGTTCTCGATCCCCGCGAGCCCCGCCGAGAGCATCGAAGCGAACGCCAGGTACGGGTTGCAGGCGGGATCTGGGGAACGGAACTCGATCCTGGTGGCCCCCTCTTTGCCGGGTTTGTACATGGGCACGCGGACCAGCGCGGACCGGTTCCGCCGGGCCCAGCAGATGTACACGGGAGCCTCGTACCCGGGCACCAGGCGCTTGTAGGAGTTCACCCACTGGTTGGTCACCAGGGTGAGCTCACGGGCGTGGCGGAGCACCCCCGCGATGAAGGCTTTGCCGGTCTTCGACAGGTGGTGCTGGTCGGTGGGGTCGAAGAAGGCGTTGCGGTCTCCCTCGAACAGCGACATGTGCGTGTGCATCCCGCTGCCGTCGACGCCTGCCACCGGCTTCGGCATGAAGGTCGCGTACACGCCGAACTCGTGGGCTGCCTCCTTCACGGTGAGCCGGTAGGTCATGATGTTGTCGGCCATGGTCAGCGCGTCTGCGTAGCGAAGGTCGATCTCGTGCTGTGACGGCGCCACCTCGTGGTGGGCCGACTCGACCGGCATCCCCATCGCCTCCAGATACTCCACCGTCCGCTTCCGCAGATCGGTGGATACATCCAACGGCGTCAGGTCGAAGTAGCTGCCTCGATCGAGGAATTCGGTGCCGTCGGAGGACTTGAAGTAGAAGTACTCGAGCTCCGGCCCGACATAGAACGTGAACCCCAGCTCCGCCGCCCGGTTCAGCTGGCGTTTCAGGACCTGGCGGGGGTCGCCGTCGAACGGCGTGCCGTCAGGGTCGTGGACGTCGCAGAACATCCGGGCGACCTGCGCTTCGGACTTCCAGGGGATGGTCTGGAACGTGGCGGGGTCGGGGATGGCCACCATGTCGGCCTCCTGGATCCGGGCGAATCCCTCGATGGCCGAACCGTCGAACCCCACGCCTTCGGAGAGCGCTGTCTCGAGCTCCTGTGACGTGATGGCGATGGATTTCAGAAATCCCAGCACGTCGGTGAACCAGAGGCGGATGAACTTGATCCCGCGCTCCTCGACGGTCCTCAGGACGAACTCGGCCTCGCTCGGCGTCGCCATGGACCTTCCCCTCCTCCGGGCCGGTCCAGCGTAGCGGCGCCGGGACCGCCCCGGTGTTACGTCGGCGTTAATTCCCGGCGCGACCTGGGCCGGCCGATTTCCAGGATTGCCTGCGGCGGGTGGCGGGTACCCCTTAGGCAGCTTGCGCGCATCGTGACAGCCCCACATCCCGGCGCCCCCCAACGGAAGGGATCAGCGAACCCTGTTCGAGCACGTGCTCGGCGCCCCGGACGAGCAGTCGATGGAGGCGACCCCGGACGACCGTCGACGTCAGACGGCCTGGATACGAGAGGAGGGAAGAGGCATGCTTGCACTTCTAGCGTTGACCGGCGGAGCGGCCACGCTCCTGTGGATCATCGCGGTGATCCTCGTGATCGCGGGGATCGTGACGCTGATCCGCGGAGGTGTGCTGGCCGGGATCGTGCTCATCATCGTCGGGCTCCTGATAGGCCCGGGCGGCGTGAGCATCTTCAAGTAACGGCGAGCGTGCGGCCGAGCCGCTGATCGAAGAGAGAGGAGAGCCGTTCATGGTGATGACGTTGGCGATGGTGGCCCGCGCGCACGCGGGCTGCGCCACGGTGTTGTGGATCATCGCCGCGATCCTGGTGATCGCCGGGATCGTCACCCTGGTCCAGGGCAGCGTCCTTGCCGGGATCGTGCTCATCCTGATCGGCCTGCTGGTCGGGCCGGGAGGGGTCAGCCTCTTCTCCTGCGGCTAGCGTCGTACTGCACCGACGTCGAATGGGCCGCCCTTCGGGGCGGCCCATTCGCGTGCCCGAGTAGCATTCCGGTCCGTGATGACGCCGGAGGTCCTCGGGCGGGCGCTCGGCGAGGCCCCCGATCCCGAGCTCGCCCGGATCGCGGTGTCACGGATGGGCGACCGCGCCGAAGCCAGGGACCTCCTGTCCAGGCCGGAGATCATCCCCGCGGCGGCCCGGCTGTTGGGGTTCTCCGTCGCGGCCTCGGACTTCTTCCTGGCCCACCCCGAAGAGCTGGAGGCGCTCGCGGATGTCCGGCCCCGGTCGGCCGATGAGCTGGCCGCCGAGCTGGCCGCAGACGTGGAGGCGCTCGGTGTCCGTCCCGGGCTGCGCCGGTTCCGTCGCCGGGGCACCTATCGCGTGGCGGCGCGAGACCTGACCGGGGCGGGCGTGGAGGAGGTGACGGCCGAGCTCTCCGCCATCGCCGAGGCTTGCCTGGAGGCGGCGGTGAGGCACGCCATCGGCCAAACGATTGACCCCGAAGGCTTCGCCGTCATAGGCATGGGCAAGCTGGGCGGCGGCGAGCTGAACTACGCATCCGACGTCGACGTCCTGTTCGTCCATCGGGACGGGGGCGGGGACGCCCACGAACGCGCGTCGAAGGCCGCCGCCCAGGTGGTGGGGGTCCTGACCGAGCCGACCGCGGACGGCGTCGCGCTGCGGGTCGACGCGAACCTGCGGCCCGAGGGACGGTCCGGGCCGCTGTCCCGATCGCTCGCTGCCATGACCGAGTACTACGCGCGTCACGCCGCGACTTGGGAACGCCAGGCGTTGCTGAAGGCGCGCGCCGTGGCCGGCGACCCGGCGCTCGGCCGAGCCTTCGTGGCCGAGGTGGCGCCCTTCGTCTACCCGGACGAGCTGGCCCCCTCCGCCATCGAGGACATCCGCTCGACGAAGGCTCGCATCGAGGATCACGTCCGCGCGTTGGGCAAGGAGGCCGTCGAGGTCAAGCGCGGCCGGGGCGGCATCCGCGACGTCGAGTTCGCGGTGCAGTTGCTCCAGCTCGTTCACGGACGGCGTCACGCCCGCCTGCGCGACCCCAACACGCTGCGGGTGCTCCGAGCGCTGGGCGACGAGGGCTTCGTCGGACCGGCGGACGCGGACGCGCTGGCCGACTCCTACCGGTTCCTGCGCAGGCTCGAGCACAGGCTCCAGATGGTGCGGGATGTCCAGACGCACGCGCTGCCGGAGGACCGCCGGGCGCTGGGTCCGCTGGCCCGGTCGATGGGCCTGCCGGACGGCCCCCACCTGATCGAGGAGTACGGACGCCACACCGATATCGTCCGAACGCTGCACGAGCGGTTGTTCTACCGACCGCTCCTGGAGGCGTTCGCCGGTCCGGCGTCGTCGTCGCCCGCGTACGACCGCGTGTCGACCGAAGAGCTCCTGGCGGGCCTGGGGTTCCTCGATCCCGCCGCCGCGTATCGGTCACTGGGCCGAGCGATGGATCCGTCGACCCGGCTGGGCAAGGTGATCGGCACGCTGTTCCCCGTCATCGCGCCGGCGCTGGCATTCGCCGCCTCTCCCGACGCCGCCGTGGTCCGGTTCGAACGGGTCACCTCCGCGTTGGGTGATCAGGTCGGCTTCGCCGACGCCCTGGCCGACCGACCCGACGCGGCTCGTCGCCTGGCCGCCGTGGCTGGCAGCAGCTCCGCGTTCGCCGATGCCATCGTGGCCAAGCCCGCACTGGGCGCCGCCGTGCTGGCGCTTCCCACCGGCCAGCCCGCCCTGTTCCCCCTCGACCCGCAAGCCGAGTTGCTCCGGGTGGCCGCCGCGTACGCGTCCGGGGAGCTGCGAGTTCCCGACCTCGGCCGCAGGCTTGCCGAGGTGGCCGGGGCGGTGATCGCGCTCGCCCTGGAAGCGGAGGCGCCAGCGCTTCCGGTCGCCGTCGTCGCGCTCGGCAAGCTGGGTGGCGAGGAGCTCACCTTCGCCTCCGACCTCGACCTGATGTTCGTCTACGACGGCGAGGGCCCGAACGACTTCCTGACCGCGTCCCGAGCCGCGGAGCGGGTGCTGGCCGGGATCCGGGACGCCGGATGGCAGGCCGACCCGGATCTCCGGCCCGAAGGCCGGAGCGGACCGCTGGCCAGGTCCATGGCCTCCTACCTCGAGTATTGGGAACGGTGGGGCCAGACCTGGGAGTACCAGTCCCTGCTGCGGACGCGGTTCGTGGCGGGGGACGAAGCGCTGGGTCGCCGGTTCCTGTCCAATGCGGGCGACTTCGCCTTCCCCGAAGCCCTGACGTTCGAGCAGGTGGCCACCATCCGACGGATGCGCGTGCGGATGGAGGAGGAACGTGTGAAGCCGAAGGACGCCAGGCGGTTCCACTTCAAACTGGGGTATGGCGGACTGGCGGACGTGCAGTGGGCAGTCGAGCTGTCGCTGATGCGGTACGGCTTCGCCCACCCGGAGATCCGACGCACCACGACGCTGGAGGCGCTGGAGGCCCTGGCGGCGGCGCGGCTGATGGAGGACAGCGTGGCCCGATCGCTGGCGGAGGCCCACGTGTTCCTGTCCGAGGTCAAGAACGCTCTCGAGATCGAGCATCGGGTGGCGGCGGAGGCGCTGCCTCCCACGCCCGAGGCCCAGGCCGCGCTGGCCCGCCGCCTCGGGTACGAGCAGCCGGCCCGGCACCGGTTCCTCCAGGACTACCGGCGGATCACGCATCGTGCTCGCCGGGCCATGGAGCGAGTGTTCTACGAGGACCAGGGGGCCGACGCATGACGACCGGCGGATGGGTGGTGCCCCGGTACGGGTCGGGCGCGCTGTGCGACCTGGTCCCGTCGGCTCTCTCCGCGTTGGGAGTCGCCGGTTTCGAGAACACCCTCGGCATCGAACCGATGCCCGGGGTGTGCATCCTGGTGATCGACGGCCTGGGATGGGAGCTTCTGGCAGCCCATCGGGACACGGCGCCGTTCCTGTCGGAGGCCGCGGACCACGCCAGGCCGTTGACGGCCGGCTTCCCCGCCACCACCTCGGCGAGTCTCGCCTCGCTCGGCACCGGACTACCCTCCGGCCGGCACGGCATGGTTGGCTACACGTTCGCCCTGCCCGGGTACGACCATGCGCTGAACGCGCTGCAGTGGGAGCTGTACGGGATCGGCGCACCCGCCGGCAGCATGGTCGAGGAGATGATCCCGGAGCAGGTCCAACCCGAGCCCACGGTGGTCGAGCGGGCGGCGGAGGCCGGCCTCGAGATCACCCTGGTCGGCCCAGCCGCGCACGCGAACTCCGGGCTGACCCGGGCGATCCTTCGGGGCGGTCGCTACCAGGGAGCCGACACCCTGCAGGAGCTCGTCCTCTCCGTGCGCGCCGCCATGGCGGAGGGTCGGACCTCCGTGTACGCCTACCACCCGTTCCTGGACACGTACGGGCATCTCACCGGCGCGGGATCCGACGAGTGGCTGGGTCATCTCTCGGCGGTCGATCAAGCGGCCGAGGCGATCGCGGACGGCCTGCCGGCCGGGTTCTCCCTGGTCGTCACGGCCGACCACGGCATGGTGAACGTCACCGGCGACGGGAGGATCGACGTGGCCGACGAGCCGGCGTTGCTGACCGGGGTCCGGCTCCTGGCCGGGGAGGGGCGTGCCCGGCACGTGTACACGGACGCGGGCGCGGACGTCGATGCGGCGGCGGCATGGCGAGAGACGCTGGGCGACCGGATGCTGGTGGTCCTCCGCGACGAGGCCATCGAAGCCGGGTGGTTCGGTCCGGTCGTCACGGACCGGGTGCGGCCGCGCATCGGCGACGTGGTGGCCGTCGCCCGCGCCGAAGTGGCGGTCTTTCAGCGCGAGGTCGATCCGCTCCAGGCCGGCCTGGTCGGCCACCACGGTTCGCTCACCGAGACCGAACAGCTGGTCCCCTTGATCCAGATCCGACGGTGAACCTCCCGGAGCGCGGGGCCGCCTCACGGGCGGTGGTACGGGTGGTGGCGGCCGGGACGTGCTGGGGCCTGGCCGCGGTGATGGCGAAGGTTGCCTTCGACCGGGGCGTGCCGCCCATCCGCATGGCTGAGGCCCGTGTGGTGGTGGCGTTCGTCGTCCTGGCGGCCATCCTGCTCGCATGGCGACGGGATCTCCTGCGGCCCCCGCCCGAGAGCCGCGGCGCCCTGGTGGGTTTTGGAATCTGTGTGGCGGGCGTCAACGCCGCCTACTACATCGCCATCGACCGATTGCCGGTCGGCGTGGCCGTCTCGCTGCAATACACGGCGCCGGTTCTGCTCCTCGGACTGTCGGCCGTGATGGCGCTATCTCGGCACCAGCAAGGGCCCGGAAGGCTGGCGTGGATGGCTGCGGCACTCACCCTCGCCGGTGCCGTCCTGGTCAGTCAGGCGTATCGAGGGCTCGGCCACGTCGATGTCCGCGGCTTGGGGGCGGCGGTGGCATCGTGCGCCCTGTTCGCCGGCTACCTCCTGAGCGCCAGCGGCGCGGGGCGGCGCGGCGCCCAGCCGGCCACCGTCCTGTTCTGGGGGTTCGTCGTCGCGTTAGCGGCGTGGTCCGTCGTGTCCCCCTGGTGGTCCTGGCCGGTGGACACGCTGCACCAGCCGGCGGTGGCATGGGCGGTCCTGGGTGTCGGACTGGTCGGAACGCTCCTTCCGTTCTTCCTGGCGGTGGGGGCGGTCCGTGTGCTGACTCCTGCCACGGCGGGCATCGCGGCGACGGTCGAGCCGCCGGCGGCCGCGTTGTTCGCGTGGGTCTTCCTGGGCCAGCATCTGTCGGCCGTGCAGCTCATCGGCGGCGTGCTGGTCGTCGCCGGCGTGGCCCTGGCTTACCGGGTGCCCTCGGGCGCCGGGCGAGCCCTGTCGAGCGAGGCCGTCGCGGTCGAGCCGGCAGTGTGACCGCCCCCCGCCTATCGCCACCACGGGATCGATGGATTCTCTCGACGAACTTACGGACCTGAGGTAGGCTCCCGTCTCCGTCGAAGGAGGCGCTCGACTGGTGAAGTTCGCTCGGTCCACCGCCCTCGTCCCGGCGCTCGTCGCCGTCTCCCTGGTCGTGCTCCAGGGCGCAACCGCGGTGGCCGGTTCCGATGGCGCGGCACGCCCCAGCGCGCCCGCCAGGACCTTCCTCGTCCAGGAGCTGAACTTCGTGTTCGTCCCCGATCCCGCCGCCGTCCCGATCGGAACCACGATCCGGTGGGCGAATCCGGTGCTGAACGACCACACCACCACCGGCAACGCCCCGCTGTCGCTATGGGACTCGGGGCTCATGGACTGGCACGACACCTACACGCGGACGTTCACCGCCGCAGGGACGTACGGCTACTTCTGTACCATCCACACCCGCTTCGACATGACCAGCAACATCCGCGTCCCTGACCAGGCCGAGCCGCCGAGCGGACCGATCGGAACGGTGTTCACCGTGACGGTGGCGTCGACGCCCGCCCCCACCGATTACGTCTACGACGTGCAGAAGGCCAATCCGGGTGGGGCGTGGCAGGACTGGATGATGGGTGTGACCACGGTGAGCGTCGAGTTCGACTCCACCGGTCAGCCGACCGGGCCGTACCGGTTCCGGTCCCGGCTGCACCGGGTGTCGGACGACGCTGCCAGCGACTGGTCGCCTAAGGTCAGCGTCATCGTGCAGAGCTGAGGGGCGAATGGCGAGGCGATCCGTGGATTCGATCAGGGGTTCCTGGAGGGTCCTGGTGCTGGTGTCCGCGGTGTTGGCGGTGGCCACGGCCGCCGCCCCGGCGCAGGCACGACCGGGAGGCCACACCGTGCCCGGAGCGCCATTCACCGACGCCCCCATCCCACGGTCCGAGCAAGGGCTCGCCTACGACCCGATCGCCGACCGCACGGTCATGTTCGGTGGTGACCAGCTGGGGGCGAAGATGAACGACACCTGGACCTGGAACGGGACCAAATGGCGGCTCCAAGCACCCCGCAAGTCCCCCTCCCCTCGGTCGGGCGCCGGCATGGCCTACGATCCGGTGCGCCAGCAGACGGTCCTGTTCGGCGGGCACAATTTCTCGAAGTTCCTCCATGAGACCTGGGTGTGGAACGGCCGCTCCTGGAGTCAGCAGTTCCCTGTGCATTCACCAAAGGCTCGCGGCGAGATGGGGATGGTCTGGGACGACGCCAGGCAGGAGATCGTGCTGTTCGGGGGGGCGGGACGCGGGATCTACGCGGACACCTGGACGTGGGATGGAACGGACTGGACGGTGCAGCACCCGGCGACCTCGCCCCCTGCCCGTTCGGACCTCGGCATGGCGTACGACCCCTCCCGTCAGCAAGTGGTGATGTTCGGCGGCCAGGCCTTCCAGTTCTTCAAGGACACATGGACGTGGGACGGAGCGGAGTGGACCAGGCAGAGTCCCGCCAACACGCCCAGTGCGCGGTGGGCGCCGGGTCTCGGCTACGACCCCATCAGCAACAGGGTCATCCTGTTCGGCGGCGACGACTTGACGGGCGCGCTCGGGGACACCTGGAGCTGGGACGGCACGAACTGGACCGAGCTGTTTCCGACGAACTCCCCCCAGCCGAGGTTCCGCATGCCGTTCGCCTTCTCGCCGATCGGGCAGATGATGTTCTTCGGCGGTGACGGGGAGGAGACCTACGGCGACACCTGGAGCTGGGACGGAGCCACCTGGATCCAGCACTGAGCTCCATCACTCGGGATTGACTCGTGCGCGAGATGGCGGCACGATGCCGCATCAAGGGGACCCGTATGACTCCGAGGATCGTGGTTCCACTTCTGTCCGCTTCCATCCTGCTGTCGACCTCGGCGGCTGTTGGTCGAGCTGCTCAGGAGGTCGGCGCACCCACGTGGGCTTCGCCTCGCCAGTCTCCCGTCGACCGCTGCTGCATGGGAATGGCGTACGACGCCGCCAGGGAAGAGGTCGTGATGTTCGGGGGCGGGGATGGAAGCGGCTACCGAAACGACACCTGGACATGGGACGGCGCGACCTGGTCGCGTCGATCGCCGTCTCAAGCGCCATCGGGGCGGGGATATGTCGGCATGACCTACGACCCCGCGAGGAGGGAAGTCGTCCTGTTCGGAGGCGACGGTGGACTGCTTCACGGCGACACGTGGACATGGGACGGGGCCACCTGGAACGAGGAAACCCCATCGACCATCCCGCCCGCCCGTTCAGGTGCAGCCATGGTCTTCGATGCCGCCATCGGGGAAGTGGTGATGTTCGGGGGGTACGGCGAGAGCGGGTTCCTGCACGATACGTGGACGTGGAACGGTTCGGATTGGACGGAGCGCAGCATCAACCACTGGCCTCCCGCACGCGGTTCGTTCGGTATGGCCTACGACGCTCGGCGCGGTGAAGTCGTGCTCTTCGGAGGCCAAGGATTGACCCTCCTTCATGACACCTGGATCTGGAACGGCAGCTGGAGGTTCCGGCCGGCGACGGATTCGCCATCCAACCGGAGAGACCCGGGAATGGCCTACGACGTCGCCAGGGGACAGGTGGTCCTGTTCGGCGGGGGACGGGTCCTTCTCAATGAGTCGACCGACTCCAAGTATCTGCGGGACACCTGGACGTGGGACGGTTCCACATGGACCCGCCTGAGCCCGGCGCTATCTCCCCCCGAGCGGTACTTGATGGGCATGGCGTACGACGTGTCCCATCGTCAGGTCGTCGTCTTCGGCGGCTACAACAACGGCGCCTATCTCGGCGATACGTGGATCTGGGACGGGACCACCTGGATCCATCGGTAGCGCCTCACTGGTGGCGGGAGTCATGAGCCGGCGGCGACCAGCGTCCACGTGAACCCATCCCAGGTCCACGTATCCCCTTTCAGGCCCGGTCCATAGCCACCGAACAACACGATCCGTTGGCGGGCCACGTCGTAGGCCAAGCCCATGCCATCGCGCGGGTCGGGAGACGTGGCAGGGTTCTGCTGTTGCCACGATCCCGACCACGTCCACGTGTCGTCGAGCCGGACGCCCGTGCCGAGTGTTCCTCCGAACATGAGGACCTTGCCCCGAGCGTCGTCGAAGGCCATCCCCACACTTGCTCTGCCGGCCGGCCTGGGCGGTCGGGGCTGCGGCGCCCATGTGGTCCCATCCCATGTCCAGGTCTCGCGGAAATAGGTCAGCGCGCCGTCCCATCCTCCGAAGATCACCACCCGTCCCGCCCGGTGGAACGCCATGCCCATGAGGGATCTGCTCGATGGCGAACGGGAGGGCTGCTCCTGGTGCCACGCGACCCCGTCCCAGGTCCACGTATCGCCCAGCATCCCGAACGGGCCTTGCCCGCCGAACATGACGACCTCATGACGGGCAGCGTCATAGACCATGCGATGGTCGTACCGAGCGGAGGGTGAGGTGGCCGGGCTCTCCTGCGTCCAGGTGCTGCCGTTCCACGTCCACGTGTCATCGAGCCAGGTGGATCCGCTCCACCCGCCGAACAGGACGATCTCCCCTCGGGTGCCGTCGTACGCCATGGCGAAGTTGCCCCGGACACCAGGAGAGGCCGAAGGTTGCCGCTGGGTCCACGACGCCCCGTTCCACACCCACGTGTCGTTGAGGTACGTGGAACCGGTCCACCCACCAAACAAGACGGTCTCGCCCCGGGCCCGGTCGTACGCCATCCCCATGTAGGCCCGGGGGGACGGCGAGACTCCGCGGGCGTCTGCCGAGGCCGCGCCCCCGTTGGGGAGAGCAATGGACAGGCTCAGCGCCGACAGCGCCGCGAGCCTGCGCACAACCGGCCGAAGCTTCATCGACCGCGGATTGTCATCCCGGACTCGCGCCCTTGGCAAACGCTGCGAGCACGTCGCCTTAGTCAGCGAGGACACACACTTCAGGTTCGAACGGCACGCCGTCCTCCGTGCCCCTGATCGTCACCACGCCGTCCTCGCTCGTGTCGATACGGATCGACGATTCTGAATTCGGGCCGCTGCCCCACCCCATGACGCCCTTACCTCGTTCCGGGACCATGGCTCCGATGTTCCCCCGCCTCACCACGTCCCCGACACGGAACGGGCAGATGGGCAGCCGCGATCGTTCTTCCTCCTGCGGATCGGTCACAGCCGAAATCTACGCCCACTGGCCGGGTTGGGGTTAGCAGGGGGCCGAAGCCCCCTGCTCAGCCCCTAGCAGTCGTAGTACAGGTAGAACTCCCACGGGTGCGGCCGCAGGCGGACTTGGTCCAGTTCGCGCAGCCGCTTGTACTCGAGCCAGGTCTCGATCACGTCGGTGGTGAACACGCCGCCTTCCAGCATGAACTGGTGGTCGGCCTCCAACGCGTCCAGCACCTCCTCCAGCGACCCCGGGACCTGCCTCACGTTCGCCGCTTCCTCCGGCGGCAGATCGTAGAGGTCCTTGTCGATCGGGTCGGGTGGCTCGATCTTGTTCTTGACCCCATCCAGGCCCGCCATGAGCATCGCCGCGAACGCCAGGTACGGGTTGCATGAGGGGTCGGGGGAGCGGAACTCGACCCGCTTGGCGGCCGGCGTCTTGTAGTAGACGGGGATGCGGGCGCAGGCGCTGCGGTTGCGCTGGCTGTACACCAGATTGATAGGCGCCTCGTAGCCCGGGACCAGCCGGCGATAGGAGTTCGTGGTGGGCGCGGCGAAGGCGAGGAGCGCGGGGGCGTGGGCAAGGAGGCCTCCGATGTAGTGGCGGGCGGTGTCGGAGATCTGCGCGTATCCGAGCTCGTCCCAGAAGAGGTTCTCGCCCTCCCTCCACAGGCTCTGGTGCGTGTGCATGCCCGAGCCGTTGTCCATGAAGATCGGCTTCGGCATGAACGTGACGGTCTTGCCGGCCAGTCGCGCGGTGTTCTTGACGACGTACTTGTACTTCATGACGTTGTCCGCGGTCTCCAGCAAGGTTCCGTAGCGAATGTCGATCTCGGCCTGGCCGGCCGTGCCGACCTCGTGGTGCTGGACCTCGACGGTGATCCCGACCTTCTGCAGGTTGAGGACCATGTCGGTGCGAAGGTCCTGGTAGTGGTCCATGGGGGGCAGGGGGAAGTAGCCCTCCTTGTACCGGGGCTTGTAGCCCAGGTTCCTTCCGCCCTCCTCGGCGCCGGTGTTCCAGGCGCCCTCGACGGCGTTGATGTGGTAGTAGCCCTCGTGCTGGTTCTGGTCGAACCGGATCGAGTCGAAGATGTAGAACTCGCACTCCGGTCCCCAGTAGCTGATGTCGGCGATCCCGGTCTGCTGCAGGTGCAGCTCGGCCTTCTTCGCGATGTAGCGCGGGTCCCGCGTGTACATCTCGCCAGTGATGGGGTCACGGACGAAGCAGTTCAAGGCCAGCGTGGGAACCTTCAGGAACGGGTCGATGAAAGCGCCGTTCGGGTCGGGGACCAGGAGCATGTCGGACTCCTGGATCTCCTGGAACCCCCGGATCGAGGAGCCGTCGAACCCGTAGCCGGTCTCGAATCCCTCCTCGTCCAGCTCCGCGATCGGGACCGAGAAGTGCTGCATGAGCCCGGGAAGGTCGCAGAAGCGGAAGTCGACGATCTGGGCATCCGCCTTCTTGGCGAGCGCCAGAACGTCCTTCGGTGTGGTGGTCCCTTCAGGCATGCGCGACCTCCTCTGGGGAAGGAGCGTGGGCCAATGCTGCTGCCTTCCTTGTGGAAGGTGTCGACGCGAGCGTACCGTCAGCGAAGCCGGAAGCCGGCGAGAGCGCGTTAATTCCGCGTGAATTCAGGTCGCGAATGGATGGAGGGCGAGGCCGGCCAGAGCGGCCAGCAGCACGAGCACCGGCTCGCGATTCTTGAACCTCAGCACGAACAGCAGAGCGCCCCCCAGGATGCCAGCGGTATACCAGTCCACAACGGCACCCTTCGTGAGGATGATGGTTGCCCCTCCGATGGCACCGGCGGCCGAGGCCGTCGCTCCCTTCACGAAGCCCTGGACCCGTGGATGGTCCTGGTGCCGGAGGAACCACGGTCCCGGCACCACCACGCCCAAGTAGATGGGGATGAAGATCGCGACCGTGGACACGGCCGCTCCGGCCAACCCAGCCACCAGGTACCCGATGAACGCGGCGGTGATCACCACCGGCCCCGGCGTGATCAGCCCCATCGCCACGGCGTCCAGGAACTGCCGTTCGGTGAGCCAATGGCGTTGATCGACCACGGTCTCACGAAGGAAGGGGACGATGGCGAGGCCGCTGCCGAAGATGAACGCCCCCGCCTTCAGGAAGAACAGGCCGAGCGCGATGAGCGTCCCCGCGTTCGCCGTGCCAAGGAAGAGGCTGAAGCCGAGGGGCAGAGGTACGAACGTATTGCGGCGCAGGAACTTCGGAGGAGCCTCCCACACCATCATCACCAAGCCGGCCCCCAGGAACAGCAGCGCGATCTCCGCGCCGGTCGCGGCGGTCACCGCCAGGGTGATCGCGGAGATCACCCAGAGCCTGACGTCGACGCCGTCGGTGAGCCGGGCCAGCTTGACGGCCGCCAGCCCGATCACCGCCATCACAGCCGGGGCGATCCCGTAGAACAGCGCCTGCACCACGGACAGTCCCTGGTAGTGCACGTACGCGATCGCCACCGCCAGCACGAGCAAGAACGAGGGAAGGATGAACGCGCCCGCCATGGCCAGGGCTCCCACCGCGCCGCGCTGAAGGTAGCCGACCCACATCACCACCTGGGCGGCCAAAGGACCGGGCATGGCCTGGCCCAGGGCCACGCCGTTCAGGAAGTCCCGGCGATCCAGCCAGCGCCGTTGCTCGACGAGATCGCGCTGCATGTACCCGACGGTGGCGATGGGTCCCCCGAACCCCCACGTCCCCAGCCCCAGGAAGTACCGGAGGAACTGACCGAATCGGGGCGGCTCGGTTCCCGTGGGACCGGTCGGGGATGGGTTCGGCTCGACCATGCGGCGCCAGCGTAATCCGTCGTTCACAGGAGGCGGCGCGAATGCGATGTCCAGGTGGAGAATCCGGAGAGCCATGAGCGACCACGCACCACGGACGGACGCGGAGCTGCTGGCGTCGGCGGGTCAGGACCCGTCGGCGTTCGGAGAGCTCTACGACCGGCACGCACCGGGGATCTTCCGGTGGGCGCGGGGGGCCGGCCTGGCTGAGGCGGACGCCCTCGATCTGGTCAGTGAGCTCTTCGCCCGCGCCTGGGTCTCGCGGAAGCGCTTTCGCGATCCAGGCGACGGCAACGCTGCACCCTGGCTGTTCGGCATCGCCCGGAACCTCGTCGCGGCTCATCGACGCAGCGGTCGCATCGAGGCCAGGGCGCGGAAGCGGCTACGGGTGCCGCCGATCTCGGAGGCGGACGCGAGCGAGGGCGTGGCGGAGCGGGTCGACGCCCAGGCGAGCAGGGCGGAACTGCGGCGGGCCTTCGACGCGCTCCCCGAGGCCCAGCGGGCCGCGATCCGGCTGCGGGTCGTGGACGGGCTCGGCTATCCGGACATCGCCGTGCAACTGCAGTGCACGGAGACCACCGCCCGCAAGTGGGTATCGCTCGGGCTTCGCTTCCTTCGAACCAAAATGGAGGCGGCCCCATGAGACTCGACGAGGAGATGATCGACGTGACGACGGTGATGGAACGCATGCGGGACGACCTGGTGACGGCGATCGCCGCCGACCAGCGGCGCTCGCGAGGACGGCGGCGGCGTCGCCTGGCCGCGGCATTGGTGGCCGGGATGCTGGTCGGGGGGGGTGCGATCGCGGCGGCGACCGGGTATTTCTCGCCGGCGCCCGACGACGTGAAGGAGACCTTCGGCGAGCTCGCCCCGGGCATCGACCCCTCGCGGGCGGTGGAGGTCGGGGTGATCGACGACCACCCGGCGTACGCCGCGCCGCGGGATGACGGGTCGTTCTGCTTCTACTTCGCCCCGAACGCCGGCGATGTGCAACGCAGCGGCCCCAGCGGCAGTCTGTGCATCCATGAACCCGTCCAGCCGGGGCAGATCGCGCTCGCGCCACTGTTCGGCCACGACGGGGCCTTCGTGTTCGGTCGCGTGGAGCCGGAGAACGCCACCAGCGTCCAGATCCAGCTCCCTGGCGGCGAGTCCGTCTCGACGGAGGTCGCCGCGGACGGCTTCTTCCTTGTCGCACTCCCTCCGAGCGTCATGGATCTCGTCATGCCGGGTGGGTCTCTCGACTTGGCCACGCTGGACTCCATGAGCGCGACGGGCACCGACGCCGATGGGACGGTCGTTGCCCACTCCAGGGCCGCCTACGAGAAGTCCGTGGTACCAGGAGCCGAGGCCACGCCGACGCCCTCGCCCTAAGGCAGGCCTGGCCGGTCCGGACATCGGTGGGCGCCCGGTTCTCAGAACCGGGCGCCTTCCGCTCTTGGTGCCCGGCCTCGGGGCCGGTCCTTCGGCCTAAGCGCAAGATACGCCGGTCGTCCGTAGCCACCCCCATTCGCCGCAGCGATACTTGG
>JBIOYQ010000043.1:0-17141 GCA_044870295.1 Actinomycetota bacterium
CGTGCCACAGGGCATCGGCCGCCCCGCAGGTGATGACCGGGTTCTTGCGGTCGACCTTGCTTGGCCCGATGGGACCGGCCTGGGTGGAGTTGCCCACCGCGTCGAAGAAGTCATGGGTCCCGGTGAACGCGGCGGCCGTCTCCACCCCTGAGCCCACCGAGGTGGACAGCACCGCGGTGTCCGACCCGGCCACCCCGGACCCACCGTCGGTGGCGGAACAGGTGAAGGAGACGTTGTCGGGGTGCCAGTTCCCGTCGGGAGAGTCGCAGCTCACCTCGGGCGCCTTGCGGTCGACCTTGTTGCCGGCGATCGGCCCCGCGGTCGCGCTGTTCCCGACGGCATCGTTGACCAGTCGGCTGTCGGTCGATGCATTCGACGTCTCGACTCCAGCACCAACGCTGGTGGTGAGGTTGAACGAGGCATCCGCTGGGTTGGCGAGGCCGGATCCGCCGTCGCTCGCCGTGCACGCGATGCTGACGTTGGTGGCGTGCCAGAGACCGTCGGCCGATCCGCAGGAGATGGCGGGCGCCTTCTTGTCCACCTTGTTGCCGGAGATCGGCCCGGCCGTCGAGTTGTTGCCCGCTTGGTCCAGAACGCTTCGCGAGTTCGTTGATGCGTTGCTCGTCTCGGTCCCAAGGGGCACGCTGGTGGACAGGGAGAACGACGCGTCGGCCGAGTTCGCCAAGCCGGAGGTGCCGTCCGACGCCGAGCAGGCGATGCTGACATCGGTGGCGTGCCACCCGCCGTCGGGGGCGCCACACGACACGCTCGGCGCGACGGTGTCGATCCTCACCGTCGCCGTCGTGGCCGCGCTCGTGTTGCTCTGGTCGTCCGTGCCGGTGCAGCTCAGGTTGTGCGTTCCCTCTCCGGTCACGCTGATCGACTTGGTCCCGGTGCTCCCGGAGGTCTGGAGCGCGCCGAAGGTCGCGCCCGCGCCGGAGCACGTGATGGCCGTGATGGTTCCGCCCCCGGTCGTGGCGTCATCGGCCGTCACCGTCCCGGTGACCGGCGAGTGCCGGTACCAACCATTGCTCCCATCGATCGCTTGGAGGCTGATGGTGACCACCGGCGCCTGGTTGTCACCCGCGCCCGTGCCCGAGATCGGAAGGGCGAAGTCGGTGCCGTTCGTGTCGATCAGGATGGACGCACTCTTCGCCCCTGCGGACGTTGGAGCGAAGTTCGCAGAAAACGTCGTCGACTGGCTGGCATCGAGGTTCAGGAGGGTCCCGGTGGTGTTGAGCGTGAACTGACCGGGGTCCAGCCCCCCGAGCGTGATGCTCTGGATGTTCAGCTTGGTGGCCGGAGGCGGGCCATTGGAGATGGTGAACGTCTGCGACGTCCCGGTGGCGCCAACGTTCACCGACCCGAAGTTCTTGCTCGCCGGGCTGACGGATGGGTTGGGAGGGTCGAATTGTGTCGTCGCGGAAAGGCCGGACGTACGGCCGGTGGCGACAACGTCATAGAGCCCGCCTATGGAGGCGTTGAGGACGAACTGGTACGTGAAGTTGCCGAGGTCGTCCGTGTCCGCGGCGCCCTGATCCACCACCGTGGCCTGGGGATCCGTGGTCACCAGGTCCACGGTCTCGGTCGCGCCGAACCCCTCGCCGGTCACGGTGACCGTGTCGCCGTTCTGATAGATGAACAGATCCGTCTGGATGCTCGTCGCGAGAGCCCCTGTGGTGGGGCCGATGACCGCGACGGCGACGAGCGCCGTGCAGATGGCTCTGAAGATCCGTGAAGCGAATGGGCTCAGCATGTCTCGTCGACTCCTTCCGCACCAACCACGGGCAGCCTTCGGACGACGGGCGTCCGCCGGTCGGAGGATTGTGCGGGGTGAGACCATCGGTCCGCGTCCCCAATTCGGGTCGACTCTCTCGGCCGATCTGTCTAGTCAATTGGCCCGACTTCGGCGACGTGACTACGTAGCTCGACGTACGCGGCGCGAGGGCCGGGTCAGGGTGCAAGGGGTGGGCTCGACAGGGTGGAAACGTCGGGGCCCCGGTCTCCCGGGGGCCCCGAGTCCCATCCGCTCGCGAGGAGCGCCGGCTCTAGAACGAACCGAACGCCAGCTGGTTGTTGAACTGGTCGAAGATGTTCTTGAGGATCTCCTGCTTCGTGCGGTCACCCCCGTACCACACCGGGCTCGCAGGCGAGCCGTTGAAGGGTGACGGTGTGGTCGCCGCGTAGTCCAGGATCGCCTGCATGGACATGGGCGACGCCGGGACGGCACCGGCCGCCACCGCATCGGTCGACGGGGTGTTGTTCTTGCACGTGCCCGTCCCGTTGTTCAGGTTGTCGACCATGGGGCAAACGGCGGTCGTGTCCATGTTGAACGTGCCCAGGTTGTTGTGCGACAGGAAGTTCGACGGGGGCTTGATCCCGCCGATCTTGGTGGAGGTCCACCCTACGCCGCTGAACCACACGTCGAGCGCGGTCCCCAGCATCTGGGCCTTCAGCATCTTGTTCATATCCTTGGCCTTCGCGGCGCTCAGGATGTTGAAGACATAGGACTTGAGGTCGTTGCATCCGGTCGGGGCGTCGCTGAAGGGGCCGGACCCCGCGCCCAGGCCCTTCAGGTAGGTCCCCAGGTTGTTCCCATTGTTGTTGCAGTAGGTCTTGATGAGGTTCTGGCCGTTCGTCTGCTTCCAGAATCCGATGGTCAGGGCGCCGGTCTTGGCCGGTCCGCACACGGTCACGGTCTGGCTGGCCGACGACGTGGTCCCGGTGTCGTCGGTGGTGAACGCCGCCGTGTTGTCGTAGGAGACGCACCCGAACTGCGGAACCGGAACCGTGTTCGAGTAGTTGAAGGTGGATGGGTTGGGGTCGCCGACGCACACCGTGCCCAGCGCGCCGCCGAGCGTGTCAGAGACGCTCACGCAATCATCGATCAAGGTCTCGCTGAACGAGATGGTGAAGAACGTGAAGTCGGCGGATCCCGGAGCGAGGAACGCTCCATTGTCCAGGATCTGGGCGCCCCACGAGACGCTGGCGGTGTTGTCCAGCTGCCCCTGCGGCAATCCGGACAGGTCGCATGTGTAGGCGAAGTCCGTCTGGAAGGTCGTCAGCGTCTGCGGCCCGCCGTCGGTGACTGTGCACACGGTGCCATCCGACAGCTGATCGGTGACCCCGTCGATGGCCACACCGACCGTGTTGTTCTGGTCGTCCACGTTCGGATTGAACACCGAGATGGTACCGGTGACCTTCACGTCGGAGATGGTCCCCCCGTCATGGGACACCGTGACCGTGTAGTTGAAGGTGGCCGTCCCGCCGACCTGCTTCACCAAGGTCTTGTCGACGTCCTTCGTGATGGTCCAGGTGAAGCTGTTCGTGTTGGATCCCGAGGCATCCTTCACGATGGTCAGGTCACTCGCCGGCGGGATGCTCTCTCCAGAGTTGATCTTGAAGGCATCGTACTTGCAGTCACTAGGGTCCACCGGGTATCCGTCGGCCAGCGAGCAGATCGCCAGGATGTACACGCCGCCCGGGTTTGAGGTGTCCGTGTAGTCCGCCAGCCGGATCTTGTTGTCGGAGAAATCGTGGGTGCCGCCGTAGGCGGTGATGTCGGTCCCCGTGAGGGTGAACGTCCGGTTGGCATAGGCGTCGAAGTCGTCCGAGAGGTTGTCCGGCGATCCGTCATTGGGGTCCGACTGGCCGCTGGGCTCGAGGACGGCGAAGAAGAAAGTGCCGTCGCCCAGCTCCCCGGCAACCGGACCGCCGTTCAGCCAGACGTACGGCTTGCCGTCGTAGATGTTGCAGTTGACTTCCGGGTTCCCGTTCTGACAGTGGCCCGTCCCGTCCACGTTCTCGTTGACCGTGGTGAACGCGGCATGCGGCACGGGCGTGTTGGCGCCGGCCGAGGCTGCCGGCAGGAGCGCCACCATCGTCATGGCGACGACGGCGATGGCGAGGAAGCCGCTGAACCGCTTGAACATGGGAACACCCCTCCTGTGGCCGAGTGGACCGAGCTGGGCACGGCTTTGCCCCAGGGCGGTAACGCGCTGATTGTCAGACCTGACCGATACCAAAGGCATCCCTAAACGACGTCGGCGGCCCTGGTCAGAACGGACCATCCAGGCCCATCAAAAGAAGTGGTCCGTGGGGTTCGTCAGTTGGTCGCGCTGATCCGGATCAGGCCGTGCCGGAGTGCCGTCGTGACGGCCTCGAGCTTTGAGTGGACGCCGAGCTTGAACAGGATGTTCTTGACATGCGTCTGGACCGTGAACGGGCTGATGTGCATCAGCTGTGCCAGCTCGGTGGTGGAGCGCCCGTCGGCGATGGCCTGGAGGATCTCGATCTCCCTGCTGGTCAGCAAACCCAGCATCCGGTCGGCTTGGGTCCGGATTCGGTGGGCCTCCTGGAGCTCGGCCAACACGCTCCGCATCTCGGCGGCCGGCAGGACCACCTCTCCCGAGGCGGCCCGACGGATGATCGCCACGAGCTTGTCCGCCGCCTGCGTCTTCGGCACGAATCCACATGCGCCCGCCTCGATCGCCCGCGCCATGACGGCCGGCTCCTGATAGGCCGTGATCATCACGATGTAGGTGGTGTCGGACATTTCGCGGATCCGACGAGTGGCCGCGATCCCGTCGATGCCCGGCAGGTCCATGTCCATCAGTACGACGTCGGGAGCGAACCGTCGGACCGCATCGATGGCGTCTTCTCCCGTGGCCACGACGGCGATGACCCGCAGGTCTTCCTCGCCTGCCAGCAGCATCTCGATGGCCTCGGCGAACATCCGATGGTCGTCCACCACCAGCACTCGGATCGGCTCACGCTCGGTCATGTGTGGGACTCCACCATCACCAGCTCGGCCGGTTGGGTCGCGAGGAGCCGGAAGGAGAACATCGTTTCCAGCCCAGGTCGGCTCTCCACGTGGATCGTGCCCCCGTGGGCGTCGACGATGCGCTTGGCGATGTAGAGGCCGAGCCCGGATCCCGGCACCGATTCCTTCCCCGCGGGACGGGTCCGGGAGAATCGTTGGAACAGCCTCGGGAGGTCCTCGGGAGGGATGCCAGGGCCAACGTTCCTCACGCTGAAGATGGCCTGCCCCTCGTCGCCGGCGAGGGAGAGCTCGATGTCCGTCCCCTCATCGGAGTACTTCTCCGCATTGGAGAGGAGATTTCGGAGCGCCTGCAGGATCCTCCCGAGGTCCACATCCACATGGAGGAACTCTCGGCCAGGCTCCACGACGAGCTTCAACCGTCCGTGCAGCTCGTCCACCATCTCGGCGGCTTCGCGGGCGATGTCCACCGCTCGCTCGGTTCGCCGCACCAGCGACACGCCTTCGCCGTCCAGGGCGGTGACCGTGGACGCCTCCTCGGTCAGGTCTCGCAGGCGGCGCGACTCCGCCTCCACCCGCGACGCCAGCCTGAGCCGGGCGACCTCCGGCGTGGTGTCCCAGCGTTCGATAAGCGTGAGGGACAAGGCCCGGATGGCTGCCACCGGGTGGAGCAGCTCGTGGGTCAGGATGGCGAACAGCTCCTGGCGGGAGCGGTCGAGACGCTCCAGCTCGATCACCCGGGCACGCTCGGTCTCGTAGGCAGCCGCCAGCCCCTCCGCCCGTTCGTGGTACAGACGCCTGACCTCCCAAAGGAGGCCGGTGGCGAAGAGCAAGATCATCGCCACGCGTAACGCGTCTCCCGTGGAGAGCCGGCCGGTGAAGACCGTCGGGAAGAACATGTAGTGCAGGTGGCTGAAAGCTGCCAGGAGCAGCCCCACTGGGAGCCAGGGGAGCGCCCAGGGGTCTCGGGCGAGGCGGCGTTGATACATCCCCGCGGCAGCCAGGAACAGGAGCGTGCCGGCGAACCCGAGCGCAAGGTCGATCCCCGTGAGACCCGGGAGGGGCCCGCTGGCGCTGGCGGCCGCGACGTCGTCGGTGACCGAGCTGAGCGGCGGCAGACCAGTGCGGAAGGCCCACAGAGTGCCCTCGGCAGCGCCTTGCAGAAGCAGGACCACGGCGGCGCCGGCCAGGAATCGGGTGGAGCGATGCCGCCCCTTCGCCCAGTGATCACCGCCGACGGTGGCCGCGACCAGCAGCAGTCCGGCGAACAGGCGCCCGGTGGTCCAGAAGTACATCTCTTGCTGGGCCGTGATCCCCAGGCGTCCGGTCACCAGGAGCACCCCGAACACGACCTGGTTGACCCCGAGCGCCAGGAAGGCAAGCCCCGTGAAGAAGGTGAGCGGGCTATTGGTCAGCGAATGCTGAATGTAGGCGAGGGCGCACACCAGGACGAGTACCGTGGCCGAGACGGCCTCCAGCGGGACCCTGGCCTGGGTCGAGCGGAGGCTGAAGCTGAACGAGGAGTTCAGCAGGATGGCGGCAGTCCACCCGACCAGAAGGGCGCCGACGAGCACGAACCACAAGGTCGATCGCCGGCCGTTTCTCTGTATGCGTGCGAGGCGGAACTCGACCGCCACCTGGGTACCCTCCGCCCCGCCGACGAACCAAGCACCCTAATTTAGGTAGCGCAAGATACGTGATGACTGATCACAAAGGCAAGGCCCCCGTGCCTATTTCTGGGGGGTCTTTCGGGCGGGGTCCTCCGACGTTCGCCCTATCCAGGGCTCGGCGAGCGCCTGGTTCAACCTCCGACAGACTCGACTACGGCGGTCCCAGCAACCGGGCCTTCTGCGCCTCGAACTCCTGATCAGAGATGACGCCGTCGTCGCGCAGGCGATCCAGCTTCGCCAGCTCCTCGGCGATCGAGAACGGACCGCCGTCGACCCGACCACCACCGGCCATCCGCTGCCGGTTCACCTCGTTCACCTCATAGATGGTCTTCTGGACCTTCTCCGGGTGACGAACGTCGGAGAACCGCTCCTGGCCGAAGGTGCCGGGTGATTCGAGCGTGAGGTCCCCGGCCCCGATCATCCGCTCGAACACGGTCTGGTTGAACCGTACGTCGCTGATGTTCTCCAGCGGGATCTCCATGGAACGCTTGGCGAACCAACCGGCGCGATGGATGACCCGATCACTGGTGACCACGAAGTGCGATGTGGCCCACGCCACGATTCGCGGGAGCGGCCACACCACGAACAAGACCATGCCGGCCAACACGATGAGCCACCTGATCCCGGTCGACCACGTATCCGGGAGGTACGCCAGAGCCAGGATCATCGCGATGACGATCAGCGCCGTCTCCACGATCGGGACGACCAGCGCGATCCAGTGGGGCCGCAAGTCGAGGATCAGCTCCTCCCCCGCGGAGAGCAGTCGCTTCGGGAACGGCACGGCCGGACGCTATCGTGGCCGGACGACCGCGGCAACCACCGACGCGAGATCCCAGCGGCTGCTGGTCAACGGAGAAGCTCGATCTCACCAAACCCGACCCTCACCGTTCCGTCGGTCGTCTCCACCACCAGGGCGCCGTCGTCGCCGACCTCCCGGGCCGTGCCTTCCACCACCACGCTGTCCGTGGTCGTGGCCCGCACCCGGCGCCCGATCGTGTCGCAGTGGCGCCGGTACAGGTCGAGGACCGTCTCGCGGAACCCCGGCTTCGCCGGGTCGGAGAAGCGCTTGAGCCGGAACAGGTACTCGGACAGCAAGGTGGCCGCGTCGGGACGGCCGCCCTCGACGACCGCACTGGTGGCGCGGTCCCGGACCTCTTCGGGGAAGTCATCCTTCGTCTGTTCGAGATTGACACCGGAACCGATCACCACGTGGTCGACCCGATCGCCCTGGATCTGCGCCTCGACGAGGATGCCGCCCATCTTGCGATCTCCCACGACCAGATCGTTCGGCCACGTGCACCGCGCGTCCACCCCGCAGGCAACGGAACACGCAAGGGCCATGCAGGCGCCCGCGCCCAGGGTCAGCAGCGCGGCCTGCGACGCCGGCAGGTTGGGCCGCAGGAGGATCGAGACCAGGAGCGACGAACCAGGAGGCGCCACCCAGACCCGTCCGAGGCGTCCCTTCCCGGCTTCCTGGTGGTTCGCGGCGAGCACGGTCCACGCCGGCGCTCCCTCCTCGGCCAGGCGCAGCAGGTCCGTGTTCGTGGACCCGGTGACCTCGACGAACCGGACCGGCGCCTCGATCCCGGCGTTCCGCGCCGCGCGGGCGACGGTATGCTCCGACAGCATGCTGGCGAACCTCCCGATGGTGAGGGTAGCGTGATCGGTCGAACCCATGCCTGAGCCGCGCGTGCTGGTGGCCAACCGTGGCGAGATCGCCATCAGGGTGATGCGCACATGCCGCGAGATGGGCATCCCGACGGTCGCCGTCTACTCCGACGCGGACCGGGAGGCCCTGCACGTCGAGGCGGCGGACGACGCCCACCACCTGGGCCCGGCGGCGCCGGCCGAGTCCTACCTGAACGTCTCCCGCATCCTGGAGGCGGCTCGGCGCAGCAAGGCCACCATGGTCCATCCCGGCTACGGATTCCTGGCAGAGAACGCCGACTTCGCCCGGAGCGTGGCCGAGGCCGGACTCACCTTCATCGGGCCGCCGCCCGACGCGATGGTGCTGATGGGCGACAAGGCCGCGGCCCGCCGGACCGCCGACAGCGTCGGCGCACCCACCATCCCGGGCACGCCCGACCCCATCGACGCCGCGCAGGCAGGGAAGGAAGCCGAGCGCGTCGGCTTCCCGCTGGTGGTGAAGGCCGCCTTCGGAGGTGGCGGCAAGGGCATGCACCTGGTGGCCGACCCCCGCGAGCTCAGCGAGGCCATCGAGCGATCCGCCCGGGAGGCCAAGGCGTACTTCGGCCGGCCCGAGGTCTACCTCGAGCGCTACATCGCCAAGGCCCACCACGTGGAGGCCCAGGTCCTGGCCGACGCCCGAGGCCACGTGTCGTTCCTGGGCGAACGTGACTGCTCCCTCCAGCGCCGGTACCAGAAACTGGTCGAGGAGAGCCCCTCGCCGGTGGTGGACGCGTCGCTCCGGTCCCGGATCGGTGAGTCGGCCATCGCCATCGCCAAGGCCGCCGGGTACGTCAACGCCGGCACCGTCGAGTTCCTGGTTGACGAGGACGGCGGCTTCTACTTCATCGAGATGAACGCCCGGCTGCAGGTGGAGCACCCGGTGACCGAGATGGTCACCGGTATGGACCTGGTCCGGCTGCAGCTCCTGGTGGCGATGGGCGAGCGCGTGGAGGAAGCTCCGACGGCTCGCGGCCACGCCATCGAGTGCCGGATCAACGCCGAGGATCCACTCCGCGATTTCCTGCCGGGTCCCGGGCTCATCAACAGATTCGAGCCGCCCGGCGGTCCCTTCGTCCGTCTGGACGCGGGCTTCGGTGCGGGGCGGCGCATCCCGGGCGACTACGACTCGCTCTTTGCCAAGCTCGTCGTCTCCGGCGAGGACCGGGAGGCCGCCCGCCGGCGCATGCTGGGGGCGCTGGACGAGTTCCACGTCGAGGGCGTCCCGACCACAATGCCGTTCCATCGCTGGGTGCTGCAGACGCCGGACTTCCGTGACGGAACTGTGCACACGAAATGGGTCGAGGAAGCCTTGGCCGCGGGCGGGCTGGCCCAGATGGAGAAGGCCGAGCGCGACCGGGGCACCGCGGCGGCGGTGCCGGCCGGTTCGGCGGCGGCGAAGCCGATCCGCCTGTTCGTCGAGGTGGACGGCCATCGGGTGCCCGTCTCGGTGTGGGGGGACGACGCGCGGATGGCGCCCGCACCTCCGGCCTCGTCGGCCCACGGCCACGCGGCCGGCGGCAGCGGCGAGATCGTGGCCGCCCCGATGCAGGGAACGATCCTCCAAGTGCTGGTCGAGGCCGGCCAAGAGGTGGGGGCCGGGCAGACCCTGTGCATCCTCGAAGCCATGAAGATGGAGAACCACATCACCGCGTCGCGCGAGGGGACGGTGTCCGAGGTGGCCGTCTCCAAGGGGGACGTGGTCGACGCCGGCCAGCCGCTCGTCTTCATCGAGTAAGCCCGACGTGGACGGGCCACCCATCAGACCTGGTACGCATTCGGACCTCTCCCAGGAGCCGTACTGCAGTATTTGATGCCGATCAAAACGTGCAGTACGGTCTGGCACCCAAGGTCAACCGCTCGATCGTAGACCGTCACGCGTATCCTCTCTGCGTGCGTCAGCCCATTCCGATCGCGTGTTCCCTCTCCGCCCAGGATCAGGAAGAGCGCGCCCGCGAATTCCGCACGATCTCCGCGAAGGTGACTGGTCGAGAGTCCACCGCCGAAGGAGTCCGGCTTCGGTTCCGTTCGGAGCCCCGCTTCGCCGAACAACTGGCCGACCTGACCCGACGGGAGAAGGAGTGCTGTCCCTTCTTCGACTTCCGCATCACCACCATCGACGATGAGGTCGTGCTCGACGTTGGCGCCCCTGCGGACGCACGAGAGATCGTGGAACGCCTGTTCCCGGTGATGGCCACATGACCAAGACCGTCGGGTCGATCATCTCGGGATCCGCGCGAACGGACGGCGCGAACAGCTTCGAGGTCCACAACCCAGCGCACCTCGATGACGTCGTGGCCGAGGCCCACCTGGCGGACGCATCCACGTTCGCCGAAGCGTGCAGGGTCGCGCGGGAGGCCCAGCGAACGTGGGCGCGAACACCGGCACCCGTCCGGGGACGCGCGGTCCAGCAGATCGGACGGCTGGTCGAGGCGAACAAGGAGGCGCTGGCCCGGCTGATCACCCGCGAGATCGGCAAGCCGTACAAGGAATCGCTGGGCGAGGTCCAGGAGGTCATCGACACCTGCGACTTCTTCACCTCCGAGGGCCGGCGCCTGTACGGCCAGACGGTCCCCAGCGAGCTGCCCGACAAACAGCTCTTCACGTTCCGCGCGCCGGTCGGCGTGGCCGCCATCGTCACTGCGGGCAACTTCCCGGTGGCCGTTCCCTCCTGGTACGTGATCCCCGCGCTGGTGTGCGGGAACGCGGTGGTGTGGAAGCCGGCCGAATACACGCCGGCCACCGCCGACGCGTTCACCCAGCTCATCCTCCATGGCGGGGTCCCCGAAGGCGTGTTCAGCATGGTTCTGGCCGAGGGCCCGGTGGCCTTCGAAGGGCTGGAGCGGGCCCTCGACGAGGGCCTGGTGGACAAGGTCGGGTTCACCGGCTCCTCCGACGTGGGGCGTCGCCTTGGGGAGCTGACCGGGCGCCACCTGCAGAACGCCACGCTGGAGCTGGGCGGGAAGAACCCCTTGGTGGTCATGCCCGACGCGGATCTCGACCTGGCGGTGGAGGGATGTCTGTTCAGCGGTTTCGGCACCGCCGGCCAGCGCTGCACGTCGTTGGGAACCGCCATCGTCCACGAATCCGTGCACGACGAGTTCCTCTCGCGGTTCACGCGAGCGGTGGAGACCGCCGCCATCGGCGACCCGGTCGAGGACGTCCTGTACGGCCCCATGATCAGCGCGAGGTTCTGCCAGAGGTTCGAGGGCTGGCTCGACCTGATCCAGCCGCACCACAAGCTGTACGGCTCGACCGGCACCGGCCGGATCACGTCCGCGAATCCGCGGGACGGCTTCGTGGGCAACCCCGACGAAGGCCTCTACTACCACCCCACGATCGTCGACGGCGTGACCATGCAGGACGACCTGTACCGGCTGGAGACGTTCGGACCGATCGTGGGCGTGGCGTCGTTCGCGTCGTTCGACGAGGCCATGGAGCTGGCGAACGGCCACGGCTACGGCTTGTCGTCCTCGATCTATACCAACGACCCGAAGAACGTGTTCCGGTTCCGAGAGCGCGTGTCCGCCGGCATGGTCAGCGTGAACAACTCGACAAGCGGCGCCGAGGCACACCTCCCCTTCGGCGGGAACGGGAAGTCCGGCAACGGTTCGCGCCAGGCCGGGATCTGGGTTTTGGACCAGTTCACCCGATGGCAGTCGATGAACTGGGACTACTCGGGCCGTTTGCAGAAGGCCCAGATGGACGTGGCCGATGTTTCGGCTGACCTGGACTTCCGCCTCGACTGAGGCGACCAGACCGGTTCCCTCGGTTCGAAGGTCCTACGCGGGCTGGCGCTGGATCGCTTCGATGCTCGCGGGGAGCAGGACGCGGAACGAGGCGCCCCCTCCCTCTCGCTCCGTGACCCAGGCGCGACCGTCGTGCAGCTCGGCGAAGCGGGCCACGATGTGCAAGCCCAGCCCGAGGCCCGGCACGTTCTCGCCGCCCTCTCCCTGCCTGAACATCTCGAAGATGCGCTGCCTCATGTCGGCCGGGACACCCGGGCCGTCGTCTTCCACCGTGATGAGGAGGTCACCACGATCCTCGACACGAACCCAGACACGGGTCCCCGCCGGCGTGTGCTTCTCCACGTTCTCGAGCAGGTTTTCGAGGATGCGTTCCACCGTCATGGGATCCACCCACGCGGTGACGGACGGCGCCTGCACCATGATGGTGTGGCCGGCCCGCTGCCCTCGTTCCTCGACGAGGCTGCGGACGAGGGCACCGACGTCGACGAGAGAACGGTCCGGTTGCAGGATTCCGTGCCGCAGCCGTTCCGCATCCAGGAGATCGGCCACGATGCGGCTGGTCCGGCGGGCCATCGAGACGATGCCTTCGGCCAGCAGCTTTTTGTCCTGGGGGGACAGCGCTCCGTCATCCCGAGCCAGGGAGACCGCCGAACCAAGGATGCCCCCGAGCGGACCCCGCAGGTCGTGTGCCACCGAATGGAGGAACGCGTCCTTCATCTCATCGAGCTCTCGGAGCTGGTCGGCGACGGCTCGCTCCCGCTCGGCCGTTCGTCGGTCCTGGTCCATGCGGCGGCGCGCCTGTGACAGCAGTTCCGCGATGAGCACCAGGAGCGCCAGCCTGCTGACGGCATTCAGATAGGGAAAGACCGATCCCCGATCTCCCGGAACGGTGATGTCGGCGACGAGTCCCACCAGGGCGGATTCGACGGCCACCACGAACCCGGCCGATGACCCTCCGTACCACGCGCCCACGAAGATCGGGATCACGTAGAAGATCGAGAAGGCGAGGTGCGGTCCGGCCACGTGATCGATCACGCCGACCACCACGACGAGTGCCATGGCACAGCCGGTGACGACGTTCCGGCGCTGTTCGGAAACCTCCACGGGGGCCTCTCGGACGATCCTGCGGGTCCCTAGTCAGATCGGCCGCTGGGCCGGATATCTGAACAGCGTGCTTACAGACCGAAGGAGCTGGCGGAGGGGCTGACCTCGGGCCACCACGAGTTCGGGCCTCGCTTGAAGCCCATGGCGGCGGGCGCGCTGGCCTGATCGCCTTCGGGATCGCCTTCCTCGCTCGCCTCGCTCTCCCGCCTGGTGAGGTCGACCACCGTCGCGTCCTGATCGGGCCGAGGGGGGAACGCGGGCGGTTCGGACGCGCTCGCCAGCGTACCCAGCTGCTCGCGCACCGCCCCGACGGTCTCGGCCAGCGGCGCCAGAGCCTCCTCCACCCTGCCGGGAACCTCTGCGATGCGGGCGCGGACCTGCTCCAGGGTGGACATCATGGGCTGGATCAATCCCTGGACCCCCTCCCACCACGCCGCCATCGACCGGCCCCGATCCTGGAGGACCAGCATGGCCTGCTCGGCCTCGCCGATGCGTTGCTGCGACATGGCGGCGGCCTCCTCCATCATGGCGGCGGCCGACTGTTTGGCGGTCTCGAGGATGGGAGCAAGCCCCTGCACCAGCAGGTCCAGGATGGGATCGGCGGGCTTGGCAGCCAGCTCCTGGGACACGCGGGCCAGCTCGGCCCGTGCCGCCGACAGCTCGGCTTCCAGTCCCTGGATCCGCTCCTCCGTGGCGGTGGCGTGCTCCCCCGCCTCGGTGGCTGTGCGCTCCGCCGCCTCCAACCGCTCGCGCGCCTGCGACAGCTCGCGTTCGAGGGAGTCGGTCCTCTCCAAGGCTCGGGCCAGACCGTAGTCACGGTCCGCCAGGAGCTCGTGCACACGCTGGGGGCTGAATCCGAACAGGCTGCGGCGGAGCTTCGCCGTCACGGTGTCCTCCTCGATCGCTGCCAGGCCGCACCCGAGTATCTGATGGCCGAGGGGCCCCTTCAATCACCTCGAGCGAGTTCGCCGGAGAAATGAGTCTACTGCGTCGAGGTATTTCGAGGTCTCCTCGACGAGCTTCATGTGGCCGCTCTCGTCGAAGACGACCAGCTCGGCGGCAGGAATGTGCTCGGCCATGAACTCGTGCGCCTCGAGCGGGCACACGCGGTCGAACCGGCCCGCCAACAGCAGCACCGGCTGGGGGATGTCGGCCAGACGCTCCTCCACCTCGATCCCGCCGTAGTCGTCCGACATGGCCTTCAGGACATCAGGGGCGAATACCCACCCTTCGGTCCGACGCTCGTACTCCGCGATGCGCGGGTCCAGGGGATCGGCGAAGTGGAACGGCCACTGCTCGTGCATCAGCTCGGCGAGCTGTTCCGGCGTCTCCACCGTTGCCTCTTTCTCCCACGATCGCCGAACCTGCTCCCGGATCTCGGGCGGCTCCATCTTCTCCAGGTTCCCCTCGATCACCTCGAGCCAGCGGGTGGACGGGACGCCGCCGGAGATGATGGTCTGCGCCGCCGCCCCCGGTTCGTCGACGGCGTGCTGAAGGGCCACGAAGGCGCCGAAGGACTCGCCGAGCACCGCGTACCGGCCGAGGCGAAGGGATCCAGCCAGCGCGGAGACGTCGGCTGCCATCTGCTTCAGGGTCCATGTCTCTGGAGGCGCGTCGCGATCGGACCGGCCCTGGGCCCGCTGGTCGACCAGGAGCACGCGGTAGCCCCGATCGGCGAGCGCATCGAGATAGTCGCCGAACTCGTGGTGGTCGAGCCCCGGCCCTCCGTGCAGGACCAGGATTGGGTAGTCGTCGGGCGATCCGACTTCAACCACGAACAGCCTCGTGTCCCCGACGTCCACCTGTCGGCCCTCGCGGTGCACGATCCTCAGCCCTTCGCGGGCGGCTGACCCCAGGCGTCCCGGCCGGTGAGCGCCACGCCGGCCGTGGTGATGCCGTACGCGCGGTTCACGCTGACCAGCATGGCCGTGAGGCGTTCGGTGACTCGCGCCATGGACAGGGGGCCGGCGTCCACCCATCGCAGCCGCGGGATCTGCTCCACCAGCGCTCCGATGGCCGCCTTGGCCTCCGGCTCCGCGCCGCACAGCGGGACGTCGCCCTCCAGTTCGTGGTCGAGGTCCTGCAGGGCGTGACCGGAGATGGTCTGAAATCCCGACACCAGCCGAACGGTCTTCGGCAGGATCGCCTTGGCCTGTTCAGCCGCCGAGCCCTCCCACGGGGTCAACACCTGCCACGCCGGCCGCCCCACCGCAGACGCCAACGGCGTGGTGGTGTCGCACACGATGGCGTCGGCCCGCACCGCGTCCTTGATCGACTTGTAGATCTCGGCCTGGCCGGCGAACGGGACGGTGACGAACACGATCTCGCACGCGGCGGCGGCTCGATCGTTCGAGGTGCCGTCGACGGTCCCGGTGAGGGTCGAGCCCAGGATCCCTGCGGCCTTCTCCGCGGCGGCCTTGCCACGGTCCTCCGCTCGGGAGCCGATCACCACGTCCTGGCCGGCCCGGGCCAGGCGCAGGGCCAGCCCGAAGCCTTCGTCTCCCGTCCCCCCGATGATGGCGATGCTCACGGCGGCAGAAGCTTACCGGCTGCGAGCGGTCACGAAGGCTCCGACGAACCGACCTTCTCCAGGACCACCAGCTCGTTGGTGGACGTCCGCTGCACCGGTTGATCGGGGTCCGGCAGGGCCCGCAGGACCTCGATCGCCGGCACGACGAACCGCTGCCACTGCTCGTCGGTCACGTCCCACAGCATGGAGAAGGAGCGCGTCTCGATCTTCTTCAAGACCTCCGACGGTGTCTCGGCGGTGTCGTGGAGCGGCCACGAATGGCGCGCCACCACGCGGAGCCCCGCCTCCGGACCTAGCGCGCGAAGACGCTCCTCGCTGTCCAGGCGGAGCCCCTGGGGGTCGAGACCGCGCTGCATGGTCCTGATCGCCGCCCCGATCGGATCGCTCGGGCTGTCCCCCACCGCCGGCGCGACCACGCATCGCCCCCCTGGCCGGAGCACCCTGCCGATCTCCCGGAGCACACCCCCGACGTCGCCGGCCACGTGCAGGACCCACACCGCGGCCACCTGGTCGAACGATGCATCGGCGAAGGGCAGGCGGCGCGCATCCCCCTGGACGACGCCCGGTCCGATGCGGCGCTTGGCATGTTCGAGCATGGGCAGCGACAGATCGACGCCGATCACCCGAAAGCCCAGCTCGCGCAGACCCAGTGCGATCACCCCGGTCCCAACCCCGACCTCGAGCACCGGCAGCTCCGGATCGAGGAAATGGGCCAGCTCGGCGGCGAACCGCCGGCCGCGTTCCTCACCGCCACGCGTCTCGTCGTAGGTGTCGGCGATCCGATCGAAAGGGCGGGACTGGGTCAGTGGCTCACCCGCCACCGCCGACCTCGTCCAGCTCCTCGTCCTCGGCGGGCCGGGCCATGGCGCCGCGCTCCTCGTCGATCATCGTCCACAGCGATCCCGCCCACTCCCGGACGTTCGGCCACATGCGCCAGAAGTTCTCCTTCGTCACCTCGCTGAACGAGCGCTCGGCCTCGTCAACGGACAGCTTGTCCGCCGTGTGGTCCAACACGAACACCGCGGTCCCGAACCCGTACTCGAAGTTCTCGTCCATCCGCCTCCCCCTCACCGAGATGGCCGGTACTCCCCGAACACCGTCCGCAAGGCGTCGGAGACCTCGCCCAAGGTGGCTCCGGCCCGCAGCGCGTCCCTCATGGGGTACAGGAGATTGCCCGTCCCCCGCGCCGTCTCCACCACCGTCGCCAGCGCGGCGTCGGTCGCGCCCTGGTCGCGACTCGCACGGTGTGCCTTCACCCGCTCCTTCTGGCCCTCGACCTCCGTCTCATCGATCGTCTGGATGTCGGGCGGGGCCTCGTCCTTCTCGGCGTACCGGTTGACCCCGACCACGACGCGGTCACCGCCCTCCACCGCCTGCTGGATGCGGAAGGCCGACTCGTGGATCTCATCCTGGATCCATCCCGCTTCGATGGCCGGAACCGCCCCACCCATCCCGTCGATCTTCTCGATGTACTCGCCGGCCCGTTGCTCGATCTCGCCCGTCAAGGCCTCCACGAAGTACGAGCCCCCGAGGGGATCGGCCGTGTCCGGTACGCCGGTTTCATACGCCAGGACCTGCTGTGTCCGCAGCGCGATCTTCGCGGCGCGCTCGGTGGGCAGCGA
>JBIOYQ010000044.1:0-5064 GCA_044870295.1 Actinomycetota bacterium
CCCAGTGAGAGCGTCGAGAATCGTCCCGGCGGTGACGGTGGAGCATTGGAATGTCAGCGACAGGGTTCCGCCGGAGCATTGCTTCATCCTCCATGCGACCCCGTAGAACAGTCGCGCACCGGTGTCCCAATGCCTGGCCTTGGGATCGGCGGACCCCAACACGACCTGCACGGTGGTTGCGTTCCGGTAGCCCTCTTCCTCGCAAGCTCGGATGAGGGCCTGATCGAAGCCGATCACGCCATCAGTTGGACCGGTGACAGGACCCAGGGCCTGCACACCGTCCGGTGCGGGGATGCCTTCCGACAGCACCAGATTGGGCAGCCGTTCCGCCTTGCAATCGGGAGTCAACTGGCTGGGCGGCGTAGCGGACGGCGTAGGGGAAAGAGTTCCCGTGCCGAGGCTGGCAGGGCGAACTGTGGCGCATCCCGCCAGCAGAAACGGGAGCATTACTCCCACGATCCGCTTCATCGATCCCAGGATGAGTCTGCTCAGCAAGGCGGTCAAGACCGTGGTCCGGGGGTTCTTGTGCAGGGGCAGGACTTCTTGTGCAGGAGCGACTTCTAGTGCAAAGCCGGCTCCGTTTGACTGAATGTAACCATGTAACTATCATTACATCCCAGGTCAGAAGTCCCAGAAGGAGGCAAGCATGCGCGGGTACGCGAGCGAGGAAGAGCTGAAGGGTTGGTTCACCGGCAGGATCCCCGAGGGGCTGTACAGCGGGCCGCCCGAGATCGACATGGACCGCGAGGAGATCCTGATCGTGGGCGCGCTCCCCGACGTGGACGCGGGCAAGGGGGCGAGCGCAGAGGCCCTTCGGGCCGCTCGGGCTGGCCGTATCAAGCAGCATCGCGAGGACACTCGGGAGGCTCGCATGGCCATCGCCCGCGAGGCCGAGCACCGGTTCGGCAAGAAGGTCTCGTGGGGCGCCACCTGCGGCGACGTGACCGAGCTGTTCACCGCACTCTCGGTCCCCGTCATGACCCGCCTGCGCATGCCGCAGCGCGAGGTCCTCGACACGCTGGTGAACGCCGGCGTCGCCCGCAGCCGCAGCCACGCGCTGGCGTGGTGCGTGAAGCTGGTGGCGGAGCACCAGGGCGAGTGGATCGAGAAGCTGAAGGAAGCGCTCTCCAGCGTGCGGCAGGTTCGATCCGAGGGACCGGGGTTCGGGCAGGTCTAGGGCGAAGCGACTCGCTGAGACAGCTGCCGCAGGCTCTGCCGGAAGTTGTAGCGAAGCACGGGCGAGTACAGCAACAGCGCGATCGCACCCAGCACCGGTGGTGGCATGCGCAGATTCTCGGTCCACGTGAACCTGGTGCCGCCGCCGACGGCCTCGAGCCGCCACTCAGCCACCCCGCGCACCAGCCCGCGGTGCTCGATCGCCATACGTTCGTTCGGCTCCCACGCGGTGACCACCAGCTCGTCCGTCACCAGGGGCACACCCAGCACCTTCGTGCGCACCGCCAGGCGCATCCCCTCCTCTTCCGCCTCGCCGAGCAGCCGGACCCACGCCACGTCGGGCATCCATTCCGGGTAGCGGCGCCAGTCCGCCAGGACCGCCCAGACCCGTTCCGTCGGGGCCGCCAGCGTGATCTCCAGCTCGATCCTCACGACCAGATCCCTTCGCTTGACCCGCCTCGCGGTCCCGGGCATAGTTCGCCCGGCCTGCCGTCGACGAGGGAGGACATGGTGATCGCCACCTTCACCTGGTTCCAGTTCTGGCTCATCCTGCACATCCTGGCGGTCGTCGCGGCGTTCGGGCCAACCTTCGCCTTCGGCCTCATCTTCGCCGTTGGACAGCGCCAGCCCATGCACATGGGATTCGCCGCCGAGATCACCGACGTCATCCAGCGCCGGATGACCATCCCGCTGGCCGTCATCGTGCCCTTCCTCGGACTCGCCCTCATCATCACCGGCCGGTTCGACCTGTGGAAGTCCGAGTGGCTGGTCGTTGCCATCATCCTGTACACGATCCTTTTCTTCTTCGCGCTGCTGGTGCAGAACCGGAACGGCGCCAAGCTCGCCCGGCTGTTGAGGGATCTGCCTCCTGGAACGCAGCCCCCGGCCGAGGTCCCCGCGCTCGGCAAGAAGCTGCAGATGGGCGGATCGTTCATGGGCCTGATGTTCGTGGCCATCCTGGTCCTGATGGTCTGGCGGCCGGGGAGCTGCCAGGGCATCTGCTGACAGGGCAGGGTCAGGCCAGCTCCTCGTCGAGCAGGGGCGCCTCGCTCTGGGAGGACGGGCCGCTTGGGCGCGCGCGCAAGGTCTCGGGCGTTCGCGCCACCAGGATCACCGCGACGATCACGGGAAGGGCCATGATCGCGAAGGCCCCCTTGAAGCCGAAGGCCCCGGCGGAGACGCCCGCGACCAGCGGCCCGAGCACGAACCCCAGGTCGCCGAAGAACCGGAAGAGGCCGACCGCCGTCCCCGAGCCCTGGGCCGGCGCGACGTCGGCCAGCATGGCGGCCGGCCCGCTCGCCGCCGATCCCGACGTCAGCCCCAAGATGCCCATCAGGATGCCCAGCATGACCGGCGTGCTCGCCCATCCGACGACGGCTGTCATCACGGCCAGCGCCGAGAGCGACGGAATGAGAACCCGCTTGCGTCCGAATCGATCCGAGAAACTCCCGGCCGGATAGAGCACGATGAACTCGGCCGTGACGGCGATGGCGAACACGCCGCCGATCCCCACGGTGGACATGCCCAGCGCTTCCTTCCCGAACAGCGGCACCAGCGTGTCGTAGCCGCCGGCCACCACCCAGAAGAACACCATGTTCAGCAGGATCACGGTGACGAACGCTCGGTCGCGGAGCAGCTCGGCGATCTGCGTCCGGGTCACGCGCCATCCCGCCGCCGCAACCTGTCCGTCTCCGCTCACCGCCGCGTGCGTCTTCGGCGGCGACGGCATGAACCGCAGATACAGGACGCCGGAAACGAAGCACAGCCCCGCGTACACGAACAACGGGGTTCGCAAGCCCCACACGTGCGCCACCACGCCGCCGATCGGGCCTCCGGCGATGATCCCGACGTTCAACGACCCGTAGAACACGCTCATCGTCCGGCCCATGCGATCGCTCGGGACCACCTTCAAGAGGTAGCTGTAGAGCGCGGCGAAGAACAGCGACGAGCCGAGCCCTCCGATGCCTCGGAACAGCACCACCAGCGCGAAGCTCTTCGCCAACCCCGCCAGCAGGGCCGAGACGCCCACGAACAGCACGCCGATCATGGCCGAGAGGCGTTCTCCGCGGCGGTCCACGATCGGTCCGGCGATCGGGTCGAACACCAGTCGCGCCAGGGCGAACGCTGAGATCAGCAGGCTGGCCACGTCGTAGCTGACCCCGAAGGATCGAGCGTAGAGCGGAAGGATCGGAGCGATGATCCCGAAGCCCAGCATGATGACGAACACCAGCAGGACCACGATCCGCACGGCCGGGTCGCCCAGGATCTGTCGGAGACTGACCTTCTCCGCCGTTCCCTCCATCTATGGTCCTGCTACGGTTCGCGGGGGGACGTGACGGCACACGGCCGGAGAGTCTAACTGCGGTGCCGTCGGGCTTAGGAAGGAGCGGGGGTGACTGGCTCGAAATGGGTGCCGGAAGGGGAGCTGCCCGCATGCCCCCCTCCCGGCGATCGCAGCGCCCGAGCGCCCTCCCGTGCGCTGCACCTGCCTTGCGGCAGGGTTGTCGTTGATCGCGGGCAGACACCTCTTGCATCGGCAAGAACGCCTCGCTTCCTGAGCAAGCAGCGGTCGCCGTGACCGACGGCGTGGTGCTTGCGCCCACCCTGATCACGGCCGGTGGGCGGCCTCCTCCGCTGCGAGGCGGCGAGCTCGGTTCGCTCGAGGTCATCCGTGACGGAGCGGTGGCATGGCGCGACAGCGTGATCGTCTACGCCGGCCCGGCGCACGGCCTGCCTTCGGATCTGCCGGATCCGGTGCGGGTCACCGGCGCGGTCATCCCCGGGTTCGTCGACTGCCACACCCATCTGCCGTTCTTCGGATGGCGGGCGGACGAGTTCGAGGCGCGGCTGGCGGGCCGGACCTACCGTGACGTGCAGGGAGGCGGCGGCGGCATCCTGCGCAGCGCCAGGATGCTGGCCGACGCGTCCGAGGAGGACGTTGTGGCGTTCTGCCGGCCGCTGGCCGCGGAGATGCTGGCCAACGGGACGACCGCGTTCGAGATGAAGACGGGCTACGGGTTGAGCGTCGAGGCCGAGCTTCGGCAGGCGTGGATCGCCCGTCGCTTGGCGTCAGAGATCCCCCAGACCACCACCGTCACGTTGCTGGTCTGTCATGTGGTGCCGGAAGGGATGTCGCGGGACGCGTGGGTCGACGAGGTGTGCGAGCGCCTGATACCCCAGGCCGTGGAGGACGCCCTGGTCGACGCCGTCGATGTCTACGTCGAGGACATCGCGTTCTCCTTGGAGGACCTGGCGAAGGTGGCGGCCGTCGCGGCGTCGTTCCGCTTGCCCGTGCGGTGCCACGCCGATCAATTGGGACCGTCTGGAGCGGCCGAGGCCGCCGCGGCCCTGGGAGCGCGCAGCGCCGACCACCTGAATCACGTCAGTCCGGAGGGCGTGCGCGCGCTGGGCGGTGGCGAGACCGCAGCCGTGCTGCTGCCCGTGTCGACGTTGTTCCTTCGGGCGCAGCCGCCTCCGGTCGCCGACCTCCTGGCCGCGGGCGCTCCCCTCGCGCTGTCGACGGACTTCAACCCCGGCACGTCGCCGAGCGCGTCGATCCCCGAGGCGATTGCCGTGGGTTCGTCGCTCTACCGGTTGCCACCGACGTTCGCCATCGGGGCGGCCACGTTGAACGCGGCGTGGGTCCTGGGCCTGCACGAGCGACTCGGTTCGCTAGAGCCGGGCAAGCGCGCCGACTTCGTGGTGTTGGATTCCGAGGACGTGGCGATGGTCCCTTATCGTCCCGGCCACAATCCCGTGGCCGAGACGTGGGTCGGGGGAGAGCGCGTCTGGGAGCGTCCTTGACCGTGATCGGCTAGCCGAGGGGACCGATCGCGCCTTCCACGGCTTCCAGCAGGATCCCGGACTGGATCAACTCGATGGCGCCGT
>JBIOYQ010000045.1:0-9193 GCA_044870295.1 Actinomycetota bacterium
CTCGCGGAGAACTCCACCTTCGAGGAAGTGGTCTTCCTCCTCCACAACCTCCGGCTCCCCACCCAGTCGGAGCTGGAGGACCTCACCGAGCAGATGGTGAACGACCGGGAGGCCGGGGACTTCCTCACCGGACTCATGCCGACCTTCGCCGAGCAGACCTCCCCGATGTCGATGCTGCGGACCTCCGTGTCGGCAGCCTCGGCCTACGACCCGGACGGGTGGGATCAGTCGCCGGAGGCGAACTACCGCAAGGCCATCCGGCTGATCTCGCTCATGCCCACGCTGATGGCCTCCTACGACCGCCATCGCCGCGAACTGCCCGCCGTGGAGCCGAATCCCAAGCTGCCCCACGCGGCCAACCTGCTGTACATGCTCACCGGCGAGGAGCCGGACCAGCGGGCCGCCGAGATCTTCGACACGGTCTTCATCCTGTACGGGGACCACACCATGAACGCCTCGACGTTCACCGCCCGGGTGGTCGCCAGCACCCTGGCGGACATGCACTCGGCCGTCACGGCGGCCATCGCGGCCTTGAAGGGACCGCTGCACGGCGGGGCGAACGAAGAGGCCTTCCGCATGCTGGAGGAGATCGGGTCGGTCGACCGCGCCGAGGAGTACGTGAAGGACCTGTTCGAACGCAAGCAGCTGATCATGGGGTTCGGGCACAGGGTGTACCGGACCGTAGACGACCCGCGCGCCACCATCTTGCGGCGGCTGTCCAAGGAGCTCGGCGAGAGCGCCGGCGACACTCGGTGGTTCGACATCTCCGAAGCGGTGGAGCGCATCGTGCTGCAGGAAAAGGGACTCCGGGCGAACGTCGACTTCTACATGGCCAGCGTCCTGCGTTACCTGGGGCTGCCCACCGACCTGTTTACGCCGCTGTTCGCCGCAGCTCGAGCCTCCGGCTGGACTGCCCACATCCGGGAGCAGTACGCGGACAATCGGATCATCCGGCCGGACTCGGAGTACATCGGGCCGCGCGACCAGACGTGGGTGCCCATCGAGGAACGGACGGAGGAGATGGCGTCGTGAAAGTCTCGGAGATCATGACCGGGGCCGCCGTGATCGATCATTCCGACGACACCCTGGCCGAGGCCGCGCGCAAGATGTGGAAGCAGCAGACCGGGTCGCTGCGGGTCATGGAGGGCGACGACCTGATCGGCATCCTGACGGAACGTGACGTCTTGAGGGCGGTCGCCTCCGGCACCAGGCTCGACGAGGTTCGCATCTCCGAGGTGATGAGCAAGGACGTCCTGACCGTGGGGCCACAGGCTTCGCTCCGGGAGGCCGCGAAGATCATGGCCGACCGGTGGATCCGGCACTTGCCGGTGGTCGACGGCGGGAAGGTGGTCGGGGTACTGTCGCAACGCGACCTGGCAGCCGTCCTGGCCGGCGCCCTGAACGAACCGGATGCGTTGACGGCGCTGGTCGAGGCGTCCGAGCTGGCCCGTGAGCGCCGCCTGAAGCGCATCGAGCACGGCGTCTGGGACTGACCTCGGCCTAGGCCGCCGACGTCCCTTCGGCCAGCCCTCGGAACAGCACCGGCCGCACCAGGTACATCACGCCGAGGATGAGGTAGAACCCGGCCATGACGGCCACCCCGGTCCGAAAGGACAGCGGCACCACCGCGGGGATGAACGCGCCGGCCACCCACGCCAACTGGAACGCCATGTCATACCGGACGAACACCCGGCCGTGCGCTCCGTCCGGGGCGTACCGCTGCATCAAGCTCTGGAAGGACAGCCGTCCGAATTCCGTGGCCAGGCCGGCGAACCCGGCGAACGCCGCCAGCACGGGCAACTGGAAGGCGGCCACGGCGAAGAGGGCTACCACGCCGGCGGCCAGCAGCGAGGCGAACACTGCGGCCTCCTCGCGGAGGAACCGCGACAGGTGGGGGGCGATCACGTCGCCGGCGAAGGCGCCCGCCGCCGCGGCGACCGCCAGGATCCCGAACCAGTAGGCGGGATGGTTCCCACCGCGCAGGGCGAAGGCCAGGAGGAAGAACAGGAATCCGCTGGCCCCCTTCAATGCGGCCGTTCCCACCGCGGCAGCGGTCAGGCGGGGGATCGCCCCCAGCTTCGTCACCTCGCCTGGGACGCGATCCATCCGAGGCCGGGGAAGCCGGAGGGTCAGGAGAGAGGTGATCGCGTACGCGGCGGCCGCCAGGTTCACCACCGGCTCCGACCCACCGAGCTTGAGCAGGCCCAGCCCAGGTGCCGCGGCCACGAGCCCGCCGATCACGGTCAGTCGGGACAGGCGGGCGTTGGCCGCGACCAGGCCCTCCCGGCCGGGGGCGTACGCCATGACCAGGCCGTTCTTGGTGATGCCGTTCGCCTTCGACAGGACCAGCAGGAGGAAGGCGAGCGGAAACAGCAGGAGCGAATCGAACCTCGAGGCGGCGTACAGGGCGACGGCGGCTCGCCCCGCCGAAGAGACGAAGGCGATCGCTCGCAGGTGCCCCCACCGATCCAGAAGGGGAACCAGCGCCGGCGCCGCGACCGCGAGCGGGGCCATAGTGAGCAGCAGGTACAGGGCGACCTTCAGCTTCGCCTCGCCCACCGGAACGGAGAAGAACACCGAGTCCGCCAGGGCGATGACGATCAGCGCGTCCCCCGCCGCGCCGGCCAGTTGCACCAGGGCATAGGCGTCGAGGGGCTCGTGCGAGTGCCACATCCGCATGATCGGCCGGACCGTGCGATCCACGGCCCGCGACCACGCGGGCGGCCTGCTCCGTCCGGCCGGGTTCGCCTCGCGCTCCACGCCGGTCACTCCTGGACGGCCCGTGTCAGGGCAACCCGGGGCGGGGCAGCAGCCCCGCACCCTCGATCACGTGCCGGACGGGATCCATGCGACCCAGGCCCATCAGGTGGATCCCCGCGATGCCCTGGATCGCCTTCAACCTGGCCACGATCTCCACGATGATGCGCACAGCCTCGGCCTCGTGGTCGGTTCCAGCATCGTCCAAGCGGCGGATCACGTGCTCCGGGACGGCCACGCCCGGGATCTGATCCCGCATGTACCTGGCCGACCGCGGGCCCTTCGGGACGGCCACGCCCGCCAGGACGAACATACGCTCCAGGACGCCCCGGGAACTGGCTCGCTCGGCCCAGTCCTCGAAGGCGTCGACGTCGAACACGATCTGCGTCTGGACGAAATCCGCCCCGGCGTCCGCCTTCTGCTCGAGGCGGTCGAAGCGGTAGTCGGGGACCAGCGGCACGTCGGCCACGCCCACGAAGTACCGGGGGGCGGCGTCGATCGGAACCCCCGACAGGAGCCGGCCGTCGGCCCGCAGACCCGCCACCAGCTGGATGAGGTCCAGCACCTCCAGGTCGTACACGGCTTTCGCGTCCGGGTGATCGCCCGTCTCGGTAGTGTCGCCCGTGAGGCACAGGATGTTTCGAGCTCCCAGCGCCCACGCTCCGAGCAGATCGGCCGTCAACCCCAGGCGGTTGCGGTCGCGAACCGTCATCTGCAGGACCGGCTCGAGGCCGGCCCCGGCGACCAGGCCGGCGCCGGCCACAGCCGACATGTGCGCCGAGGCGGTGGGGTTGTCGGTCACGTTCACGGCGTCCGCGTATCCCACCAGGCCACGAGCCTGCAGCGTGACGGCGTCGGGGTCGGCGGACTTGGGAGGCACGACTTCAGCGGTGACGCAGAAGACCCCTTGGTGGAGCAGGCGCTCCAGGCGACTGTCCGACCGCAGGGTCACGAACGCCGGGTCGAGCGAGCGCGCCCACCAGCCGTCGCGCCATGATCGGCGGCTCGCTCGGCCGCCGTGACCACGTTCGCCATGAGCATGGCCACCGTCATGGGGCCGACGCCTCCAGGGACCGGACTGATGGCGCCGGCTACCTTCGACACCTGATCGAAGTCGACGTCGCCGACCAGCTTGCCGTCCGGACCCTTGTTCGTCCCGACATCGATCACCACCGCGCCCGGGCTCACCATGTCGGCGGTGATCGCCCTCGGGACGCCGGCTGCCACCACGAGGATCTCCGCGCGGCGGGTCTCCAGGGCCAGGTCCTTCGTTCCCGTGTGGCACAGCGTCACGGTGGCGTTCAACCCGGATCCCTTGAGGGTCAGCAAGATCGACAGGGGCCGGCCGACCAGCGTCGACCTCCCGACCACCACCACGCGCCTGCCTTCGACCGCGATGCCCTCGCGGTGCAGCATCTCCACCACGCCGGCCGGCGTCGCGGGCACATACCGGGGCCGCCCCATGGCCAGCAGTCCCTGGTTCTCGGGGTGCAGGCCGTCGACGTCCTTCTCCGGGTCGATGGCCCGTTGCAGCTCGAAGATGTCGATCGCCGACTCGTCGGGCAGGGGACTCTGGACGATGACGCCGTGGACCTGCGGATCACGGTTGAGCCGGTGGATGACCTCCAGGGCCTGATCCTGGGTGACCTGGGCCGGGAGGAGTTGATCGAACGCGTTCATGCCGGCTTCGGCGGCCGCCTTGTACTTCATCCCGACGTACAGGGCCGACGCGGGATCGTCACCGATCAGGAGGTCGACGAAGCCGGGCACGACGCCTCGGGCGGCAAGGCCGCGGACGCGCTCGGCCACCTCCGCGCGCACCTCGGCCGCGATCCTCTTGCCGTCGATGATCGTGGCGGTCATCGCCACCACAATAGCGGGCGGGCTAGTGGCGGAAGTGCCGGCGGCCGGCGAGGACCATCGCCATGCCGAGTTCCTCCGCTGCCGCCACGACCTCCTCGTCCCGAACGGATCCACCGGGCTGGATGACGGCGGCCACGCCGGCCTGGCCGGCCCGGTCGATGCCGTCGCGGAAGGGGAAGAAGGCGTCGGACGCCAGCACCGATCCCCTCGCCTTCTCTCCGGCGTGCCGCGCGGCGACGTCGACGCTGGTCACACGGTTCATCTGACCCGCCCCGACGCCAACCGTCGCCAGCCCCTTCGCCAGCACGATGGCGTTGGACTTCGCTCGGGCCGCCACGGTCCACGCGAACAGCAGGTCCTCCCACTGCTCCTCCGTGGGTTCGACGGAGGTCACCACCTTCATGTCGGACCTGGTCTCCACGATCGCGTCCATGTCCTGCACCAGGGCGCCTCCCTCGATGAACCGGATGTCGAGCCCACCCGTCGTGGCCAGGGGCGCCCGGACCACGCGTAGGTTGGCTTTCTGCGCGAACACCTGCAGGGCGGCCTCGGTGAACGCCGGCGCCACCACCACCTCCGTGAACACCGCCGACATGACCCGAGCGGCTTCGTCGTCCACTTCACCGTCGAACGCCACGATCCCGCCGAACGCCGACACGCGGTCGCCGTCCAGCGCCCGCTCGTAGGCCTGTGCCAGCGTGCCGGCCACGGCCACCCCGCAGGGGTTGTGGTGCTTGACGATCACGGCCGCCGGCCCGTCGAACTGCGACACCAGGGCCCGGGCCGCCTCCGTGTCGAGCCAGTTGTTGAAGGACATCTCGCGGCCCTGGAGGACCTCCGCGCCTCCCAGAGGGCCGGGGCCCGCGGGAGCCACATAGAGCGCGCCGCGCTGGTGGGGGTTCTCGCCGTAGCGAAGTTCGGACTCCTTCGCCATGCTGATCGACAGGCCGTGGGGCAGCTCGTCGTCGACGCCGCCCTCTTCGTGAACGTCGAACCACGCCGACACCGCCGTGTCGTAGGCCGCGGTGTGGTGGAAGGCCCGCCGGGCCAGCGCCCGACGCGTCTCCCGAGAGAGACCTCCCAGGGACGACAGCTCATCCAGGACGCCCTCGTAGGCATCGGGGCTCACGACCACGGCCACCGACTCGAAGTTCTTCGCGGCCGCCCGGACCATGGCCGGCCCGCCAATGTCGATCTGCTCGATGGTCTCCTCGTGAGACGCACCACGCGCCACCGTCTCCCGGAAGGGGTAGAGGTTGACCACCACCAGCTCGAACGGCTCGATCCCCTGCTCGCTCAGCTCGTCCACGTGGGACGGCTTCCGCCGGTCGGCCAGGATCCCGGCATGGATGCGCGGGTGCAGGGTCTTGACCCGCCCCCCCAGCATCTCCGGGAAGCCCGTCACGTCGGCGACCAGCGTCACGGGAACCCCGGCGTCGCGGAGCGTCCCCGCCGTGTTCCCGGTGGAGACCACCTCCACGCCGGCTTCCACGAGCTGCCGGGCGAACTCGACCACGCCCGTCTTGTCGGCGACGGCGATCAACGCCCGGCGGATGGCCAGCGGGTCGGTCATCCGTCCAGAGCCTCGAGGACGTGGACCAGCCGTCCCTCGATCTTCAGCCGGCCCTCGGCCAGCAGGCGGGCAGCCTGAGGGAAGAGCCGGTGCTCGACCTCCTGGATCCGGACGTGAAGGCTTCGCTCGTCGTCGTCGGGCAGGACCAGCACGGGCTCCTGCAGGACGATCGGCCCATGGTCCACCTCCTCGTCCACCAGGTGGACCGTCGCACCCGTCACCCGCATCCCCCACGCCAGCGCGTCCTGCACGGAATGGGCCCCGGGGAACGCCGGGAGCAGGGAAGGGTGGACGTTCAGGATCCGATCGCGGAAGGCGCGGACGGTCGCCGCGCCCACGATGCGCATGTAGCCCGCCAGCAGGACGAACTCGACGGCCTCGTCCTCCAGAAGGCTGGTCAGTGCGTGGTCGAACTCCTCCCGCGACGCGTAGTGGCCGGGGTTCAGGACGACCGCCTTGACGCCGCGAGCCCGTGCCCGATCCAGGGCTCCGGCACCGGGCTTGTCCGAGACGACCAACACGATCGAGTGACCGACGTGCGGATCGTCCAGGAGCGCCTGCAGGTTCGTTCCGGTGCCCGAAGCCAGCACCGCGATCCGCGCGTCCACTCACGCCAACCTAAGTGCCGCGGTTCGACGATGTCAATTTGGGACAGCGGAGGGAGAAAGGAAGGACCCGGGGCGGCCGGGAAAGGCGACAGGGCGACCAGCTTTGTGCGCCCTTCTCTGGTGGCCTGGGTGCATGCCCTCAGGAACGCCCTCGCTCACCATTCCTCCCAGAGAATCTACGAGGGCAACGCACGAGGAAGAAGGGACAAGACATCTTCTTGATCGAAGGATTCCGCTCCTTCGAAGCTGATGGCGACGAAGGCGAAAGGCACCTGTTTGGCCGTGCGCTATCGGCCTTTGTATGAATCTCGTCAGAGGAACGCCGCTCTCCGGGGCCACCCAGCTACTGAGACCAGACGACGCCGATCTTGTCGGACTGCTCTTCGGCCCACCATATGCTCCCGTTTGGGCCAGCGGCGATCCCCCTGCTGAAGGTTTCCGGGGTTGGGATCGGGAACTCGGAGAACACCCCAGACGTGCTTATGCTGCCGATCTTGTTGGCCTCTCGTTCGCTGAACCATAGGTTTCCATCGGCTCCGGCAGTGATGTCTGCGGGTGCGCTGTTGGGGGTGGGAATGCTGAACTCGGTTAGCACTCCTGATGTGCTCATCCGCCCGATTCTGTTCCCACCGCTCTCGGTGAACCACAGGTTCCCATCCGGGCCAGCCGTGATGTTCTCGGGGGAGCTTCCAGGCGATGGAAGAGGGAACCTCGAGATCACCCCCGAGGTTGTGATCCGTCCGATCGAGTTGTTGTCGGCATCGGCGAACCACAGGTTCCCATCGGGTCCGGTGGCGAGGCCGGATGGGTAGCTCCGTGCCCAGGGGATCGGGAACTCCGTGAAGACACCCAACGGCGTCAATCGGTCGATCCTCTCATTTCCGACCGCGGTGAACCACAGGTTGCCGTCGGGACCAGCGGTGATGCCGACGGGTGTCACCGAGTCGGGTGGAGTCGGAAACTCAGTGACCACTCCGGAGGGGGTCACGCGGCCGATCTGATTCGCGGAAGGCTCCGTGAACCAGAGGTTCCCGTCAGGGCCGAGCGCAATGTCCCACGGCTGGCTCAGTGGGGTAGGGACCGGGAACTCGGTCACAAGGCCCTTGGGCGTGATGCGACCGATCCTCTCGTCGCGCCGAGGGCCGCCGAGTTCAGTGAACCACATGTTGCCGTCAGGGCCAGCGGCGATGTGCTCAGGCTCGCCCTTCAGGGTTGGGATCGGGAACTCCTTAACTCGGCGTGCCGCGTGGGCGGGCTGGGATGGAAGGATGAGCGAGATGAGGGTTCCGAGCAAGCATATGCGGCGCATTGGCTCTCCCATCAAACCCATTCGAGCGAACCCCGGCCGAGGTCCGAAACGATATCCGGCCAAGTATCCGAGGACAAGGGTGGTGGAGACCAACAGCTGGGGGCTCGCGCACGCCGATCGTGACGCCCCGAGCGCGTCTACCTTCAGCAGGGCTAGTTTGCCGCCGTCTTGGTGAATGGGCTGATCGCCCGCATCTGGCGTAACGCGCGGGCACCGGCCGGCGACTGCGCGGTCGAGTTCGAACCTTTCGAGCTGTTGCCGGCTTGGGCAGCCCGCCAGCAAAGGCCGAGACGCGGCGACTCGCGACGTTCCCGGACTGCGAACTCTCCGCTGACCGAGGCCGCGGATGCTGGACACCCGTTCGGAGACGGGAGGTTGCGTAGGCTATCGGCGTGGCGGTCGAGGGACAGACGTCGTCGAAGCCTGGGCGCTGCGCGAACCACCCCGCCGTGGCGAGCGTGGGGGCATGCGACGTGTGCGGGCGGGCGCTGTGCCTGTCGTGCGCCGTCCCGGTCCTGGGGAAGGTGATCGGCCCCGAGTGCCTGTCGAAGGTCCTGGTCGACGCTCCTCCCCCGCCGCGCGTGGCCCCGCCGGTGGGACCCAGGGGGCGCACTCTCGCGTTGATCGGCTTCTCGGTGATCCTCCTGACCTCGGTGTTCCCGTGGTCGCGGTTCGGCGACAGCTCCCGCTACTTCGGGGCCTGGGCGCCGCACTGGTCGTTGGTGAGCGGCGCAGCGGCACTCCTCGGCCTCATCTACGTCCTGATCGACCGGGTCCGACCGCTCGACCCGAGGGTCCTCATCGCCGGGTTGTTCGTGAGCTCGGTCGTGGCGGGCGCGGCCGCGATCCTCCATTACCTCAACCCGCCGTTGTTGTCCGAATCCACGCGGTGGCCGTGGGTCGCCCTCGGAGGGGCGGTCGTTGCCCTGGTGGGTGCCTCCATGAACCTGTTGGCCCTGGTCAGGGCGAGGCGGCCTCCGACCTGACCTGAGCGGCGCTGATTGACTCTCCTCGGTGGCTGGCCGACAATCCGCCGGGGTCTTCCTTCCGGGCTCACGGGCGTTACGAGAGGAGTGGGCATGG
>JBIOYQ010000046.1:0-19181 GCA_044870295.1 Actinomycetota bacterium
ACCCGGGCAAGCTCGGGCTGGACGGCGACGAGGCCACGGGCTCGCTGATCGTCAGGCACGCCCTGTCCGACCCTGCCCGACTGATTTCGGAGAACGCGGGGTTCCAGGGCGGCGTGGCCATCGAGCACATCCGGCGCGAGACCGGGGCCTTTGGGTTCAACGCGGCCACGGGTGAGTGGGGCGACATGCTGAAGTTCGGCGTGCTGGACCCCGCGAAGGTCACGCGGTCGGCGCTGCAGAACGCCGCGTCCATTGCCGGCCTGGTGATCACCACCGAGGTCACCGTGGTTGAGAAGAGGGAAGAGGAAGAGGCCCCCGCTGCGGGCGGCGGCGGCCACATGCACTAGACAGCTCGAGTCCTACCGAGCAAGCGAGAGGGCCGGGGAGCTGAGCTCCCCGGCCCTTCTCGTATCGGATGACCCGCGGGCTAGACGGTGGTCTTCGCCTCGGTCGATGCTCCGGCCCACGTTCGAGCCCGGGCGGTGAAGGTCGAACCGTCCGCGCCGGGTCCCGCCGCTGGGGTCAGTCCGAGCGACCAGGACGTCGTGCCCTTGGCTGTCTCCCACGGCCCGCGTCCGGCTCGGACCTCGACCCACAGCCGGTCCACCACGGGGACGCCCACCACCGCGTCCGATGGCTCGCCGGCCGCGACGGACTTGGCCACCACGCGGTAGTAGCCGATGGATCCGCCCGCCCGGGAGGCATCGACATAGGACTGCCGTCCTTGCCCCGAGGGAAGGACCGTGGCGATCGAGGAACCCAGCGTCCCGGCGCCGGTGCTCCGGTACACCACGTAGGACGTGGCGCCGTCCACCGCATCCCAGGTCACCCGGACGCCGGAGCCGACCAGGTCGGTCGCCTGGACACCCGAGGCACGAGGCGGGGCTCCCGTCGGACCAGACGCCAGCACGGGCAGCGTCAGCGATGACGGCGACGTGACGGCGTCGTACCAGGCCGTGAAGTAGTCGGCGTCGATGAACGTTCCGCTGACCGACAGGACCACCTCGTGGCCGGCCGGTACCGTGTAGGCCACGTTCCGCAGCGTGCCCTGCACCTCTGTGGGCGTCGCCCCGATCCCGGCGCCCGACACCGTCGCACGGGCGATGACCGGGAATCCCTCCCCGATCCCCGCGGCCGGGACGTCGAAGAGCGTGAAGGTGATCTGGCCGCCCTGGGACTCGGTGACGGACGAGAGCCACAGATCAACCACCACATCGCCCTGGATGGTCCCCTCGAACGCTCCCCGCCAGTACGCGAGCAGGAAGTTCCCGGCATAGTCGGGGTTGCCGTACCAGCCCCCGGTCTGGAACTGGGGGACCGCTCCGGTCGGGGGCGTCTGGTCGAAGTAGGGCCCCGGGCCACCGAACCACTGCTCACCGTGCTTGTCGACCTCGGCGACCGTCCCGTGGAGGTAATAGGCGGTTGGCGTCCCCACGACCGACAGCGGCAGCGCACTCCCGGCCACCGACTCGCGGGTCAATCCTTCGGACGGACGCGCCGGGAAGGTCCCCGTCCCCTTCATGGTGACGATCCCGTTCCGGGACGTCGCCGATTTGATGGCCGCGGTGGGACGTGCCGCTGGCCGCGTGCTCGCCACCAGGTCATAGGCCGTGGGGTCGGGGTTCACGCGTCCACACACCCGAACCGTCCAGTCGCCCGGCTCCGGGTAGGGAACGGTTCCGACGCGGAAGGTCTGCGTGCGTGGTCCCAGACCTTCCAGCAGCCCCCACGACTCCTGGTCCGCCCGGTTCGCTCCGTCCCCATCGGGATCGACGCCGGGCGTCCACGCGTACATGTAGATGTTGTCCGTATCCAGATCCCACGTGACCGTGAGGTCCAGCCGGGCGGTGCCGCCCGGCACGTTGACCGTGTGCTCCCCGAACCCCTGGCTGGTGGTGCAGCTGGAGGGCAGGGCTGTACCGGTGAACGACCGCTGGGTGGCCGCGCCGAGCGCGGCAGGATCCGCCCCGAAGTTGGGCGGGGTGAGCTGGATCTTGGCGGACTTCGCCTTCTGCGAGGCCTCGTAGGCGTCGACCTCTCCGACGCCCGCCTCCCACAATCGCCAGCCGGGCATGGGATTCGCCGTGGATTCCAGGAGGTCGATGACCTGTCCTGCGGTGAGGTCGAGCTTCTTCAGGAACTTGAGGCGCGTGGCGTTCACCAGCGCCACGACCCCGGACACGTGGGGCGTGGCCATCGAGGTCCCGGACAACGACTGGTAGTCACCCTCCACGCCGCATGCGGACTTCGCGCACGCGGCCACGATGTTGACCCCCGGCGCGGTCACGGTGGGCCGGAAGACCCCGATATTCAGGGCCTGCCCCAGTTTGCGATCGTGGTTCCCTGCCGGGATGTCGAACACGTCCCCGTCCGGCATGGTCACCTGGGTGGCGACGGGCGGCCGGCCTCGGGACGAGAACTGGACGAGTTGGCCGGGCTTCGTCTCGGCCCCCACGCACACCACCCACGGCATGGTGCACTGGCTCGAGGCGGTGTTCAGCTCGCCCTCTTCCTGTCCGGCGTTCCCGGCGGCGAACACGACCGAGATGTTGGCGTCGTACGCCGCCTTGGTCAGGATGGACAGCGGAGCGTCAGGGTTGTAGTCGCCCGCCCCGCCGCCCCAGGAGTTCGAGATGGCGACGATCGGGAGGCCCGCCAGCCGCTTCTGGATGATGTCGTCGAACGCGGCCAGCGACCGGGCGGAGTCGATGGTCAGGCCGACATTCACCGAGTATCCGTACAGCTGGGCACCTGGGGCGACGCCGTCGTTGAGATGCCCTCCGTCGGCGTCGTTTCCGGCGATCGTGCTGGCGACATGGGTCCCGTGGCTGTCGTCGTCGGTATCTGGAAGGTCGACCAGGAGCGTGGAGGAGGGGTCGAACGGGTCGGCGACCACCTCGTAGTTGGCCGCCACCTTGGAGTGCCAGGGCAGGTCCGGGTGGTTGGCGTCGATCCCGGTGTCGACGACGGCCACGGCGACGCCGGTACCGTCCACGCCAAGGAGCTGCTGCACTCGATCCGCACCGACGATCTGGGTGGACTCGGTGAGGAAGAGCTCGAACTCCTCGTCGGGCCAGATGCTGCGGAGCTCGGCGGAAGCCACCAGCTGCCGGAGCTGTCCGCCGGTCACCTCGGCCAGTGCCACCGGCGCGGACTCCAGCGGTCGGTAGGCGACCCCGAGGTCGTCGAGGGCGGACAGCCCGTCGAAGGTGAATGCGCTGACGATGACATCGACCTTGTCGAGCAGTCCCAGGTCGGCGGTCTGTTCGACCAATCCCGGACCCAGGGTGGGAACGGACCCGCCGGGCGCCGCGGCGGCAGGCCCCGCCCCTCCCATCGCGGCCAGCGGCGTGAGGACCGAGACGAACAGCGCCGTGACGCTCAGTCGCGCCAACCAGTGGGTGATGCCTCTCATCCGACCTCCTCGGGTCAGCCGAGCCAACCCGGACGGCGGGCACTGCGAGTTGCTCGGACCAGTCTCAGGAGGGGGCGGGCCCCCTCCATACGGGCTGCCGCAATATAACTAGTTACATCGGGGCAAGCAACTCAAACCCTCAAGAAACTGCGTGCAGAGGGGACGCAGCCAAGGGATGTGAAAGGCAGGGGGCCCGGGCGCTTGGCGCCGGGCCCCCCCGGTGAACGCCGGTCCGGCCGGCGGCCGACCTTAGCTCTTAGTTTCGGTGGTGACCGCCAGGACGTTGCCCTCGGAGTCCTTGAACCAGGCTCCCCGGAACCCCTCGATCTCCGCGATGCCGTTCACGGTCTTGAGATTCGGGAAGTCGTAGTCCTCGAAGGTGACCCCGCGGCCGCGGAGCTCCTCCATCTCGGCATCCAGGTTATCGACGATCCACCCGGCGACGGTCGCCCCGGCCCCCGCCCCGACGCGAGTCGGGTAGATGTCGAAGCGCACACCGCCGCTCTCGAACTGGACGCCCTCGTCCTGCTCCTTGACGGCCTTGAACCCGAGCTTCTCGGTGTAGAACGCCTTGGCTCGGGCCAGATCAGTCACCGGGATCATGGCCCCGATGGGGTAATCGCTGAGCACGGGCATCCCTCCTCTCGTCTCGCTGCCGGGCACTCGCTCCGACAGAACTCCCCTTGAGTCTATGCCCGGCGGACGCAACGCGGGAAGCCAGGGCGGTCCTCTCGCTCTGGCGCCCCGGCGCCGGTTGGCCATACTGATGGCCTGTGAGCGACTCCATCGGCGGCCAGCTGGTCTGCAGCGTCTGCGGGCGGGACAACCCGACCGGGTCGCGGTTCTGCGCGAACTGCGGAGCCTCGCTGGCGGTGACGTGCTCGTCGTGCGGCGGCCCGATACCGGCCGGCGCCCGGTTCTGTCCCTCCTGCGGCACCCCGGTCTCCGCCGTCGCGGCGCCGCCCGAGGAGCTGGAGGAACGAAAGGTCGTCACCGTGCTGTTCGCCGATCTGACCGCCTCCACCGAGCTGGCCGCGCAGCTCGACCCCGAAGACCTCCGGCGCATCCTTCGCCCGTTCTTCGAGGCGATGGTCGAGGAGATCGAGCGGTTCGGCGGGACCGTCGAGAAGTTCATCGGCGACGCCGTCGTGGCGGTGTTCGGAGCGCCGATCGCCCACGAGGACGACCCCGAGCGCGCCGTGCGGGCGGCTGTGGCCATGCACCGCCGGCTCGAACAGGTCAACGAGCAGCTCGAACGGCCGGAGGACATGAAGCTGGCCATGCGGATCGGGATCAACACCGGCGAGGTGGTCACCGCGACCGGCGTGGACCGCGAGGCGCTCGTGACGGGGGAGCCGGTCAACATCGCGGCGCGGTTCGAAGCCCTGGCCCCATCGGGCGGCATCGTGGTCGGCGAGCGGACCTTCCGCGACGCGCGCGAGGCCTTCCGCTACCGCTCGTTGGGCGAGGTGGAGGTGAAGGGTGTGCCCCGGCCGCTGCCGGCCTGGGAGGTCACGGAGCTGGCGCCCACCGAAGGTCGTGGCTCCGGAGCCCAGGCGCCCATGGTCGGACGCGACAACGAGCTGGCGCTGCTGGAGGTCCTGTTCGGACGGGTGGTTCGAGAGGAGCGTCCGGGGCTGGTCACCGTCATCGGTCCCGCCGGGATCGGGAAGAGCCGGCTGGCCCATGAGTTCGCCGAGCAGTCGCGACTGCACGGCCGAGTCGACGTCACGCGGGGGCGCTGCCTGCCGTACGGCGAGGGGCTCACGTACTGGCCACTGGCCGAGATCCTCAAGTCCGACGTGGGGATCATGGACAACGACCCCTCCGCGGCGATCCTGGAGAAGGCCCGCGGCCGGCTCGACCCACGATGGGCCGAGGACGAGCGGCGCGGCGGGACCACGGAGGTCCTCCTCTCCTCGATCGGCGTGGCGGTCTCGCCCGATCCCCTGGCCGGCCTGGAAGGCGATGTCGCCAAGGAGGCCATCGCACGGGCGTGGCGCCTGTACTTCGAGGCGCGGACCGCCGACCTCCCGCTGATGGCGATCCTGGAAGACCTCCACTGGGCCGACGCCAGCATGCTGGACCTGGTGGAGCATCTGGCGGCCCGGGCGAAGGGCCCGCTGTTCCTGGTGTGCATGACCCGGCCCGATCTCGTCGAGCGCCGCCCCACGTGGGGCGGCGGCCTCCACAGCTCGGCCACGATCGGGCTCCAGCCGCTCTCGGAAGCCGACGGCGAGCACTTGATCCGCGCCCTCCTGCAAGGGCTGCCGGCGCCCAGGGAGGCCACGCGGCCGGTCCTGGCGCGAGCCGAGGGCAATCCGTTCTTCGCTCAAGAGCTCGTTCGAATGCTGATCGAGGGTGGCTCGCTGGTCCGGAACATCGGCTCGTGGTCGCTGGAGCGGCCGCTTCCTCCTGATCTCCCCGACACCGTGCAGGGCGTGATCGCGTCACGCATCGACCTCCTGCCCCCGCCGGAGAAGCGGATCCTTCAGGACGCCGCGGTGGTGGGGAGGGTGTTCTGGGAGGGAGCCGTGGAAGGCATCGCCGGCACCGGCATCGGCGCGATCCTCGACGCACTGGTCGACCGAGGCCTGGTGTGGGAGCGGCCGTCGTCGTCGGTGGCCGGAGACCGAGAGCTCATCTTCAACCACATCCTGACCCGGGACGTCGCCTACGGAAGCATCCCCCGCTCCCGCCGGGCCGAGGCGCACGCTCAGGCGCTGGCGTGGTGCGAGTCGACCATGCGCGGCAGGTACGAGGAGTTCGCGGAGATCCTCGCCTATCACGCGGAGTTGGCCGGCGACCTCGACCGGACCGCCCGCTACGGTCTGCTGGCCGGACACCGGAGCCTCCGCGTCTTCGCCGCGAAGGAGGCGATCGGGTGGTACGACCGCGCGCTGGACGCCGCCGCTCGCGCCGGGTTCGAGGCTGATCCTCTGCTGGCGGAGGCGGCGCTGGCGCGTGGCCAGGCGAAGGAGCAGCTCGGCCGGTTCGGGGAGGCCGAGGCTGACTTCCAGCGTGCCCGGGAGGAATCGCTCCGGGCCGCGGACCGCCACCTCGAGGCTCGCGCCCTGGCCGCGCGTACCCACGTCCTGTGGTTGCTCGATCGGTTCGAGGAAGGGACCCAGGTCCAGGGTGAGGCCCTCGAGCTGGCACGGGCGATCGGCGACCACGAGCTCCTGGCCAGGTTGCTGTACACGGCCGGAACGCTCGAGTTCGGGCAGGGCCGCTACCACGCCGCCCTGGAGATGCATCGCGAAGGCCTGGCGGTGGCGCTGGCGGCGGGTGACCGCACCGGCGAGGCGTTCGCCCGGCACGGGCTGTGCGAGACCCTGTACTTCATCGGGCCGATGGCGGAAGCGCTGGACGAGGGGAGGCAATCCGACCGGCTGTTCCGCGACCTCGGACAGCGGCCGATGGTCTACCACAACCTCTACATGGTGGCGTGGCTCATGTGGCTGATGGGGGATGTGGACGCCGCCCTCGCGTCGGCGAGGGAGAGTGTCGAGGGCAGCCGCGAGCTGGGCAACCGGAGGGACGAGGGCTTCGCGCTGGGTGGCACGGCTCAGGTCCTGATCACGCTGGCCGAGCTGTCCCAGGCCCAGCGCGACATCCACCGCGCGGTGCAGATGGCCCAGGAGATCCACACGCCGCGGCTGGAGGTGGCGGCCCGCGGCTTCCTCATGATGATCGCGGCGGAGCTCGGGCGGTACGAGGAGATCCAGGCGCAGGCGGATGCGTGCTTCGCCATCTCCGACGCGATGGGGTCGAACTTCTTCCGACCTCGCATCTGGACGTTGGTCGGCCTGGTCGCCCTCCACCGCGGGGACGTGGACGTGGCGCGGCGCCAGTTCGCCGAATCGCTGCGGGAGGCCGGAGGCATTCTCCTGGACGATCTGTTCTGCCACCAGCAGGCCCTCACGGGTTGGGACCTGGCCGGGATGCAGCCCGAGCTACGGGCCAGCGCTCAGTCGCTCCTGGATCTCGCCCGGACCGAGAGTCCGCTGTACGTGGCGTGGGCACGATACGGGCTCGCCGCGGCCGACCAGCTGGCCGGGGACGCGGCCTCGGCGCTGGAGGTCGCCACCGCCCTGGCGGAGGAGTCCGGACAGCGAAGGGACCGCATGCTCGAATGGCGATGCCTCCGGCTCGCGTGGAAGGCCGCCCGGGAGTTGGACCGGTGGTGGGATGCGTTCTCGTTCGGGGCCCAGGCCAGAGAGTTGCTCGGCGCCATCGCCGGGACCCTGGACCCGGGGCCCGACCGCGACGGCTTCCTGGCCCGGCCCGACGTCGCGGAAGTGATGGCCCTGGCCGAGGGTGAGCCGAAGGGATCCATCATGGCTGCCCTGTCGGGCGACGACGTCCGCCAGCTGCGGCTCGACGCCGAGGTTCGATCGATCGAGGACGGCACTGCCGTGTTCCGTTCCGGCCAGCCCGGAGACGAGTTCTATCTGGTCGACGCGGGGTCGCTCCGAGTGCTCGGCGGGGATGGCCAGGGAGACGAGGCGGCCGTCGCCGAGCTCGGACCGGGTCAGACGTTCGGTGAGGTGGCCTTGCTCGATGATGGTCCCCGGACGGCCACGGTCGTGGCCCAGGGTCCGGCCCGGGTGGTGGCCATCCAGCGAGAGCCGTTCCTTCGTCTTCTCGAACGCCGTCCAGAAGCGGCCGACGCGCTGGTCAGCATCCTTCGAGAGCGCCTCGACCAGGCCCGTGAAGCGGAGGGGGGCGGCGATCACGGCGACGTCCCGGCCCGGTTGGCCCGGGCCGTCCAGCGGCTGGCCGAACAGGAGGGCCGGGCCGGCTCCACCGTGGAGATCCTCCCCGTGTTCCTCAGGGACGGCGCGGTGTGGCACCTCCGGCCGCACGACGCCGGCTCGTGGTTGGTTCCCGGCTCGGCGTCCACGCATCCGGGTGCCGCGGCCGTGACCGCCCTGGAGGCGGCCGGGCTGTCGGCCCGGGCCGTGCACTCGACCTCGTGGCGGCATGAGAAGGGACGGTTGGTCTTGACGTATCTGGCGGTGCTGGAGGACCCGGGCGAACCGCCCACAGGATTGCGCGCCGAGCCGGCCCGCCGGGCCAGCCTGGCCCGTGGTTCCGCCGTCGAGCCTCCTCCCGCCATCGGGGTCGACGCCGTCGTCGAGCACGCCCTGCGCCACCTGGCCTGGCTGCTGGCCGACGACCCGGCCGTGCGCCAGGTCCTGGGGCCGGAATGGTCCGCCGCCCTCGCCGACTACCAGCCCGAGCCGTTCCGCGCCCTGGGCTGACTTCCGGAGAGATTCGCGCTCACCCGGGGAACGGCTGCTCCTTCGACGCCTGATACAGGCCGAAGAGCAGCGCCACCGAGAACCCTGCGGCGATGGCGGCGAACGTCCACCACAGCACGCCCGATTCGTGGGGGGCCAGGCCGAAGGCGGCGTTGAGCAGCACGATCGCGGCTGTGACCACGGTGACCAGGGCGAAGCCCCACGACCACCACCACAGTTCCTCGACTCGCCGCCCCACCAGGACCATGAGCATGGCCAGACCGACGGCGTGGATCCCAACCAGGCGCATCCACGCGAACTCCTGGTGCCGGGACTGGTCGAACAGCGTCACCAGAACGAACTTCGGCGCGATCAGGAGGGCGACCCCGGCGAACGCCCACACGGCCGCCTGCAGGGCGAGGACGCGCCGGAGGGCCTTCATGCCGGTCGGTACAATACTTGGGCTGTTCGCTCGGCACGGCCAACCAGTCGGTCAGGCCGTCGCCTCGACCCCCGAAGAGAGGAACATGGCAGACGGCCCACGCGTCGCGGTGATCGGATTGGACTGCGGGACGCCCCAACTGCTGTTCGACCGCCTGTCCGCCGAGGTCCCCAACATCAACGCGTTGCTGCAACGATCCATGCACGGTCCCTTGGAGAGCATCACGCCTCCCATCACCATCCCGGCGTGGGCGTGCGCGATGAGCGGCCGAACGCCCGGCGAGCTGGCCATCTACGGCATGCGCAATCGCAAGGACACCACCTACGACGGCCTGTCCATCGCCACCAGCCTGTCCGTGAAGGAGCCGCAGGTGTGGGACGTGCTGGGGGAGCGCGGGATGAAGTCGCTGCTGATCGGAGTCCCGCCTGGGTACCCGCCGAAGCCGGTGGAGGGCTGGCGCGTGTCGTGCTTCCTCACGCCGCCGTCGGCCGAGTCCTACACCCACCCCGCCGACCTGGCGGCCGACATCGAAGCGGAGCTGGGCGGCCGGCCGTACATCTTCGACATCCCGAACTTCCGGGAGCAGGGGGAGGAGGCCGTGCTCGAGCAGGTCTTCGCCATGACCGAGCGCCGGTTCCAGGTAGCCCGCCACCTGGTTCGGACCAAGACGTGGGACTTCTTCATGATGGTCGAGATGGGGACCGACCGGCTCCATCACGTGTTCTGGCACCACTTCGACCCCGCGCACCCGAAATACGTGGCGGGCAACCGTTTCGAGACCGCGTTCCAGGACTACTACCGTGCCCTCGACGCCGAAGTGGGCGCCCTGCTGGAGGCCCTGCCGGACGACACCGTGGTCGTGTTGATGTCGGACCACGGCGCCCGGCCCATGGCCGGAGGCGTCTGCTTCAACGAGTGGCTGGCGAAGGAAGGGTATCTGCGGTTCGACACCGAGCCCGACGGCCCGACCCCGATCGCCAAGGCGGCCATCGACTGGCCGCGAACGACGGCCTGGGGGGACGGCGGCTACTACGGCCGGCTGTTCCTCAACGTCAAAGGGCGGGAGCCGTCCGGGACCGTCGAGCCCGCGCGGTACGAGGCGGTCCGCGACGAGCTGATCGCGAAGCTCGAAGCCATGCCCGGCCCCGACGGCGGGCTCCTGGGAACGAAGGTCTACAAGCCGCAGGACGTCTATCCGGAGGTCCGCGGGGTGGCGCCCGATCTCATCGTGTACTTCGGCGACCTGGAGTGGCGATCGGTCGGACAGGTCGGGACGGGCCAGGTCTTCACCTACGAGAACGACACCGGACCGGACGGGGCGAACCACGACCGGACGGGTGTGTTCGCCATGGCCGGCGCCCCCGGCCAGCCAACCGGTCGGCAGGATGGCCTGAGGCTTTTGGACGTTGGCCCCACCATTCTTTCCCTGTATGGTGTGAAGCCCCCTGAAGGCATCCACGGAAGGAGCATGCTGTGACCCCCCAATCCGACGAGCAGAAGGGCTTCACCATCTGGTTCACCGGCCTGTCCGGAGCCGGCAAGTCCACCCTTGCCGAGATGCTCTTCCACGAGCTTCGTCGCCGGGACATGAGGGTGGAGCTGCTCGACGGCGACGTCGTGCGCACCAACCTGTCGAAGGGCCTCGGCTTCACCAAGGAGGACCGGGACACCAACATCCTGCGGATCGGGTTCGTGGCGAACCTGCTCACCCGCAACGGCGTGGCCTGCATCGTCTCCGCCATCTCGCCGTACCGCGAGGCCCGCAACCAGTGCCGCTCCGCCATCAAGGACTTCGTGGAGGTCTACGTGCATGCCACCGTGGAGGAGTGCGCGAAGCGGGACGTGAAGGGCCTGTACGCGAAGGCCATCGCCGGCGAGATCAAGGGATTCACGGGAGTGGACGACCCCTACGAGCCGCCGCAGTCGCCCGAGATCTATATCGACACCATGAACCAGAACCCAGGTGAGTCGCTCGAGCAGATCCTGGCGAAGCTGTCGGATATTGGCTTCATCGAAGACGCCGCCCGGATGGTCCAGCAGCCCCAGGAGCACTCCGGGCTCACCGATCTCGACCACGTGCGGCGCAGCACGGCCTCATAGGTCGAACGCGGTCGACTGACCGCGCGGCGGCTGGTAACGTTCCGTCATGGAAGCATCGAACGCCTGCCCTTCCCCGGGCGGGCGTTCCGTGTTTGAGCCAGGTTCGCCGCGCTGAGGGGGAGGCCCGTGGACATCGAGATCGGCATCGGCAAGACCGCCCGGAGGGCGTACGGCTTCGACGAGGTCGCCATCGTGCCGTCGCGACGGACCCGCGACCCCGACGACGTCGACATCTCCTGGGAGATCGACGCGTGGACGTTCGACCTGCCGCTCATGGCCTCGGCCATGGACGGGGTGGTCAGCCCGGCCACGGCCGTTGAGGTGGGGCGGCTGGGCGGGCTGGCGGTGCTGAACCTCGAGGGCTTGCAGACGCGGTACGAGGACCCGGAGCCGGTGCTGGACGAGATCGCCGGCCTGCCCGACGACAAGGCCACGCGGCGCATGCAGGAGATCTACCGGGAACCGGTCAAAGAGGAGCTGATCGTCCAGCGCATCCGGGAGATCAAGGAGGGCAGTGTGGTGGCGGCGGCCTCGCTGACGCCCCAGCGGGTCCGGACCTATGCGCCGCTGGTCCTCCAGGCCGAGCTGGACATCCTGGTCATCCAGGGAACGGTGGTGTCGGCGGAGCACGTGTCCACCCGATCCGAGCCTCTCAACCTCAAGGAGTTCATCGCCTCGTTCGACCTCCCGGTCATCGTGGGCGGGTGCGCGTCCTACCAGACGGCCCTCCACCTCATGCGTACCGGCGCGGTCGGCGTGCTGGTGGGCGTGGGGCCGGGAGCGGCCTGCACCACCCGCGGCGTCCTGGGCGTCGGTGTTCCGCAGGCCACGGCCATCTCCGACGCGGCCGGAGCCCGCGGCGAGCATCTCCGCGAGACGGGCCGGTACGTGCACGTGATCGCCGACGGCGGCATGCGGACGGGCGGCGACATCGCCAAGGCCATCGCGTGCGGGGCGGACGCCGTCATGATCGGCTCACCGCTGGCGAAGGCATACGAGGCTCCCGGCCGCGGCTACCACTGGGGGATGGCGACATTCCACGCGGACCTTCCCCGCGGCGCTCGCGTCAAGACCAGCCGGAGCGGCTCGCTCGCCGAGATCCTGGTCGGCCCCGCGCACGAGAACGACGGCACCCTCAACCTGTTCGGCGGCCTGCGAACCTCCATGGCCACCACCGGCTACGCCAGCATCAAGGAGTTCCAGAAGGCCGTGCTGGTGGTGGCGCCGGCCGTGAAGACTGAGGGGAAGGCACTGCAGCGCGCCCAGGGAGTGGGTGCGAACTGAGGGAGGCCAGGTGAGCGAACCCCGCCCCGTCCTGGTCGTCGACTTCGGAGCGCAGTACGCGCAGCTGATCGCCCGGCGGGTCCGGGAGTGCCACGTCTACTCCGAGATCGTCCCGTTCGACACGTCGCTCTCCGAACTGGAGGCCCGCAGGCCGGCCGGCCTCATCCTGTCCGGTGGGCCCGCGTCGGTGTACGAGGAGGGGGCGCCGGAGGTGCAACCGGGGCTGTTCGACCTCGGGGTCCCGGTGCTCGGCATCTGCTACGGGCAGCAGGCCATGGCGCGCGCCCTGGGCGGAACGGTCGAGCGGACCGGCGTACGGGAATACGGGCGGACGACCGTGGCCCTCGAAGCGCATCCGGGTGTCCTGTTGAGCGACCTCTCGCCCGAGGAGACCGTGTGGATGAGCCACTCGGATACGGTTACGGGCGCTCCGCCCGGGTTCACGGTCACCGCGCGCTCCACGGCAACGCCGGTGGCGGCCATGGAGGCCCCGGACCGAGGCCTGTTCGGCGTCCAGTTCCACCCCGAGGTCGCGCACACGCCTCGCGGGATCGACGTGCTGAAGCGGTTCCTCTACGACGCGTGCGACCTGTTGCCGGAATGGACGCCAGCCAACGTGATCGAGCGGTCGGTCGAGCGGATCCGGCTGCAGGTCGGTGAAGAGCACGCCCTGTGCGCGCTGTCCGGCGGCGTGGACTCGGCGGTGGCCGCCTTGCTGGTCTACAAGGCCATCGGCAAGAACCTGACGTGCGTCTTCGTGGACACGGGCCTGTTGCGTTCCGGCGAGGCCGAGCAGGTGGTGCAGACCTTCGGCGAGCACTTCCACGTCCCGCTGGTGCACGTCGACCGGACGGACCTGTTCCTGTCGAAGCTGGCCGGCGTGATCGACCCCGAGCAGAAGCGTCGGATCATCGGCGAGCAGTTCATCCGGGTCTTCGAGGACGTCGCCAGCACCGACCCGGCCGCCCGGGAGGCGCGGTTCCTGGTGCAGGGAACCCTGTACCCGGACGTCATCGAGAGCGGCTCGCGCACGGCCGCGCGGATCAAGAGCCATCACAACGTGGGTGGCCTGCCCGAGGACATGCGGTTCGAGCTGGTCGAGCCGCTCCGCGACCTGTTCAAGGACGAGGTGCGAAGCGTCGGGCAGGAGCTGGGCCTGCCGGAGGAGATCGTGTGGCGCCAGCCGTTCCCCGGTCCGGGGCTCGCCGTGCGGATCGTGGGCGAGGTGACGGCCGAACGGATCCGCGCCGTACGGGAGGCAGATCGGATCGTCCAGGAGGAGGTCCGCCGGGGCGGGCAGGGGGCCGGGTTGTGGCAGGTCTTCGCCGTGCTGCTGGGCAGCGTGCGGAGCGTGGGCGTGATGGGCGACGAACGGACCTATCAGAGCCCCGTGGTGATCCGGGCCGTCACCAGCGAGGACGCCATGACGGCCGATTGGGCCCGGCTGCCGTACGACGTGCTGGAACGGATCTCCTCGCGGATCGTCGCCGAGGTTCCAGGCGTGAACCGGGTCGCCTACGACGTGACGTCGAAGCCGCCGGCCACCATCGAGTGGGAGTGACCTAGCCCACCCTTCGAGGGCGCCGGCGACCGGCCATCCCCTCGCCGGACATCGGCACGACGGGTGCGACGTCCGCACCTTCGCGCGAATCCATCCACCCGAGCTCCCTGAGGATGGCGTGCGCCACCTTCGCCACCTGCTCGTCGGTCGGCTGCTCGAAGGTGACACGGAACTCGCTGTCCGAGATCCGGGTGACGAGGAACGTCTGGCGGCGCTGGAGTCGCCTGACAGCGTACGCCCCGCAGAGCAACGCCGTGGTGGCGGCCACGGTGACGATCAGATCGGTGGTGATCATAGGGCCCCCTTCCCCCGTCATAGGACCATACGTGTGACGGCCCGCGAAGGAACGGGGGGTTTCCCTGGAATCTCGGCCGACCTACGCCGGCTCGGGAGACCGTGCCGCCATGCGCGCGGCCAGCTCGGCCCGGGAGCGGACGCCCAGCTTCTGATAGATGTTCGTGAGGTGGCCCTCGACCGACTTCGTGCTGAGGAACAGCGCGTCCGCCACTTCGCGGTTGCGACGGCCCGCCGCGACCAGCCGGGCGATCTGCTGCTCGGTCGCAGTCAGCTCGTCCGGGCCCGCGGTCCTGGTTCCCACCCGCGCCAGCTCTGAGGCGGTTCGGGCGGCCCACAGCTTGGCTCCGAGCCGGTCGAAGATCTCGGCCGCCCGCTCCAGGGATTCCCGCGCCGCGCGCTTCTGCTTGGCCCGTCGTTGGACCTCGCCCAGCAGCAGGAGCGATCGCGCCAGCTCGAACGGCTGCCCCAGTCGTTCCCCGAGTTGCACCGAGCGCCCCAGCGATTCCACGGCAGCGTCCAGCTCGCCCATCGCTCCGGCCACCAGGCCGCGGCAACGAGCAGCCGCCACCACGGCCCACACCCGCCCCAGAAGCCTGCCTCCCTGCTCAAAGGCTTCGATGAGACGGTCGGCCCGTTCGGTGTCTCCCAGCGCGACCAACGCCTCCACCTCGTCCGGGATCCACCGGACGATGCTCGGGTCCTGCAGCTGCAGGGTCGGCGCCACCTCGATGACCCGCTCCAGGAGTCGGTGGGCCTCGGCGGCGTTGCCCATGGACAGCTCCAGGAAGCCGAGCACCGACAGGACCTGGATCACCAGGACGGACGCACCGGTCTGCTCCGCCAGGGCCAGGGCCTGCTCCGCTCCATGGCGGGCTGCCTCGACATCGCCCCGATGCGCGTCGACCAGCGCCTTGGCGTAGAGGGCGGCGGCCCGGAGCGGCTCCTGGCCCGTCCGGGCGGCGGCCGAGGCGGCGTCGTCGGCGTGGTGGGCTGCCTGATCCCAGTTCCCCGCCCGCGTCTCCAACTCGCTCAGGTGGAAGAGCAGGAGGGGCAGCGCGCTCTCGTCGCCTCGATCCATCGACTGCTGGACCAGTTCCCGGAACCGCGACCGCGCGCTGTCCAGGTCGTCGGACCACTTCAGGACCAGGCCGAACGTCCGGCTGGGCCGGCGCTCGCCCCGGAACTCGGACCGCTCGTCCAGGTCCCTGGCCCGCTCCAGCAGGTCCAGCCCAACGTCCTCACCAAGCGCCGTGCCGGCCGCCGCCACGGCGGTGAGCGCCTCCGCCGCCGCCGCCTGGTCGCCGAGTCGTTCCGACAGTTCGAGCGCCGACCGGGCGTGGGCCAACGCCCGCGGATAGTCGCCGTACATGAGGCCGGCCCACGCCAGGTCGCCGTGCGTCCTCGCCTCCAGGCGGTCGTCGCCCGAAGCCTCGCGGAGGGCCTCCTCGAACAGGTCGGCCGCCGAGCCGTAGCTGTCCTCGTGATACCGGATCAGACCGAGGCGACGAAGGACCTCCGCCCGGCGATGCCCGGGGCGCTCCGCCGCCACCAGCTGCTCGAGCAACTCGATGGCCCGGCGAGGGTCGCCGGCCTCGAACCGGCACTCGGCTTCGCCCTGGGTGCGCCGCCACCTGTCGTCATCGTGTTCCGCCGGGGTCAGGCGGCGAGCCTCCTCCCAGAGGTCGGCAGCCACGTCCGGCGCCCCCCTGGCCCTGGCGTGTCTCGCGGCCTCCTCCACGTCGGCCGCCACATCGGCGTCGGGCACGAACGTGGCCAGGGCGAGGTGCCTGGCTCGTTCCTCGGGATCCAGGGCCACCTCGGCCAAGCGGCGGTGCACGGCCTGGCGAGCCTGCAGCGGTGCTTCGGAATAGAGGATCGACGCGACCAGCGGATGGGAGAAGGCCAGCCGGCCCCCCGCCACCTCCAGCACACCGCGCTCCACGGCCGCCGCGATGTCGCGCTCGGCGCGTTCGCCGCTGCCCACCGCGGCGGCGATCGTGGCCACCGTGGGCTGGGCCGACGCCGCCGCAGCCAGCAAGGTCTCGACGGCGTCTGGGGGAACCGCGGCGAGCCGGTCCTGGACCAGGCCCTTCAGGGTGCCGGGGACGGCCACGGGGCGACCGCCCATCCCTCGACGATCCCGGCGAGCGTGGGCTTCGGCGATCTCCAGGGCGAACAGAGGGTTGCCGCCCGAGATGCGGTGGATGTCGACCAGGACCGAGGGAAGCGGCTGCCACGCGACCCGGGCTCGCAGCAGCTCGTCCAGGTGGCCTCGATCCAGCGGGCCCAGGCCGATCCGGGTCAGCCGATCACCGGGGACCAGCCGCTCCAGCCTGAGCGGGACGTGCTCGTCCTCCGGATGCAGGGCGGTGACCACCCCGACCGTCTCGGAGGACAACCGGCGAAGGGCGAACTGCAGGGCGCGGGTGGACGATGGGTCGAGCCACTGGGCGTCGTCGATCACCACCAGCACCGGCCCACTGCCGGCCACGGCACGCAGCACGCCCAGCACCGCGAGCGACACCGCCCGCTGCTCGATCCCGGACGCCGGCGCCTCGGCCCGCAGCAGCGCCACGTCCAGGGCGGTTCGCTGGGGGTCGGGGAGTCCGGCCAGTGCGTCCTCGCGGACGTCCTCGATCAGGTCGCCCAACACCGAGAAGGGCTGTCGCATCTCCGCCGGTCCGGGGGTCGACGCCAGGACCACGACGCCAGCCTCGCGGGCCCGCCTCGATGCCTCGTGGAGCAGGGTGGTCTTGCCCATCCCGGAGTCGGCTTCCAGGATCACGCCGGCCACACCGTCAGAGATGGACTCGACGAACCTGGCGAGCGCCTCCAGCTCGGGCTCGCGGCCCAGGCACGGGCTCACGGATTGCGGGCCGGCGGACATCTCCGCGCCGCTAGGTGCCGGCGGGGTTCCGGACGAACACGATGAGGTCGCCCAACCAATTCGGGTTCTGGTCGGCGTCCTCCCTCGTTGTGGTGATGGCGTGCCGGCGGGTCCCGTCGGCGCTCATCACGTAGAGGTCGGTCGCGCCCACCTTTCCCCGGGCGTAGGCGATCTGCGATCCGTCCGGCGACCACGCCGGGTTGGCGTCGCGCGCGTTGGGATCGTTCGTCAGCCGGGTCTGATTCAATCCGTCGGCGTTCATGACGTAGACCTCGACGTTGCCGTCGCGCTGGCTGTCGAAGGCGATCCTCGTGCCGTCCGGAGACCAGGCGGGGTTCTCGTCGTCCCGCGTCGCGGTGGTCAGCTGGATCACGTTCGACCCGTCGGTCGAGTTCATGACATAGATCTCGTCGTTTCCCGTTCGGTTGCTGGAGAAGGCGATCTTCGTCCCATCGGGCGACCACACGGGGCCCTCGTCGGCGGCGATGTCATCGGTCAGTTGGACCTTGCGCCCCGTCCCAAGGTCGACCACGTAGATGTTGCGGTTGCCGCTGTCGTCCTGGACGAAGGCCAGCTGCGTGCCGTCGGGCGACCACGCCGGAGAGGTCCGTTCCGGCCGCAGGCCCCCGGGCAGCGCCCTGACGTTTCGCCCGTCGGCGTCCATCAGGAAGATCTGCTTGAGCCCCGCGTTCCGCGTGCTGGTGAAGGCGATCGCGGTGCCGTCGGGCGACCACACGGGGCTGAGGTCGGCGGCCGACCCCGAGGTGAGCTGGCGGAGACCGGTCCCGTCCGACTTCAGCACGAAGATGTGGCCGCCCGGGATGCCGGCGGAGGCGGGCGTACCCGGGTTCCGGGTCAGCACCACGGCCACGGAGACCACCGCCACGGCGGCGACCAGGACCGCGGCGATCGGCCATCGCCACCGACGAAGCCTGCCCGCCCCGGCGGGTCCGCCGGGTCGAACTCCCGACGTTCGCTCCGGCCGGACCAGTGGCGCCGACCCATCGACCTCGGAGGGCATCCCCAGGGCGACGCGAAGGTCGTCGATCAGCCGTGCGCTGGTGGCGGGGCGATCCTCCATGTCCTTGGCCAGGCCGGCTTCGATCACGTCCTCGACGGCGGCCGGGAGCTCGGGCCGAAGCTTCCGGAGCCGGGGAGGCGACTCCTGGAGGTGGGCGTAGATGACGGCCAGCTCGTTGGCGCGCTCGAAGGGCGGTTGTCCCGCCAGGCACTGGTACATCACGCATGCCAGCGAGTAGACGTCGGTCCGCCCGTCCAGCGGCTTGCCCTCGATCTGCTCCGGCGCGACGAAGTCCACCGTTCCGGCGAAGCCACCCGGATCGGTGAGGCCGGACGGCGCAGCGAGCTGCTTGGTGAGGCCGAAGTCGGTGAGGTAGCAGTGCTCGTGGCCCTCGGGCCAGCCGGCCGTCTCGACCAGGATGTTCCCCGGTTTCACGTCCCGGTGGACCAGGCCGTGGGCGTGGGCCGTGTCCAGGGCGCCGGCCACCTGCGCCAGCAGCGCCACCGTTCGGTAGGGGTCCAGCGGGCCCTCCGCGCGCAGCACGTGCGCCAGGTCCGTGCCGTCCACGAACCGCATCGCGATGAACAGCAGGTCGCCGAACTCGCCCGCGTCGTAGATCGGCACGATGTTCGGGTGATCGAGCGAGGCGGCCAGCTGGGATTCGCGCAGGAAACGCTGGCGGAAGGCCTCGTTCTCCGAGAGTGCCGGCGCCAGGATCTTCAGGGCGACCTTGCGGCGGAGGTGGCGGTGCTCGGCCAGGTACACGGAGCTCATCCCGCCCCGCCCGAGCAGGGACTCGATGTGGTAGCCGAGCAGTTCCGTGCCGACGTGGGTCTCGGTGCTCATGTGATCCCCAGCATCTTCCATCACCGGGCCCCCCACGTCATCACCCAACCGAGAACTGGGACGCCGGAGGCCCCGGCCTGGC
>JBIOYQ010000047.1:0-9098 GCA_044870295.1 Actinomycetota bacterium
TGACGCGGCGGCGCACCTTGCGCCGCATCTCCGGGTCGAGCCGGGGCAGGGCGAGCACGGGGGCAGCCCGTTGCACGTCGGCCGGAACGGCCATGGCCTACCCTCGTCCGCTCCGAGCTTCCCCGAACGTGGCTAGCCCCCCAGGCTCAACTGGTCGTTGACCTGGGTATCGAGGTCCTGGAGTCCCTTCGTCAGATCCGTGATCTTCCCGGCCTGCCACTTGCCGGCGAACTCGTTCCCCAGGTCGTTCTGGATGGTCCCCGCGGAGGTCTGGGGCGGGAACCCCGAGTACTGGTTCTGCAGGGCCTGCAGGAAGGGATCGAAGCTCGGGCCGAGCTGCAGGTTGGGAGAGGACAGCGATTCGGCGGTGGTCGGGACGTTCCCGATGAGGTTGGCGAACTCCACCAGGGCCTCGGTGTTCGTCGCCAGATAGCTCACGAGCAGCCATGCCTCGGCGGGGTGCTCGGATCCGCGGGGGATCCCGATGATCGTCCCCCCGATCACCTGGGCGCCGTACAACTCTGGGTGATCGTCCGCGGCTGGGAAGGGGGCCGTCCCATAGTTCAGGTCGGGCGCCTCGTCCTTGATGAACGTATTCCGCCACTCGCCGTCCAGATGGAGCGCGACCTTCCCCTGCTCGAAGGCATTGGACGTGTCCCACTCGTCGCCGGCCCCCGCCACGAACTTGGTCAGGTTCTTGTAGCCGTACCAGTCGACCAACGACCTCTGCCAGTTGAACAGCGCGGCCCACTCGGGATTGGAGGCGTAGGCCGACTTGCCGCTGTCATCGAAATACTTCGCCCCGAACATGACGGCGAAGCGGCTGAGGTCGTTCTCGTAGAAGTTCCCGATGAGCGGAACGAACCCGGCCACCTTGATCGAGCCGTCGGGATTCCGCTCGGTCAGTTGCTTGGCCATGTCGGCCAGCTCGGACATGGTCTTCGGCGGTTCGGTGATGCCGGCCTTCGCCAGCAGATCCTTGTTGTAGTAGAGGCCGAACGTGTCGGTCAGCAACGGCAGGGCACAGATCTCTCCCTGGTAGGGGATGTAGTTCATGACCGACTGCGGAAAGATGTCGGTGCCGATCTTGCTCTGCTGCATGTAGGGCCCGAGGTCCACGAACGCGTCGCTCGAGCAGTACTTCCCGATGTAGTCAGGGCGGAACGACGCCACGGCGTCAGGGGGGTTCCCCGCGTTGATGGCTGCGAAGATCTTGGCGTCGTCGTCGATCCCGGGCACGGCCTTGACCGTGATCCACGGGTACGTCTGGTGAAAGCCCTCGAGGACCTTCTGGAGGCTCGGGAACTCGTGCGTGTCGGCTCCCCAGCCGGTCCAGAAGGTGATGGTGACGGGTTCATGGGAAGCGCTGGGGTTGATCGTCGGCGGCGCCGTGGCCTGTGTGGCGCCACCGGCCGTGCACGCCCCCAGGACCACCAGGCAGACCAGCGCCGACAGGGCGCTCGATCGATGTCTCATGTTCTCCCCCTCCTTCCGATCAACTGGGCCGATCCTCGTTCCACCTCATCACCGTCGCCCTAGACCACGATCCCGCCCAGGCCCCGGGCACGAGCGAACAACCGATCCTGTGCCGATCGGAGGGCCATCGCCACCGCACCGAGCACGGCCGCTTCCTCACCCAGCGCAGAGACCTCGATCCTCGGTCGGAATCTCGAGCGCTTCCTCAGCTCGTCCTCCACGGGCTCCAACAGCAGGTCGCCGTTGCGCCCGATCCCTCCGCCCAGGACCACCAACTCCGGGTCGACCACGGGCACCACCGCGGCGATGGTGAAAGCGATCCTTCGAGCTTCCCCCGCAACCACCCGGCGGGCCACCGGGTCCCCCCGCCGAGCGGCCGTGAAGACGCGCTTGGCCGTGACCGGTCCCTGCATGCCGAGGCGCCTGGCTTCCGCGACGACGCCCAGGGCGCCCACCGACGCATCCAGCGAGCCCCTCCGAACGCGACTGGGAGGGGCTTCGGCGGATCCCCCGAAAGGCAGATACCCGACCTCCCCGGCTGCGCCGCCGGCGCCGCGGTACAACTCGCCGTTCAGCACCAGCCCCATCCCCACACCGGTCCCGATGTGGAGGAAGACGAAGTTCGGCACGCCCTTTCCCAGGCCGTGGAGCTGCTCGCCCACCGTCGCCACGTTGACGTCGTTCTCGATCGTGACATTGGTCCCCAGCGATCGCTGGAGGGCCTCCACCACGCCTTCTCGCCCCCAGCCCGGCAGACTCTCCGCGAGCGTCATCTTCCGCCGGGTCGGCTCGAACACCCCCGGGCTCCCGACGGTGGCATCGGTGATCGTCCGCCACTTGAGCCCGGCCTCTGCAGCCAGGCCGTGGGCCACCTGCGCGATCTGGGTGATCAGCGTATTGGCGCTGTGGGCCTGTGACCGTTCGTCGCGGCGTGCCACGATGTCGCCATTGAGGTCGGCGACCGCGGCGCGCACCCAGTCGCGACCCACGTCGATCCCGACCACCCAACCCGCGTGCGGATTGAGCTCGTACAGCTGCGCCGTTCGGCCCTTGCCCCCCGAGGACCGCCCGGCGTCGCGGACGAGCCGGGCTCTCAGCAGCGCAGCCAGCGCTTGCGAGACCGTCGGCTTGGAGAGGCCACACGTCCGGGCGATCTGGGCCCGGGAGACGGGCCCGAGCTCGCGGATGGCTTCCAGCACCGTGCGTTCGTTGATCGCCCGAAGCAGGCTGGGAGTCCCGGCGAATGGCGCCTCGTTCCTGGTTCGACCCACGTCGCGGCCTCTGAAGGAAACTTTCTTAACTATCGGCGGATCGTACGCACCACCGCTTCCCTCGTCAAGCCTCGGTCGAGGCGAACCGCGGCAGATGCTCCCGGTTGGCGTCGAGCAACACGTCCAACAGGTCCGCGGCCACGGCCTCTCCCACCAGGGGGTTGGCTCGCAGGGCTTCCAAGGCCACGCTCCGGTCGCCGGTGATGGCGGCCCGGATAGCCAAGTGCTCGTAGGCCTTCACCCGCTTGACCAGGTCGAGCAACTCGGGAGCCAGCGGCTTCACCGATCCGGGGTGGGCCCCGTCGCGATCGATCCGCGCCGACACCTCCACGACGTCGTCGTCGGCCAGGCCCGGGATGGAGCCGTCGTTGCGCACGTCTACCACCTGGACATCGCCGCGCCCGCCGTGGAGCGATGCCACCAGCTGCGCAGCCGCCTCGCTGTAGAACGCACCGCCCCTGCGCTCGAGGAGTTCGGGCTTGTGGTCCAGCGCCGGATCACGGTACAGCTCCAGGAGCCCGGCTTCGATCTCCATGACCTCCTCGGCCCTCGTGGGATGGGTGTGCTGGTGCTCGAGCACCTCATCGGTACTGTCGTAGTAGCGCAGGTAGTAGGACGGAACGGCCCCGAGGCTGCGGATCCGCTCCACCGGAGCGTGCACGTCGTCGGCGATCTCCTCGCCGTGCGTGGCCAGGAGCCGAGGGAGGACGTCGACCCCGTCGAGGTACACAGCCCGCTCCCACGACAGGTGGTTCAGGCCCACGTGTTCGAGCGTGACGCGATCAGGTCCGACTCCCAGCCACGCCGCGAACTCCCGCTGAAACCCGATGGCGACGTTGCACAGTCCCAGGGCGCGGTGGCCCTCATCGAGCAAGGCCTGGGTCACGATGCCCGTAGGATTGGTGAAGTCCACGACCCACGCGCCCGGAGCTCCGCGTATGGCGACGGACTCAGCCAGCTCGAGGACGACCGGAACCGTCCGAAGGGCCTTGGCGAAGCCGCCGGCGCCCGTGGTCTCCTGCCCGATGCGGTCGAACCGGAGCGGGATGGTCTCGTCGAGGAATCGGGCCTGCTGGCCGCCCACCCGCAGCTGGACGATCACGAAGTCCGCCCCGTCGACGGCCGCGTCACGGCTCGTCGTCGTGGTCAACCGGCCGGTCCATCCCGACGTCGCCAGCATGCGGCCAGCCAGCGCACCAACCACATTGAGGCGTTCGGTGTCCGGGTCCATGAGCACGAGCTCGTCGACCGGGAGGCGATCCTGCCGGATGGCGAAGCCCTCGACCAGCTCGGGTGTGTAGGTGCTCCCCCCACCGATGACGGCGATCTTCACACCCACGGCCGCTCATCTTATACTCCGGCCGTGCAATCGTTAAGAAAGTTTCCTGACCCATTCCTCGAGGAGATCCATCGCCAGCCGGACGCCGTCCGCGACATCGCGGACGGGCTGGCTCGGCAGCTCGACAGGGTGAGCGGCCTGCCAGGCCGGGGGGTACTGCTGTTCACCGGGATGGGTGCCTCGTACCACGCCTGCTACCCGGCGGTGAACGAGCTGGCGGCCCGGGGCATCCCAGCCCTGCCCGTGGACACCGCAGAGCTGCTTCACTTCCGACGGCCGCTGCTGTCGGCCGGCGCGCTGGTGGTCGCGGTGAGCCAGTCGGGCGAGAGCGCCGAGGTAGTGCGGCTGGCCGAGGAGATCCGGGCCATACGCCCTGCGCACCGGCCCTTCCTGATCGCGGTCACCAACGGCGCGGCGAACCGGCTGGCGGTCCTGGCCGACGCGGCCATCGACACCCTGGTGGGACCGGAGCAGGGCCCCTCGACCATGACCTTCGCCGCTTCGCTGGTGGCCCTGGCAGGCCTGGCTCGCGTGCTGGCCGGGGAGGATTCCCGCACGGCGGGTGAGCGAACGGTGCACACCGCGTACGAAGCCGCTCGCGCCGCCGAGCGCCTGCTCTCCGGCGCCGAGGAGCGAGCCGATCACCTGGTCGAATGGCACCGCGCACGAGAGGTGACGGTGCTGCTCGGGCGAGGCCCTGCCAGGGCGGCTTCGGAGATGGGCGCGCTCGTCCTGAAGGAGGCCGCGGGTGTGCCCGCCGAGGCCTTGGAGGCGGCGCAGTTCCGACACGGGCCACTCGAGCTCGCCGGGCCCAGCATGGCCGCGATGGTGGTCGCAACGGAACCCGAGACGCTCGCTCTGGACCTTTCGCTGGCGGGGGACCTGGTCGAGAGCGGCGCCGCGGTGCTCGTGGTCTCCCCCGAGCGAGCTCCGGCCGGTGCCCTGTGGGTCGAGGTGGACCGGGTCGATCGGACGGTGGCGCCCGCGGTGTCCGTGATCCCGGCGCAGCTGCTGGCCTGGAGGCTCGCGGTCGAACGGGGCCGGACGCCCGGCGTGCTGACCCGGGCGACGAAGGTGACCACCCGTGAGTGACGCGCGATGAAGGGGGCAGCGATCCTGGCCGTCGACGCCGGGGGGTCAAAGGTGGACGCGGCCCTGCTGGCGGCGACCGGCGAGGTCCTGGGTGCGTCTCGCTCGACGCGAGACGGACGCCGTCACGATGCTCCCGCTCAGGACGGAGAGGATCTCGTCATGCCCGTTGTGGCCGCGGCCATCGAGGCGGCCTGCGCCGAAGCCGGGCTCGAGGGCGGCGACCGCCCGATCGCGTCGGTCGGCATCTTCTGCATGGCCGGAGCGGACTTCCCGGCGGATGAGCGCCGCCTCCGAGGACAGCTGCGCCGAAGGGCGTGGGCCGGCGAGGAGGTCGTGCTGAACGACACGTTCGCCGTACTGCGCGCCGGCAGCGAGCGTGGGTGGGGGGTCGCCGTGGTGTGCGGGTACGGGATCAACTGTGCCGGCGTCGCTCCCGACGGCCGAACGTTCCGGTTCCCGGCGATCGGGACCGTGTCCGGTGACTGGGGAGGAGGCGGAGAGATCGGTCCCCTGGCCATGTGGTACGCGGTGCGGGCCGAGGACGGTCGCGGCGAGGCCACGGCCCTGGCCGAGCTCGTCCCCGCCCACTTCCGGATGCGGCGTCCGTATCAGGTCATGCAGGCCATCCACTTCGGGCGCCTGGAGGAACGGCGCCTGTACGAGCTTCCCCCCGTGGTCTTCCGGGCCGCTCGCGGGGGCGACCGCATCGCCAGGGACATCGTGGACCGGCAGGCCGACGAGATCGTCACCATGGCCTCGACCGCCATCCGGCGGCTGCGGCTGCATCGCACCGACGTCGAGGTGGTGCTGGGGGGCGGCATCATCCGATCGGGCGACCGCGCGTTCCTCGACCGCATCGCCCACGGCATCCGGGCGACGGCGCCGTCGGCCACGATCGTCCCCATCGACGCGCCGCCCGTGCTGGGCGCGGCGCTCCTCGGCCTGGAGCGGCTGGAGGCTCGCCCTCGAGCCCTGAGCCGGGCGCGGCGGGCCTTGACGGATGGGCGATTCCGGTCCGAGGCTGTGCGGCGCCGGCGCGAACGGAGGTAAGGAGCGGATATGGCCAGGATCGTGCTGGACGGGGTCACGAAGGTCTTCGGTTCGGATGTGGTCGCCGTGGACGATGTTTCGCTCGAGATCGGCGACGGCGAGTTCATGGTGCTGGTCGGGCCGTCGGGATGCGGGAAGTCCACGATCCTGCGCCTCTTGGCCGGACTCGAGGACGTGACCGCCGGCGAGATCCTGATCGGTGACCACAACGTCACCGATCTCCCGCCGAAGGAACGCGACGTTGCCATGGTCTTCCAGAACTACGCGCTGTACCCCCACATGACCGTCGAGCAGAACATCGGATTCGGCCTGAAGCTGCGGGGGACGCCCCGGGACGGCATCCGGTCGCGCGTTCATGAGGCGGCCAAGATCCTGGGACTGGAGCCGTTCCTGTCGAGGAAGCCGGCGGAGCTGTCGGGCGGGCAGCGCCAGCGGGTGGCCATGGGCCGGGCCATGGTTCGAGAGCCCAAGGCGTTCCTCATGGACGAGCCGCTGTCGAACCTCGACGCGAAGCTCCGCGTGCAGATGCGAGCCGAGCTGGCTCGGCTCCACGAGCGGCTCGGCACCACCGCCGTCTACGTGACCCACGATCAGACCGAGGCGATGACCCTCGGCCAGCGGGTCGCGGTGCTGCGTGACGGTGTGCTCCAGCAGGTCGAGACGCCGCAGACCCTGTACAACTCCCCGGCGAACCTCTTCGTGGCCGCCTTCATCGGCTCGCCGCCCATGAACCTGGTCGAGGCGAAGGTCGAAGGCCGCACCATCACCTTCGGGGGATTCCAGCTCCCGCTGCCCGAGTCCGCCGACCTCGCCGCGTACGACCAGCGGACGCTCATCCTGGGGATCCGTCCGTCGGACATGGAGGACACCAGCGTGTGGCACACGGACACCCTGCCCACCGTCGAGGTCGACACCGAGGTCACCGAGGAGCTGGGCTCGGAGGTCAACATCCTGTTCCGAGTGAACGCGCCGCCGGTGGCCACCGAGGACACCCTCGCGGCGTCGACCGCGGAAGGTGAGGAGGAAGCCGTCATGCCGCTGCTGGGGGATGGCGGCCAGTCGGTGTTCTGCGCTCGGGTGGACGCCCGCACCAAGGCCCGCTCGGGGGAACGGGTGCGGCTGTCGGTCGACCCCGACCGGTTCCACTACTTCGACAAGGAGACCGGCCTCAGGGTCGGAACGGGCCTTCCGGCCCCCGCCCGGGCCTGAAGGAATCGCTCCGGACGGGGTCGGCCCCGGCGCAACCGCCGGGGCCGAAACCCGCCAGCCAGCCCTGCCGCTCCCTACGGCGAATAGACCATCGCGTTCTGGGCGAACGTCGGCCCGCGCAGGTCGGTCCAGATGGGATGCGGCGTGGTGCCCTGGACCGTGATGGCTTCGTAGTCGCCGATGAACGCCCCACCGAAGAACGGGTCGTTGTTGGGGAACGAGGACGCCGTGGAGATCTTCACCGCGGGCCCGCCATGCACGAGATACCGGTCGTAGCTCGAGTTGGACCTCTTCGTCTGACTCCATGAGATGGCCAGCGTTCCCGTGGAGTCCGCGGCGATCGCCGGGAAGAACTGGTCGTCACCGGAGTCCGAGACCGTGGTGAGCGTCCCCTGCGTCCACAGGTACGTCCGCCCCACCCCCGTGTCGTTGGAAGCCCACACCACGCTGGGCTTGCCAGCGTAGGACGTGATCATCGGGAACGAGTTGTCGCGGAACACGAAGCCCGGGAGCGGGCTGGGCAGGTCCGTGAACCCCGGCGGGCTGATGGTCCGGGTCGTCCCCCAGCCCTGGCGCGGCCGCCACCGGTTCATCGAAATGGACCCGACCAGGGAGGTCGGGCTTGGGAACTCCTCCCACGTCACCCAGAACCCGCCGCGACCGTCGGTGGCCAGGGCCACGCCGGCCGAGTAGGTGGATCCCGGGGGGGTCAGGATCGCGATCGGCGGACCCGAAGCCGCTCCGGTGTTGAACGCCGCGATACGCAGCGGGAAGACGTCGTTGAAGCCGATGCAGAACGAGCCATGGTACTCGGTCCACCCCACGAAGACGTGACGCCCGTCCTGCATGATGGCGGGCTTGTCCTGGAAGCGATCGTTCGTGTTCGCCGAGATCTGGAAGTAGCTCCATGAGCCGTTCGACGGGTCCCGGCGGGCCAGCTCGACGCCGCCGACCGTGCAGTCGACGTAGTCGAAGTAGATGCCGGAGTAGTACACGACGCCGGGTGTGTCGATGGCCAGGCCGGGGTCACCGGCTGCCGTGTTGGTCCCGTGCGGGAACAGGTCGAGCGGACCGTTGTCCGTCCAAGTCTTCCCGTCGGTTGACGTGTAATAGCCGAGGTCGGCGTTGCCGTTCCACGAGTTGTAGTCGTTGGCGCCGGCGACGAACGTGGTGCCGTTGTAGGCGATCCAGGTCTCATTCGTCGGCGAGCCGGTGCTGTTGCAGTCGGCGATGTAGTTGGTCGCTCCCGGCGTCGAGCACGTCGTCGAAGGGGCGCCCGCCGGACCGCGGATCCTTGAGCCCTGGGCCTCGGGCCGGGCCACACCAGAGAGATGGGGACCCATGAACCGGGCCGCGGGTCCTCGGGGCGCCGCCGTCGCGCCGCCGGGAATGGCGGCGAACAGGACGCCGGCAACCATCGCGACGATCGTCGCGGCGGACCAGACCTTTCTCCTCATCTCCCACCTCCTGCTGTCGGGGGGCGCAGGGGCGCCCAGCCTGGGACCGGGTCGTGTCGGGGGAGGAGCCTACTCCGAGCGGGGGGAGAATGGGATCCGACGGTGGGACTTGTATTGGCGCCTGTGGGGCGGCATATTGCCCTTCCCGCCGGCGGGTCGAGCCAAGGTCCGGCTGGGCGCGGCCCGCGCCACCGAGGCCGAGCA
>JBIOYQ010000048.1:0-8584 GCA_044870295.1 Actinomycetota bacterium
GGATGGCGTCGCCGACCAGCGCCGTCACCAGGGACTGTGATGCGGGTGCGGAGAGCGGCTGGAGATGGAACACGTGGGTCACCTCGGAGGGTTCGCACCACGCGGCGCGCTCCTCCAGCAGCGAGGGCCGGGCGGTCGCGAGGACCAGCCGGCCGGAACGGGATCGCTCCACACCGGCGAATGCCAGGAAGGCCAGGACGTCCCCGCCCGCCCAGTGCACGTCCTCGACCACCCAGGCCACCGAGCGGTCGAGCGCCAGGGCATCGAGGGCCTCCAGCCACGTGTGGAACCGCTGCTCGCGCTCACCGGCGGCGATCGAGCCCGTACCCTCGCCGGGATCCGGGGCTTGACCCAGGAGGGGTCCCGCTTCGGCCATGACGACGCGTGCCCTGGCGCGCGAAGCGCCCACCGCCTCCAGCGCCGATCCCAGGATCTGCTCGAGCGCGCCCTTCGCGTCGGAGTCGGTGGGCGCCCAGCCGTGCCCGGCCAGGGCCGACGCGAACAACTGGGCCACCGGCTCGTACGGTGCCAGCACGTCCGGGCGCAGCCGCGCCCTCCAGACCTCCATGCCTTGGCGAGGTGCCACGGTCCTGGCGAACTCCTCCATGAGCCGCGACTTCCCCACGCCGGGCGGGGCCACCACGACCCATCGTTCGGCTCTTCCGCCCACGACTCGCTCGGCCGCGCCGCCGAGGGCGGCAAGCTCGTCGTCCCGGCCAAGGGTAGGGGCCCGAAGCTCGCCCATGGCGTGTTCACGAGACGGTGAGGGGCGAACGCCGACGACCGCCCAGGCTCGAACCGGTTCTGCCTTTCCCTTGAGCTCGATCGCCCCGACCGACTGCGTCTCGACGGATTCGGCCACGGCGAGCGCGGTCGTCTCTCCGACGAGCACGCCACCGGGAGGGGCCGCCGCCTGGAACCTCGCGGCGACGTTGACGGCGTCGCCGGTCACTCGCCACTGGCCGGCCTGGTCCTCCGCCAGCACGACCTCGCCGGTGTTGATCCCGACGCGAAGCCCAAGCCGCACCTCACTCGTGTCCAAGCCGAGGCGAGCCCCCAGCTGCTCGACCGCCCCCACCAGGGCCAGCCCAGCACGGGCCGCTCGTTCGGCGTCGTCGTCCCGGCTGCGAGGGATCCCGAAGACCGCCATGGCGGCGTCCCCGATGAACTTCTCGAGCTGACCGCCGTACCGGGCGACGGCGTCGCGGACCGACGAGAAATAGGCGGTCTGGATGGTGGAGACGTCCTCTGGATCCAGCCGCTCCGACAGCGAGGTGAACCCCACCAGGTCGGCGAAGAGGATCGTGACGATCCTTCGCTCCAGGGACCCCTCGTCCACCTCCGGACTGTATCGGCGAGTCCCGGTGGCAGGGAAGTCGACGTCCCTGGATAGAATCCGGCCGTGCCGGCGACGATCCTGGTCGGGACCCAGTGGGGTGATGAGGGGAAGGGCAAGGCCACCGACCTCCTGGCGGCCCAGAGCGACGTCGTCGTCCGGTATCAGGGGGGCAACAACGCCGGCCACACGGTGCTGGCGGGCGGCCAGCTCCTCAAGCTCCACCTGGTCCCGTCCGGCATCCTCCACCCGCACGTCACCCCGGTCATCGCCGACGGCGTCGTGGTCGACCTCCGGGTGCTGTTCGAGGAGCTCGACGCGCTGGCCGGGCTGGGGATCGACACCTCGCGACTGAAGGTCTCCGGCAACGCCCACCTCATCATGCCGTACCACCTCGAGCTGGATAGGGTCACCGAGCGGTTTCTGGGCAAGCAGGCGCTCGGCACGACCAAGCGGGGGATCGGGCCGGCGTACGCGGACAAGGCCTCGCGGATCGGTCTGCGGGTGCAGGATCTCACCGACCCCAAGATCTTTCGGCAGAAGCTCGAGGTGGTCCTGAAGGAGAAGAACCTCGTCCTCACCAGGATCTACAACCGGCTTCCCCTGGAACTGGAGGCGCTCACCGCGGAGTTCCTCGCCTACGGCGACCGGCTGGCTCCGCACATCACCGACACCAGTGGCCTCCTCTACCGTGCCCTCCGGGACGGTCGACGGGTCCTGCTGGAGGGAGGCCAGGGCACGCTCCTCGACCTCGACCACGGCACGTATCCGTTCGTCACCTCTTCGAACCCGGTCGCGGGGGGTGCCCTGGCAGGCTCGGGGCTGGGGCCGGGAGAGGTCGACCGGGTGATCGGGGTGACCAAGGCCTACGTCACCCGGGTCGGGGCGGGCCCGTTCCCGTCGGAGGACTCGGACGAGGCTGGCTCGCACCTGGGATCGAAGGGACAGGAGTTCGGAACCACCACGGGCCGGGCCCGCCGGTGCGGTTGGTTCGACGCCGTGCTCCTTCGCTATGCGATCCGTATCAACGGGCTGACCGAGCTGTTCCTGACCAAGCTCGACGTGCTGTCGGGCCTCCCCGAGGTGCTGATCTGCACGTCGTATCGGGCCGGTGGGCAGGCGTACGACGACATGCCGCCACATCAGTCCCTGTTCCACAAGGCCGAGCCCGTGTACGAACGCCACCCAGGATGGCGCGAGGAAATCCATGGAGTCGCGCGGTTCGCGGACCTGCCGCCCGCTGCCAGGGCCTACGTCGAGCGGATCGGGCAGCTGGGAGGCGTGCCGGTTCGCCACCTGTCCGTCGGTCCCGACCGCGAACAGACGCTGGAGGTCGAGCCGGTGGCCCTCAGGAACAGGAAACCGGCATGAGGATCCTGATCGTCGGCGGGGGCGGTCGGGAGCACGCCCTGGCCTGGCGCCTGGCGCAGAGCCCCTCCGTCGACCGGCTCTACGCCGCGCCGGGGAACGCCGGCACGAGTCAGTTCGCTACGCCCGCTCCCGTGTCGCCCACCGACATCCTCGGCATCGTCGAGTTCGCCGAGCGCGAGTCCATCGACCTGACCGTGGTGGGACCCGAGGCGCCGCTGGTGGCCGGCCTGGCCGACGAGATGGAGGCTCGTGGCCTGGCGGTCTTCGGTCCGACGCGGGACGCGGCCCGTCTGGAGGGGTCGAAGATCTGGGCGAGGGACCTGTGCGACCGCTACGGGATACCCGCGCCTCGATCGGGCGCGTTCCAGGACGTTGCCGCCGCCACGGCCTATCTGGGCCAGGTTCCCGGTCCGTTCGTGATCAAGGCCGATGGGCTGGCGGCCGGGAAGGGGGTGGTGGTCACGGAGGACACCGCCGCGGCTCGCTCCGCACTGGAGGGCGCGCTGGTCCACCGATGGTTCGGGGACGCGGGGACCCAGGTCCTGGTGGAGGAGTTCGTCGAAGGCAGCGAGGTCTCGGCCATGGCGCTGACGGACGGGCGGCACGTCCTTCCGCTGGCCCTGGCCAGGGACTTCAAGCGCGCCGAGGACGGTGACCGCGGACCCAACACCGGCGGGATGGGGGGGTTCAGCCCGGTTCCGCTGTCGGGAGGGCTGTCGGAGGACGACGTCGCGGACACGATCCTGCGGCCGACGGTGAAGGCGCTGCAGTCCGAGGGCATCCGGTACCGGGGAGTCATCTTCGCCGGGCTGATGCTCTCGGAGGCGGGGCCGAAGGTGCTCGAGTTCAACTGTCGTTTCGGCGACCCGGAGACGCAGGTGGTCCTGCCCAGGCTCGTGGCCAACCTCCCAGAGCTGCTCCTGGCCTGTGTCGAGGGCAACCTCTCCCACTATCAGGTGCGGTGGACGGAGGACGCGTGCGTCGGGGTGGTGCTGGCCTCGGCCGGGTATCCGGCCTCGGTGCAGACCGGTGTCCCGATCGGCGGCCTGGACGAGGCCGCCGCCGTGCCCGGCGTCCAGGTCTTCCACGCGGGCACGTCACGGCGAGACGGTAGAGTGGAGACCGCAGGGGGAAGGGTGCTCACGGTGACGGCCCTGGGGAGCGACCACGCCGAGGCCCGCAGCCGAGCGTACGAGGCCTGTTCCCTGATCCGATTCGAGGGCATGACGTACCGTCGTGACATCGCGGCGGGCGCGATGCAAGGGGCCGCATGATCGAGGACCTGACAGGCGAGGGCATCCCCGGGCAGGACCGCGACGCCCCGATGGTCGGCATCCTGGTGGGGTCGGCGTCCGACCTGCCGGTGATGCAGCAGGCCGCGGCCATCCTGGAGCGGTTCGCCGTCCCGTTCGAGATCCGGGTCATCTCGGCCCACCGCAATCCCGACCTGGTCGACGAGTTCGCCCGCACGGCCGAAGAGCGGGGCATGGTGTGCATCATCTGCGGGGCCGGGATGGCGAATCACCTGGCCGGCGCGGTGGCCGCCCGGACGGCGCTCCCGGTGATCGGCGTGCCGCTGTCGGGCTCGAAGCTCGGAGGGATGGACGCCCTGTACTCGACCGTCCAGATGCCGCGCGGTGTGCCCGTCGCGACGGTCGCGATCGACGGCGCCGTGAACGCCGCGATCCTGGCCGCGCAGATCCTGGCCGTCCGTGATCCCGATGTTCGGGCCAAGATCTACGAGTTCAAGGACAGCCTGGCGGAAGGGTTCAAGCCCTGATCCCGCGGTACACCCTGCCGGAGATGGCCGCCATCTGGGCGGAGGAGACCAAGCTCGGCCACTGGCTGCGCATCGAGGTCCTGGCGTGCGAGGGATGGGGTCGGCTGGGCCGCATCCCCGAGGAGGATCTGCGGGTTATCCGACAGGGCGCGACCGCCCCGACGCCCGAGCGGGTGTCGGAGCTGGAGCGCACTACGCATCACGACGTGGCGGCGTTCGTCCAGGCGGTGGCGGAGCCGCTCGGGCCGGCCGGGCGGTGGATCCACTTCGGCCTGACGTCCTCGGACCTGCTGGATACGGCCCTGGCCCTGCAGATGCGGGCCGCGCTCGACCTCGTCCTGGACAAGGTGGAGTCGCTGCTGGCCGTGGTGAAGCGGCGGGCCCTGGAGCACAAGGACACCATCTGCATGGGCCGGACCCACGGGATCCACGCCGAGCCCACCACCTTCGGGCACAAGCTCGCCCTGTGGGCGTTCGAGCTGGACCGGGACCGCGAACGCCTCCGCAAGGCCCGGGAGGCGGTCAGCGTGGGAAAGCTTTCCGGCGTGGTCGGCACCTACACCGAGATCGATCCGGCGGTCGAGGAGTACGTGTGCGCGGAGCTGGGCCTGCGGCCGGCCGAGGCGGCCAGCCAGGTGATCTCGCGCGACGTCCACGCCGAGTTCCTGTGGGCGCTGGCCGTCACGGCCGCCACCCTGGAGAAGATGGCCCTGGAGGTCCGCCACCTGGCTCGGACGGAGGTGCGAGAGGTCGAGGAACCGTTCGGCGCCGGCCAGAAGGGCTCCAGCGCCATGCCGCACAAGCGCAACCCCGTGCTGTCCGAACGCATCTGCGGGCTGGCCCGGGTGGTCCGGGCCAACCTTCATGCCGGGCTGGAGGACGTGGCGCTGTGGCACGAGCGGGACATCTCCCACTCCAGCGTCGAGCGGGTCGTGCTGCCCGACAGCGCGATCGCGGTGGACTACATGCTGCACCTTGCCGAGCGAGTGGTCGGCGGGATGCGCGTCTTCCCCGAGCGCATGCGGGCCAATGTCGATCTGCTGGACGGCGTGTTCTTCTCCCAGCGAGCCTTGTCGGCGCTGGTCGACCGGGGGATGACGCGCGAAGAGGCCTACCGGCTGGTGCAGGCCTCGGCCGCGGAGACCGTGGAGCGGGGCGCGCACTTCCGGGAAGACCTGTGGGCTCGTATCGAATCCCTCGGGCTGATGACCAGGGATGAGTGGTGGTCGCTGTTCGTCCTGCGCCCGTTCCACGAGAAGCTCGAGCCCATGTTCGCTAGGCTGGAGAAGTTGGACGTGTCCGAGCCCGTGCCGTCATCCCCTTCCCCGGCGGGCCCGAGTACCTAGGGGAGTGAACCGTGGCGAACGTTGACCTGCACGCTCGGGGGAAGGTCCGGGACATCTTCGAGGCGGGCCCCGATCTGATGATGGTGGCGACCGACCGCATCTCGGCCTTCGACGTGGTGCTGCCGCAACCCATCCCGGACAAGGGACGCGTGCTGACCGGGCTCTCCCTGTACTGGTTCGACCAGACGAAGCACCTGGTGACGAACCACCTGCTCACCGCGGACGTGGCGCGCTTCCCCGAGCCGTTCGCCGATGACGCCGAGTGGCTGGCGGGGCGGGCCATGCTGGTCCGGCGGGCCGAGGTCGTCCCGATCGAGTGCGTGGCCCGTGGCTACCTGTCGGGATCGGGCTGGAAGGAGTACCGGACGAACGGGAAGGTGTGCGGGATCCAGCTCCCCGCGGGGCTCCAGGAGTCCGATCGCCTGCCGGAGCCGATCTTCACGCCGGCCACGAAAGAGGCCACCGGCCACGACATCAACATCTCGCTCGAGGAGACCGGCGAGCGGATCGGCAGGGGACTGGCAGAACGGCTGAAGGAGCTGACCCTGTCGCTCTACGAGTTCGCCGCGGCGCTCGCACTGGAGCGGGGGATCGTCCTGGCCGACACGAAGTTCGAGTTCGGGTTCGCCGACGGTGACCTGATCCTGATCGACGAGGCCCTCACCCCCGACTCGTCGCGATTCTGGCCGGCGGACCTGTACGAGCCGGGGCACGCCCAGCCGTCGTTCGACAAGCAGTACGTGCGCGACTGGCTCGACGCGAGCGGGTGGGACCATGAGCCCCCGCCGCCGGATCTTCCCGACGAGGTCCTCGAGCAGACCGCGGCCCGGTACCGCGAGGCCTACGAGCGGATCACGGGCGAGTCCTTCGACGCCTACCGCCGGCGCATGGGGGCTCCGAGGCCGTGAAGCACCGGTTCGAGGTCGTGGTGGTGTTGAAGGAAGGGCTTGCCGATCCCGAGGGGACCACCATCCAGGGCGCCCTCCCCACCTTGGGGTGGGACAACGTCTCCGAGGTCCGGTCCGGGAAGCATTTCGAGCTGGTCGTGGAAAGCGAATCCGAGCCGGCCGCCCGGCGGCAGGTCGAGGAGATGGCCCGGCGGTTCCTGTCGAACCCCGTGATCGAGGATGTCCGGATCCTGGGATCCGACGGCGGGTCGGGATGAAGCCCCGCGTTGCAGTGGTGACGTTCCCGGGATCGTTGGACGACCGGGACGCTCTTCGGGCGGTGGCCTTCATGGGGGCCGAGCCGGTCCCCGTGTGGCACCAGGACCCCGATCTTCAAGGTGCGGACGCCGTCATCCTCCCCGGCGGGTTCTCCTACGGCGACTACCTGAGGACGGGAGCCATCGCCCGGTTCGCCCCGGCCATGGCCGCCGTGCGCGACTTCGCCGAAGCCGGAGGGCCCGTGCTCGGCATCTGCAACGGCTTCCAGATCCTGTGCGAGGCCGGGTTGCTGCCCGGCGCCATGATCCGCAACGCCGGCCTGTCGTTCGTCTGTCGGTGGATCCACATCAAGGCCGAGGACGGCAGCGGCGAGGTGCTGGAGGTCCCGATCAAGCACGGCGAGGGGCAGTTCGTGGCGTCGCCGGAGGACCTCGCCATGATCGAAGGCGAAGGCCTGGTGGCGTTCCGGTACTGCTCGCCGGATGGGACGGTGGATCAGCGGTTCAATCCCAACGGCGCGACCAACGCCATCGCCGGCCTCCGTAATCCGGCCGGGAACGTGCTGGGGCTGATGCCGCACCCGGAGCACGCCGTCGATCCCGACCTCGGGCCGACCGGAGGCCATCACGTCTTCCAGTGGCTGTTCGACTCGGTGAGGATGCGGGTCCCGGCGTGACGGCGGATCCCGCGCTGCATCGGGCCCTCGGGCTCACCGACCAGGAATACGACGCCGTCGTCGAGAAGCTGAGTCGCGAGCCGAACCAGACCGAGCTGGCCATGTTCGCGGCCATGTGGTCGGAGCACTGCTCGTACAAGTCCAGCAAGCTGCACCTGAAGACCCTGCCGACCCGAGGGCCGAACGTGCTGGTGGGGCCGGGACAGGACGCCGGCGTGGTCGACCTGGGCGACGGGCTGGCGTGCGTGTTCAAGATGGAGTCGCACTCCCATCCCAGCGCCATCGAGCCGTATCAGGGCGCCGCGACCGGGGTCGGCGGCATCATCCGCGACGTGCTCTCCATGGGGGCGCGGCCCATGGCATTGCTGGACCCGTTGCGGTTCGGTCCGCTCGAGGATCCAAGGAACCGCTATCTCTTCTCGGGGGTCGTGGCCGGCATCGGGGGCTACGGCAACTGCATCGGGGTTCCCACCGTGGGGGGTGAGGTCCGATTCGCCCCCGAGCACGGAGCCAACCCCACCGTCAACGTCATGTGCGTCGGGTTCGCCGCCGTGGAGTCGCTGCTCTCGTCGCGCCGCGGTGGCGCCGGCAACGTGCTCCTGCTCATCGGGGCGCCGACCGGCCGTGATGGGATCGGTGGCGTGTCCGTCCTGGCCTCGCGGACGCTGGAGGAGGACGCTCACGAGTCCCGACCGAGCGTGCAGATCGGCGACCCCTTCGCCGAGAAGCTCCTCATCGAGGCGTGCCTGGAGCTGAACTCGCTCGGGCTCCTCGACGGGCTGCAGGACCTGGGCGGCGCCGGCCTGACGTGCGCGGTCTCGGAGACTGCGGCCCGCCGGGCCGTGGGGGTCGACCTCGACATCGACCACGTGCCGCTCCGCGAGCCGGGGATGGAACCCTTCGAGATCC
>JBIOYQ010000049.1:0-8072 GCA_044870295.1 Actinomycetota bacterium
GGCATAGCGGATCAGTGAGGACACCAGCGAGCGCCTCACCGGATCGCGGTCGATGTCGTGGATCAGCGAGATGTCGAGCTTGATGATGTCCGGGACCAGGCGATGGATGTGGGCCAGAGTGTTGAACCCGGCACCCGTGTCGTCCACCGCCACGCGCGCCCCTCGCAGGCGCAGCCCGTCCAGCGCTCGTTTGAGGGCGGCGTAGTCCTCCACCTCGGCGTGCTCCGTGATCTCCACGACCACCCGGCCCCCCATCGGGCCGTCGAGCAGCGTCTGGAACCCCGGTGACATGACGGTCTGGGGCGAGGCGTTCACGGAGAGGTAGGCGTTGCCGGGGATGGCCTCGAGCTGCGCCAGCGCGGCGGCCACCGCCAGCATCTCCAGGTCCGTGCGCAGGCCGGCTTCCCCGGCTTCGTCGAACCACGAGTCCGGCGTTCGGTCGGGCTCGGTGCCGAACCGAGCCAGTGCCTCGACACCGACGATGGTGCCTCTGGTCAGATCCACGATCGGTTGGAACACCATCGACAGCGACCCATCGGCCAGGATCGTTCGGATCCGGTCCATCTCCAGCCGCACCTTCTCCGTGAGCAGCTGCTGCCGTTCGAGCTCGTCCGCGGCGATGCGGCCGAGGACCTGGAGGAACTCGAGGTCGCGCGGCCCCAGCCAGGGGGCCGGCCGGTGGCTCAGGCATTCGAGGACCCCGTAGGTCCGACCGCCGGAGAGCGAGACAGGGACGGCCACATAGGAGCCGATGCCCCACATCCGGACGATCTCGAGCTTCGACAGGTCGGCGTCGGCGGTGACGTCGTTCACGAAGGACTGGATCCGGCCGTCCAGGACACGCCGGCCGAGCGTATCGGCGGCGACCCACGTGGCCCCGGCCCGCAGTCCGGTCGGGCCGTCCTTGCCCTCGACCCTCCGGACCACCTCGTACTCCGGCGTGAACTGTCCGAGGACGCACACGTCCATGTCGAGGCGGCGACGGGCCGCGGCCATGACCCGGCGCAAGCTCTCCTGGGAGCGATCGAGTGCCAGCGACGCCAGCTCGTGGAGCGCCTCGTCCGCGTTCTTCAAGCTCGCCATCCCAACCCTCCCCTCCGAGGGACGCCACGGGCGGCGTGGTAGCCGTGCCGGCGCCAACCTATGCGGCGGCCGGGCCGCGAACAATCGGGCGATGGACTCCTCGTGGGGGGCGGAGGGTTAGGTCTCTGGTTGGGGGCGGCATCCCCAGCCCCTCAGGCCACGCCGGTCATGGGCGCCTGGTGGTCGGGCCGCCGAGGCTGGTGTTTACTCTGGGTGGAGCGCCTGGAGGGTGGCATGGAGTTCGTCCTGAACGAGAAGGCCATGGCCGTGGAGGTCCGGCCCGGCGCAACCCTGCTGGAGCTGCTGCGGGACGGGTGCGGGGTGACGTCGGTCAAGGACGGCTGTGCCCCGGAGGGATCGTGCGGCGCCTGCACCGTGCTGATCGACGGCAAGGCGGTGGTCTCGTGCGCCCAGCCGGCGACCCGAGCGCAGGGGCGCGCCATCACCACCCAGGAAGGGCTCTCGCCCGACACCCGAGCGGAGTGGGCACACGCGTTCGTCGCCGCCGGGGCCTCCCAATGCGGGTTCTGCTCGCCCGGGATCGTCATGAAGGCCGAGTCCCTCCTGGCGAAGAACCAGTCGCCCTCGCGCGCCGAGATCTCGAAGTCACTGGCCGGCAACCTGTGCCGGTGCACGGGGTACGTGAAGATCGTCGACGCGATCGAGCTGGCCGCGGGGGCCAGGCGGGGTGAACCGCTTCCCGAGCTGGACCGCTCCGGCCGGGTGGGCTCGCGGACCGCTCGATATCTGGGCTCGGAGCTGGCTTTGGGCGACAAGCCCTACATCAACGACCTGCGCGTGGAGGGAATGCTGCACGGGGCCCTCCGCTTCTCCGACCATCCCCGCGCCCGGGTGTTGAGCATCGACACGTCCAGGGCCGAGGCCCATCCTGGCGTGGTGGCGGTGGTCACGTGGCGTGACGTGGCGGGCAACCGAAACCAGGGCGAGATCTATCCCGACTGGCCGCAGTTCGTCGCGGAAGGTGAGAACACCCGGTACGTCGGTGATGTCCTAGCAGCCGTGGCCGCCGAGTCGAGAGCCGCCGCCCGGGAGGGAGCCGCCCTGGTCGAGGTGGAGTACGAGGTCCTCGAACCGATCACCGATCCTCACCGGGCCATGCAGGACGAGGCGCCGCCCATCCACGACGGCGGCAACGTGCTTTCGGTCTCCACCGTTCGACGTGGCGACGTGGACGCCGCCCTGGCCACGGCCGCCCATGTGGCGACGGAGACCTTCCAGACGCAGTTCATCGAGCACGCCTTCTTGGAGCCCGAGTCGTCCCTGGTCGTGCCCGACCCGCCCGACGATCCCGGGGTGCGCTTCCACGTGTACTCACAGGGCCAAGGGGTCTGGTCGGACCGGCGGCAGATCGCGTCGTTCATGGGCCTCAGCGAAGCGGAGGTCAGGGTGACCCAAGTGTCCAACGGCGGCGCGTTCGGAGCCAAAGAGGACCTCAACGTGCAGTGCCACAGCGCGTTGCTGGCTTCCTCGACAGGTCGGCCCGTGCTGACGACGCTGTCCCGGGCGGAATCGATGAACTTCCACGCGAAGCGCCACCCCATCTGGATGGAGTACACGGTCGGGTGCGACGAGGAGGGCAGCCTGGTCGCCGTGCGGGCCAGGATGGTCGGGGACACCGGGGCGTACGCCAGCGTGGGGGACAAGGTCCTCGAACGAGCCGCCGGCCACAGCTGCAGCGTGTACCGCGTCCCGAACGTCGACGTCGAGGCCCGCGCGGTCTACACGAACAACCCACCGTGCGGGGCCATGCGAGGGTTCGGTTCGAACCAGGCGAACTTCGCCATCGAGGGCATGATGGACATCCTGGCCGAGCAGGTCGGTCTCGACGGGTGGGAGATGCGGTGGCGCAACGCCGTGGACGTGGGCGACCGGTTTGGGACGGGGCAGATCCTGGGGCCCGGCGTCGGCATCAAGAAGACTCTGCTGGCGGTGAAGGACGGGTACGACCAGGCCCGGGACGAGGGCAAGGCCGTCGGCGTCGCGTGCGGCGCCAAGAACACGGGCGTGGGAAACGGGCTCACCGAGTACGGCAAGGCCATCCTGCGGCCGGAGGCCGACGGCACGATCACGCTGCTCCACTCCTGGACCGAGATGGGGCAGGGGTGCCACACGGTGCTGGCGCAGATCCTGTGCGAGGAGCTGGGCATCGGGTTCGATCGCGTCCGGGTGTCGGTCGACACGTCTCGCGAGCTGGAGACGGGACAGACCACCGCGTCCCGGGCAACCGTCCTGGGCGGCCGGGCCATCATCGAGGCCGTGAAGAACCTGAAGGCGTCGTTGAACGGCGGAGCGCTGGAGGACCTCGCCGGCAGGGAGTTCTACGGTGAGGTCAAGGTGGACTGGACGCACAAGCCGGGACAGGGACCGGACGGCGCGGCCACCCACTTCGCCTACGGGTGGGCGACCCAGATGGTGATCCTGGACGCGGACGGGCGGATCGAGAAGGTCGTGGCGGCCCATGACGTGGGCAGGGTGATCAACCCCACGCTGCTCGAGGGCCAGATCGAGGGCGCGGTCCACATGGGGCTCGGGCACGCCTTGAGTGAGGAGTACGTCGTCCAGGGCGGCGTGCCTGTGACCAGCACATTGAAGTCGCTGCACATCATCCCGCCGCAGGGGATGCCGGAGGTGGAGTGCGTCTTCGTCGAGGAGCCGCAGCCAGAGGGGCCGTACGGCGCGAAGGGGGTCGGCGAGATCGCGCTGGTCCCGACGGCTTCGGCCGTGGCCGGAGCCCTGCACGCCTTCGACGGGGTTCGCAGAACCCAGCTGCCCATGCGGGACTCGCCGGCCGCTCGAGCGGCCGTCCCCCGACTGGTCGGCGCGAGGCAAGCTCACGAGTAGGTCGACGTCCGCGCTCCGATGAGGACCGAGGTCCTGTACGGGGGCACGGTGGTCACGTCGCTCTCCCCACCGCAGGTGATCAAGGCCGACGTCGCGGTCGCCGGGGGCCGGATCCTCGACGTCAGCCCCGCAGCCCGCAAGGGCGACCAGGCCGTCGATTGCTCGAGGTGCCTCATCCTCCCGGGGCTGGTGTGCGCCCACCATCACCTGTACTCATCGCTGGCGCGCGGGATGCCCTTCGAGCTCGAGCCGCCCACGAACTTCGTAGAGATCCTTCGCCGGGTCTGGTGGCGACTGGATCGCGCGCTGGACCTTGGCAGCATCTACGCTTCGGCGGCGGTCGGTGGCGCGGTCGCCCTGCTCTCCGGCACGACCACGATCGTCGACCATCACGCCTCCCCGAGCGCGGTCGACTTGGCGCTGACAGAGGTCGGGGTGGCCCTTGGCCATCTCGGCGCTCGCGGTGTTCTCTGTTATGAGGTGAGCGACCGGGACGGCCCTCAGGCTGCCGCCGAGGGCTTGAAGGAAACTCGTCGCTTCGAGCAGGAGGAGCGGGCCTCGCTGTCACCGGGAGGAGAGCTCCTGCGCACGATGGTCGGCGCGCACGCGTCCTTCACGCTGTCCGAGGACACCCTCAGGGAATGCGTCCAGACGGCTCGTGACCTCGACACGGGCATCCACATCCACGTCGCCGAAGACCTCGCGGACCAGCGCGACGCCCAGGCCAGGTTCGGCGTCCGCGTGGTGCGCCGACTGGCCGATGTGGGGGTGCTGGACGACCGCGCGGTGCTGGCGCACTGCATCCACGTCGACGACGAGGAGATGGAGCTGATCAGAGCCTCCGGCGCCACCGCGGTCCACAACCCCCGGTCGAACATGAACAACGGCGTCGGACACGCCCCCGTGGGCAGGCTCAATCCCCTCGCCCTCGGCACCGACGGCATCGGCGGCGACATGTTCGCGGAGGGACGCGCCGCCTACTGGCGGGCTCGTGAGGAGGACCTGTCGCTCTCGCCGCGATGGGTGCTGGACCTCCACGCAACGTCGGCCCGGGTGGCCGCCAGAGTCTTCGACGAACCCCTCCTCGGCACGATCCAGCGCGGCGCGCCTGCCGACCTCGCCGTCCTCGAATACGACCCACCGACCCCGCTGGACACGGACAACCTCGCCGGCCACTGGGTGTTCGGCTTGACCTCGCGCCACGTTCGTGACGTCATGGTGGGCGGGGAGTGGAGCGTGCGGAACCGGCGCCTGGCTCGGGTGGATTCGGTCGAGCTGACCGCTCGATGCGTGGAGGCGGCCCAGCGCCTGTGGGCGCGCATGGAGGACATCCCGGAGCATCCGTTCACGCCCGCCGGAGGAAACTGAGATGGCCGTCGCCGGCGAGGGTCGCGTCGCCATCTACCTCCAGGACAAGCACCCCATCCGCGAAGCCATGGAGTACGCGAAGTACGCGGAGGACCGCGGGTTCGAGGCCGTGTGGCAGGCGGAGAGCCGATTGGTGCGGGAGGCCACCGTGCCGATGGCGGCCTACGCGGCCGTCACCGACCGCATCAAGATCGGATCCGGCGTGGTGAACAACTGGACGCGCAACGCCGGGCTGCTCGCCGCCACCTTCGTGACCCTGGACGACCTGGCCCCGGGACGCATCCTGCTGGGCATCGGGGCCTGGTGGGACCCCCTGGCCTCGAAGGTCGGCATCGACCGCCGGCGGCCTCTGGTCGCCATGCGCGAGGTGATCGAGGCAACTCGCCGACTGCTGGCCATGGAGCGCGTCACGTATCACGGCGAGTTCGTGCACCTCACGGACGTCGAGATCGACGTGGTGCACGGGCGGCGCGAGCCGAGGGACGTCCCGATCTACGTCGGCGCCACCGGCATGCGGATGATGGAGCTGGCGGGAGAGATCGGCGACGGGGTCGTGCTGAACTACCTGGTCGGCCCCAGGTACAACGACGCGGCCCTGGAAGCGCTGGCGCGAGGCGCCGCGCGCTCGGGCCGTGCGGTTGCCGACATCGACCGGCCGCAGCTCGTGGTGTGCTCGCTCGACGTCGATCGTGACGCCGCCCTCGACCGGGCCCGTGAGCTGGTGACCCAGTACCTCGGGCAGCAGCCGCACATCATGAAGGCGAGCGGCGTGGACCAATCGCTGCTGGACGAGATCGGCAAGGTCCTGACGTGGCCGGCCGGGCCCGAGGAGATCCGCCGAGCCATGAAGCTCGTGCCTGACGAGGTCGTCCAGCTCATCACCGCCAGCGGCACCCCCGACGAGTGCCAGGCCAAGGTCCGCGAGTACGTCGACGCCGGGTGCACCTGTCCGGTGCTGTATCCACTGGGCGACGACGTGCCGGCCATGATCGACGCGTTCGCGGGGGGCACGTTCTGATGGACGTGTTCCTTCCGAGGACCCTGGACGAGGCCCTGGAGACGAAGGCGGCGCACCCACACGCGCTGCCCATCGCGGGGGGAACCGATGTGATGGTCGAGCTGAACTTCGACCGTCACCGTCCCGATGCCATCCTCGACGTCTCGCGACTGCCCGAGCTGCTGGTGTGGCGGCACGAGGACGGGCACGTGTTCCTGGGGGCCGGCGTGACCTTCACCAGGATCATGCGGGAGCTGGCGGCGTTCACTCCCCTGACGCAGGCGTCACGAACGGTCGGATCGCCACAGATCCGGAATCGCGCAACCGTGGGAGGGAACCTTGGAACGGCGTCCCCGGCCGGCGACGCGCTGCCGGTCCTGGCCGCGTACGACGCGGACATCGTCCTGTCGAGTGCCTCCAGGGGAACCCGCACCGTTCCATGGCACGAGTTCCACGTCGGTGTGAAGAAGACCTCTCTGCGACCTGACGAGCTGATTCTGGGAGCCCGGTGGCGGGTGGTGAACGGGCCGGGGTCATTCTCGAAGATCGGGACGCGGAACGCGATGGTGATCTCGGTCGCGGGCGTGTGCCTGGTGCTGGACGATGGCGGCCGCTCCGTGCGGCTGGCGCTCGGATCGGTGGCTCCGACGATCGTTCGCGCCGCCGACGCGGAGGCGTTCGCCGCTCGGTCTCTGGAGGACGCCGGCGCCTGGGACGATCCCGACGCCCGGCTCGGACCCGGGGCGATCGACGGGTTCGGCGCCCTGGTCGCTGATGCCATTCGACCCATCGACGACGTGCGGGGCACGGCCGCCTACCGTCGCCATGCGTGCTCGGTGCTGGCCCGCCGAGCGCTGGTGTGGGCGATGGACGACCGGCGCTCGGCGGCTCGAGGAGGTCCGACGGCCTGATGCTGGTTCGCGTCGTGGTGAACGGAGAGGAGCGCGAGGCCGACGTCTGGCCGGGCTCCAGCCTGCTGTACGCCCTGCGCGAGCACCTCGGACTCCCCGGTTCGAAGAACGCCTGCGAGCAGGGCGAGTGCGGGTCGTGCTCCGTGTGGCTGGACGGAGAGCTGGTCTGCTCGTGTCTGGTGCTGGCCGCTCAAGCCCACGGTCGAGAGGTCCGCACCGTGGAGGGACTGAGCGACGGCGACACCCTCCATCCGGTCCAGGAAGCCTTCCTCGACGCCGGCGCCGTCCAGTGCGGCTTCTGCACGCCGGGCCTCATCGTCGCGGTGACCCATCTGCTGGAGGAGACACCGTCGCCGTCCGAGGACGAGGTCCGCGAGGCCCTGTCCGGCAACCTGTGCAGATGCACCGGGTACCAGAAGATCCTCGACGCCGTGCGGCTGGCGGCGGACCGGCTGGCGGAGTCCACGTCATGACCAGGCTGTTGATCGAGGGGTGCGAGTCGGTGGCCACCATGGACGACGCCGACACCGAGATCCCCGGCGGTTCGATCATGGTGGAGGACGGCGTGATCACCTGGGTCGGCAGGGGGAACCCGCCGGGTCGGACTGAGGGCGTCGACGTCATCGACGGGCGCGGCGCCGTCGCCACGCCCGGGCTGATCAACACGCATCACCATCTGTACCAGGCCCTGACCCGGGTCCGTGCGCAGGACCAGGGTCTGTTCGGCTGGCTGCAGGAGCTCTACCCCGTGTGGGCCGGCATCGACGCCGAGTGGGAGCGGGCCGCGGCGGCGGTCGGCCTGGCCGAGCTGGCCGTGTCGGGGTGTTCGACCTCGACCGACCACCATTACG
>JBIOYQ010000050.1:0-3336 GCA_044870295.1 Actinomycetota bacterium
CCTGCCCCAAGTGGCCTTTCGGTGGGGAAGTCGATACTGGAACACCATCCGCAGGCAAAGGTCGTCGCGCTGAGCGATGCCGGTGATCCCCGCACCGCGAGGGAGGCCATCGAGCTGGGGTTCTACGGGTACCTCACGAAGGACATGCCGGTCGGCCAACTCATGACGGCCCTCGGGGCGGTGCTCGACGGACAGGTCGTGATCCCGCGAGCGCTAGCGGGTTCGGCTTCGGGTGGGAGATGGCCACAGGATCGTCACATGCATCTCATCGTGGATCAGCTCACGGCGCGCGAGCGAGAGGTGCTGGCCATGCTTGTGGAAGGCGCGAGCAGCCAGGACATTGCTCGGAGGCTCTATGTGAGCCTTCATACCGTCCGGAGCCACGTCCAAGGCGTGCTCACGAAACTGCAGGTCCATTCCCGCTTGGAGGCGGTCGCCTTCGCCGTTCAGCACGAGATCATCGAAAGCCTGACCGCGTGAGCCCCGGCCTCCCGGCGGCGGCCGCGGCGCGGACCGTGTCGACGAGTTCATCGAGATAACATCCCATCGTTAGGAATTTCCCACCCCCGGTACGCGGGACTCGCTCGGCGGCTTCCTCGTCCGCCGGGTCGAACAGAACGATGAGGCCGCAGCGCGGCAGTTCCCGAGCGATTCGCGTGATCGATCCGGCAGCACCGGTGAAAAGCCTCGCACTGACCACAGCGACGTCGGGGTGGTTTCGCATCGCTTCACGCATGGCGTGACGAGCCGTTCCGGCGTTCGCAACCACGGAGAGGTCCTCGTGCCTGGCCAGGGCGTGTTCGAGCACGTGCCGGAATAGGGTCTGCTCGTGCGCGACCAAGATTCGCACCTTCCGACCCATGGAGACGACCTTCCCCTGGTCACCTGCGGCCGTTCGACGTCCACGGCGATACGGTCTCGGTTCACCGACCGGACTCCATCCCTCGTCTGGGGGATCGCGCGAACCCCGGTTCTCATCGATCATCGATATCGTTTTGCGACGGTCCCTTCGGCCGCCGACGCTCCCTGGGCCTGAGGCTCTCCGGGCCGAACCGCAGCACCTGGGCCCGCCAGCGGTAGAACGTGGAGGGGTGGATTCCCATGGCCCGACAGGCGGCCCTCACGTTGCCGAGCTCCGTGGCAAGGGCCAGTGCTCGCAACCGGAACCGGTAGATGGCATCATCCTGGGTCAAGGCGGCACCCCCGTCCCGCTCGATTGGCTGGTCAAGCAGGGGGATGCGTTGCCCTTCCTTTGAGGTGCGGGACGTCGACGAGCGTGGCCATGACCCGGGGATGGGACGCCCTAGGTGCTCGGTTGACAGACGCCTTCGGTTCCGATCCGGAAGCGCGGGCGCCAATCCCGTGTACAGGAGGGTGACCAGGATCCCAACCAGGACCGGTGATGCGTATCCCGGATCCCCGATCGGTTCAGTCAGATTCGCGTCCACGGTAGCCGGGATCGAAGAGCTCTGGAGGGCCCAGGCAAGCGGCCCGTCGTCGTTGAAGGGATCGACCAGGATGTCGGATGGGAAGGTCCGCCAGGTTCGTGTTACATCCGGGGTTCCGGCGACGCGAGGTAGTAACGACAGGGATCTGTGTTCGGCGGTGTGCAACCACTCGACCAGCATCGGCATGGGATCGGTGGCCGTTCCATCGGGCTGATACAGGCCGAAGTGCACATGGGGATGTGACCACCGAGCATTGCCCGTGTTCCCACAGAAGCCGATGATGTCTCCTGATTCGACCCGATCTCCCGACGAGAACTCTTCGGTGTTCCAGTCGGAAAGGTGCGCGTAGTACCAATGGCTGCCGTCGGGGCGGAGCAATCGAGCAACCCGTCCACCCAAGACGTCGATCCCGTATTCGACGATGCCATCTTCAGACGCGAGCACGGGGGCCCCGTAGTCGCAGAAGACGTCCTGACCCTCGTGGCTTCGCACGATCGAGCCGGGTCCGTACCGCGGGGCTCCCCAGGTATCCACCCATGCGGCGCGCCCCGCAACGATGAACGGGGTGTAGACCTGCTTCCTCACTCGATCCTCAGACCAGCCAAGCGCTCGCAGCTGGGCGGCGACCTGAACCAATCGGTATGACGTGAACGGCCCTTCTAGATAGGGAAGCTCAGAGCCTTCATATCCGTTGCTGTCGACGCGCGGGGGTGAGCTCTCATCGATCGGCGAGGGCATCGGGGCGGGAGATAGAGAGGAGGGAGGGGGCGTCGTCGAGGAGGGCGGCGGAGATGCCGATGTCCCAACCGGATCGAGCGAGGGGGATGGACTCGCGGAAGGGACGTTGTGGAAGACCTCGGGCGACAGCTCTGGGGGCGGGGAAGGGTCGGGACTGGGGGTGAAGTCGGGTGAGGGTTCCGGGCTCTGAGTGGGGTTGGGACTGGGGGAGGGGTCGGGACAGGGTTCCGGGCTCGGGGTGGGGTCGGGGCTGGGAGTGGGCGTAGGGTCGGGGCTGGGCGTGGGGTCGGGACAGGGTCCCGGGCTCGGGGTGGGAGATGGACTTGCCCCTGGTCCTGTTGCGCCGGTGACCCCGTTCGCCCGCGCGTATCCACCCGCCGCGAGTGCCAGTACGACGATGATGCATGCGAGAGCCGACCTCTTCATGAAGAGATGCTCCCGGAAGCGGACGAAGCCTCCCCACCGGAAGACCCACGGGTGCCGATCGCCTCGTCTGGAGCCGTCGATGCCGACGTTGGGGCGTCGTCAGACCCTCGCTGGAGCGTCTCGTCCTGTTCATGAATGCGCGACGGCAGCAGATCCTCGTACGTGCTGAGTAGGAGTCCGGTGGCATCCATCAACAGGGACTGCGCGTGAGCGATCAGGACCCTCCGTGCCATGGGGACGATCTCCGAGATTCGTCCGATAAGTCCACCGGATACGGTCCCGGCTCCCCGGCCAACCGACATCCCTCATCTGCATGAATCGCGGGAATCCCGATTTGCTCATCTGAACCACACGGAATCGCTCATCGGGCGGAAGGCATCCCGCCGAAGCGTCGCCGACCACGCCGACTCTCAAGGCGCGCCGCCGCACCTGAGCATGGCCACGGTCGTCGGCCTCGGGAGGTGGCTTGAATCGGCGCTTCTACGTCTCCCTCGGTTTAGGGATTCCCAGGACCTGCACTTCATCCATCCGTACGACACATGAATCGTCCATCGATCCGATGCCCTACCGCGGCAATGGGCCCTACCTTCCGAATCCCCTGGGAAGCAACCCCAAGGGCGATCGGTGACGAGAGGACGACGGGAGTGCCGATGCGCGTGAGCTCGTGGGACCGACACTCGCGCCCTTACGTGGGAACGACCGGAGGGGCGGTCGGGCTGCATGG
>JBIOYQ010000051.1:0-5951 GCA_044870295.1 Actinomycetota bacterium
CGTGGTCACGAACTTCCGCAGCCGGTGCCCCTGCGCCTCGGGATGCAGGCCACGTTCCACCATCCCGGTCACGTCGATCGGCCGGTCCTCGAAGAAGTTCGCCGTCCGGAACTGGCGGACGATGTCCGCCACACCGGACAGCTCCATCTCACCCGATTCCTGGAACCGCTCCAGGACGATCTCTTTGACGGTCCGAGATCCATCCATGAGCATGATGAGCTCGTACTCGACCTGTCCGATCCGGAAGAAGAGCAGGTCGCGGGGGTTCCCCATCATGTAGTACGGCTCGCCCGATCGCCGTGTGAAGTACTTCACCTCGATGTCCGGGGCGAGCTTCGGCCGGTACTGCCCGATGTCGACCAGCTCCGAGAGCTGCTCCCACAAGTCGCCACTTCCTGGGCCGGCAGCCGCCACTTTCCCTTCGAGGCTCCCCCAGATTCCGGAGCGGGACGTGACCGTGCTCATTCGCCGCCTCCGTCGCTCACGACAAGGGCGCGGGTGGGTGGTCTGCCGCGCTGCTCACGAAGTCTGCGCTCCAGGATGTCCCAGACCGAGAGCTCGCGCTGCCGGTAGCGCCGGTGAGTGAAGGTGTTCCCAATGAACCCACCGAGAAAGAGGGCGACCGCGGCCGCGAGAGCGAACGTCCCCCAGGACAACAGACCCCCGGAGACCTCGGTCTTCACCAGGGCCCGGCTGACCTCGCCTTCTTGGCTGACGGCGAGGACGCGAACGATGGTGGCGGAGGGGACGGCTTCCCGAACCTTCGCCCAGATGTTCAGGGTGATGCTGAACGTGGAGTGCACCAGTGGAGGGTGCTCCCGATCCACCTTCGGAAGGATCTCGAGGAAGCTACCCGGGAGGCTCGTCGTTGCCGGAAAGGCAGCCGGCGGACTTCCCGTGGTTGCGAGGGTCGCCTTCCTGACGTCGAAGGTGACCACCTGGATGGGCTGGTCATGGAGCAGGAGGAGCATGCTCATGTCGCGGAGGTCGGGCCAGCCAGAGGGGCTCGTAGCGACAAGCGTGAACCTGAGCTCCCCACCCTTCTGCAGCTTGCCCGAGACCTGACACTGCACGGTCAGCTTCCGGGGCGGCTCGGGGTGCGGGATGCTGACGGCACTTGCCACCCCGGCCAGCCATGGGCACGCGAGAGAGACGCCGGTTACCAGGACGATCGATCTCAGCGCGCGCTTGGTCACAGCATCCCCTCGGGCCCGATCCTGCCGCATCCTGATGCATGCAGGCGCCTGGGAGCAATGACCTTGGATGATCTGGTCGAGCCGACCTCTACTTCTCGCCGTTCCCCGGTGAAGCCAGCGACCTGGGGTCCACGTTCTGCTCCGCGGGATCCGTCTGCATGGCGTCGATCAGGATCTGCGCCACCTCCGGCCGGCTGAACTCCATCGGGGGCTTCTGACCGGCTCGGAGCATCTCCCGGACCTTCGTCCCCGACAGGATGACCCGCTCCTCGTCACCATGCGGGCACGTCTTCGGCGAGGCCATCTGCTCGCACTTCACGCAGTAGAACGAGTGCTCGAAGAACAGCGGCGTGATGCCCAGCTCGCCGGCCTCGAACTCGTCGAAGATCTTCTGGGCGTCGTACGTGCCGTAGTAATTGCCCACGCCGGCATGGTCTCGGCCGACGATGAAGTGGGTGCAGCCGTAGTTCTTGCGGGCGATGGCGTGCCAGATGGCCTCCTTCGGCCCGGCATAGCGCATGGCCGCGGGAAACACGCTCATCATGGCGCGGTCGTGCGGGTAGTAGTTCTCGAACAGGATCTCATAGCAGCGCATCCGGACGTCCGCGGGGACGTCGTCGCCCTTGGTCTCGCCGACGAGCGGATGGAGGAGGAGCCCGTCCACGATCTCCATGGCGCACTTCTGGAGGTACTCGTGTGCCCGGTGGACCGGGTTGCGGGTCTGGAAGCCCACCACGGTCTTCCACCCGCGCTCGGCGAAGGCCGCACGAGTCTGCGCGGGCGTGAGGCGGTATTGCTGGAAGGTGCCGTGCTCGGGGAGCCGGATGACCCGGACCTCTCCGGCCACCACGTAGTCGCCCGCGGCGTTCAGGGCGGCGACCCCGGGGTGTGCGGCGTCCGTCGTGCGGAACACGGACTGGGCCTCGGCTTCGCGGTCGCGCCGGTAGACCGAATCCACGTTGAGCACGGCGATGGGGCGGTCCCCGCTCATCAGCGCGACACGAGCGGCGCCGCCGATCCGCTTCGTCCCGTCCTGGTCGAGCGACAGCGTGACCGGGATGGTCCAGGGAAGGCCATTCACCAGGTGCATGTCCTGCAGCACCGACCGGTAGTCCTGCTCGCCCATGAACCCGGTCAGCGGCGACAGCGCCCCCACCGCCAGCATCTCCAGGTCGGACAGCTCCCGCGCGGCCACGGTCACCTTGGGAAGGTGGGCGGCCTCGGACTCGGCCTGGGCGGCCTCGTCCCGGTTCAGCAGCAGGTTGACGAGCTTCCCGCCGTGGGGAGGAATGGTCTCGTTGATGGTCACACCGCGCTCCTTCGTCTTCGGGTTCTCTCGAGGATGATTCACCGGCCGGCACCAGGACCGGGCGGCCGCGAAGCCCGGAAAGCATAGCGGCTGCGGGCGCGTTCTTCGCTCGGAATTTCGGTGGGCATCCCTGGTGTTTGCCCTGGGTATACTGCCTTGACCTGCTGTCTTCGCCCACCCAAAGGCCCCGAACCCATGGACACCCTACTCGCCGAAGATCTCGTTCATGAATTGAACGGCAGATTCGAGCGAGCCGCGCCGCAGGAGATCGTCCGGTGGGCGCTGGAGGAATCCGGGCTGCAGCGCATCGCCATCGCTTCCGCGTTCCAGCTGGAGGGGACCTGTCTCATCCACATGGCCACTCGGATCCGGCCGGACATCCCGATCCTGTTCCTCCAAACCGGGTTCCACTTCGCCGAGACCCTGGCGTTCAAGGAACGGCTGACGGAGCAGCTCGGGCTCAATGTGGTGGACTTGACGGGGGACCACACCGTCGAGAGCCAGGCGGAGGCGTTCGGCCCTCGCCTGTACGAGCGGGATCCCAAGCGATGCTGCGAGCTGAACAAGGTGATCCCCTTCGATCGGGCGCTCCGCAGGTACGAGGCGTGGATGACGTCCATGCGCCGGGATTCGGCGTGGACGCGCAAGGGAACGCCGATCGTGTCGCAGACCCGGTTCGAGGACGACGGCAAGCGGCTGGTGAAGATCAACCCGGTCGCCAACTGGACGCGCCAGGACGCGTTCACCTACCTGAAGGACTACGACCTCCCGAGCAACCCGCTGTACGACCTGGGCTACGCCTCGATCGGATGCGCTCCGTGCACGCGCCTGGTGTTTCCTGGCGAGGACGAGCGCGCCGGGCGTTGGTCGGGACTGTTGAAGACCGAGTGCGGGATCCACGTCCGCGAGTCCCGGCTCCAGGGGGACACGTCCGAGGACGACCCCGACTGCAAGGACTGAGGGCCGCGCGGGTTAGAGCGCGGCTTCGGCGGCCCGGTCGATCTGATCGATCTCGTTCGTGGTCGGATCGAGGAACAGCAAGTCGAACCCGAAGTCCTCGAACTTCCTGATCGTCTCCCTGAGCGCCTCGGGCGTCTTCGGGATCCACTCGGCGATCTGCTGTCCGAAGTCGCCGTAGTAGTCGCCCAGGTAGGCGGTGGCCTTCTCCAGCGCGCCCTCACCCAGCCCGAAGTAGGTCAGTCCCACGATCTTGGGCTGGCCCTCTCGCCCGGCATCCGCCCACGCCTTGCGGACCCGGTCAGCGAACGGAGCGCCCCTTTCAGGAGGGGCGCCCCCTACGGTCCATCCGATGCCCCACTTGACCGTTCGTTCGATCGCCTTGTCGGTGGAACCGCCCATCAGGATCGGGACGGTGCCGTTGACGGGCGTGGGGCCGATCGCCTTCTGCGCCCCGTTGACCAGCTCGCCCTTCCACACCCGGTGCATCAGCTCGAGGTCTTGATCCATCCGCTTGCCGCGGTCGTTGAACGGCAGCCCGACGGCGTCGAAATCGTCCTGCCGGGCCCCCACCCCGATGCCGAGGGTGAAGCGCCCATTCGAGAGCTGGTCCAGGCTGGCGGCCTCCTTCCCCAGCATCACCGGGTTCCGCGTGGGTTCGAGCAGGACGTTGGTCACCAGGCCGATGCGTTCGGTGGCCCCTGCGGCCGCGGCCAGGGCCGTCAACGACTCATAGCTCGGGTACGCGATGCGGTCGATGGTGGCCAGCGAGGCGAACCGCGCTTCCTCCGCCCGCTTCGCCCACGCGACCAGGCGGGTCCCCGGCGTTCCCGGAACGGGATTCGGCAGTCCGATACCGATGTCCATGGCGATCTCTCCTCAGCGGGCCTTGGTGCCGCCCGACACCGGCGGCAACAGAGCCACCTCGTCTCCCGGCCGGAGCGCGCGATCTCGTCCGACCGTTTCCCCGTCGACCACCACGGTACCCGCCGCCATGATCCGGTCAAACGCCGGACCCAGCGCCTGGGACAGGTGGTGCAGAAGCGACCCGACGTCGTCGGCGTCGACCTCCACGACCGAGGACCCGGCCAGCTCGCGGAGCGCGGCGAACAAGCGCACCTTCATCGGAGCAAGCGTACCCGTCTGCTACGCTCGCGGTCGCCGTGGGTCGCGTGGTGTTCCTGACCGATCGCCCCCTCGCCGAGGCCCTGCCAGCCCTCCACGCACTCGGATTCGATGTGAAAGCCCAGCCCCTCGCTCCCGAGTCCGTGGCGCACCTCGACGACCTGTCCCCGTCGGCCGTATTCGTCGACGCGGAGGAGAACCCCGACCACGCCTTCCGTCTCTTGGGCCTGATCACGGAGGGAGGCTTGGCGGTCCCCGTCGTGGCGGTGGTCACGCGCCCTGATCTGGAGCGGTTCGCGTGGGCCGAGGTCGCCGACGAGTTCGTCCACTCCGGAGCCTCCGCCGCCGAGCTGCAGGTGCGCCTGGCCATGCTGGCCCGCCGGGCCGGTGGAGGCGACGACGGCACCCTTCGACTCGGACCGCTGGTGGTCAACGTGGACACATACCAGGTCTCAGTCGCCGGGCGTCTGCTGGATCTCACCTACAAGGAGTTCGAGCTGCTGCGGTTCCTGATCCAGCGGGCCGGCCGGGTCTTCACCCGAAGCGAACTGCTGTCGGAGGTATGGGGCTACAACTTCTACGGGGGCACGCGCACCGTCGACGTTCACGTGCGCAGGCTCAGGGCGAAGCTCGGCCCGGAACACGAAGGCCTGATCAGGACGGTTCGGGGCGTCGGCTACCTGGCAACCGAGCCCGCCACAGAAGACGAGGACTGAGACACCCTCAGAAAGTCCGAGAGGAGGCTCCCGGTTGGGAACCTCCTCGCTCGGACCGATCGCGCGGGGGATAAGGGTTAGTTCGACGACGGGGGCTGGTTACCCATGGCGGCCGGCGCCCCCAGGCCCAGGCGCTCCCATTGATCGTCCTCCAGCCACCGCCAGCCACAGACCTTGCACAGGACCAGCTGGGTCCGAAGGATCACCACGAGTCGCTCTGAGCGACATACCGGACACCGAAGCTCCACTCGTTTCCTCCTCGCCATGAGGCGCGGCTTGTTGATGTGGGGCCAAGTATCGCTGCGGCGAATGGGGGTGGCTACGGACGACCGGCGTATCTTGCGCTTAGGCCGAAGGGCCAGAACGGCCGCAACGAAAGGGCGCCCGGCTCCGGGAACCGGGCGCCCACCATGAATCAGACCGACCAGGCCGGCGCTAAGGTGAGGGCGTCGGCGTGGCCTCGGCTCCTGGGACCACGGACTTCTCGTAGGCAGCCCTGGAGTGGGCAACGACCGTCCCGTCAGCGTTGGTGCCCGTCGCGCTCATGGAGTCCAGCGTGGCCAAGTCGAGGGACCCACCCGGCATGACGAGATCCATGACGCTCGGGGGGAATGCGACCAGGAAGAAGCCGTCCGCGGCGACCTCCGT
>JBIOYQ010000052.1:0-17716 GCA_044870295.1 Actinomycetota bacterium
TGGCACCTGCGTTGGCAACACCATCGTGTTCGTCCCGCCGGCCAACCAGGACGACGTGGGCACCTTGACCATCGAGATGTACAAGGGGCTGTTCTCCGGCAACCTGAATAACGTGCGCGTGTTCAAGCTGGCCGACGACGGGGTCACGGTGACGGAGCTGTTCAACTGTCCTCCCAGTGACCCGCTGTCGGGTGTTCCGTGCGTGAGTGCACGGGGCCGCATCCCCGGCGGGAACGCGCTGTTCACCATCCTGGTGGGCTTCGGAGATCCGGGCTTCGGTACCCGCTAGTCGCGCAGGCCGGCCAGCGGCACAGGGACCGCCGGAAGCGGAACGGCGACGACGCCCAGGCGATCCAGGATGGATCGCCCCTGGACCTCGAACGAGCGCGCCGTCGCGGCGTCCAGGCCGTCGCCCCGGCCGACCGCGGCAAGGGCGAGGAGCGTGAGGGCTTCCTCGAAGGCGGCGTTGCGCGCCCGCCCCAACTCCAGGCTCCGATCGAGCGCCTCCCTGGCGGCGGGGAGGTCGCCGAGCATCGCCAGGGCGAGCCCGCGGATCCGGTGCATGGCCGGTGCGTGGACGTTGATCCCTCCGGATTCCTCGGCACGCTTGAGCGCGTCGGTGGCCAGTTGGTTGGCGCCGTCGGGGTCGCCCCGCAGTAGGAGGCACTCAGCGATCCGCACATCCGTCTCCAGCACCGACGCCCGGTCGCCAACGTCGTCGAAGTCGGCCCTGGCCTCGGCGAGCATCCTGGCCGCCTCGTCGAAGCGCCCCGCCCGGGAAGCGGCCCGCCCCAGATAGCAGACGGCGAGGGCAACCCCGTACCGGTAGCCCGACGCCCTCCAGGTCCGAAGGGCTGATCGGAACAGGTCCTCTGCTCGTTCCAGATGGCCTTGGTCCAACAGGATCTCGCCCACGTTCAACATGCCGAAGGCGGCATTCACCGGATCACCGGTCCGTTCGCGAGCCTCCCGGGCCCGCTGGTAGTACTCGGCGGCCCGGTCCCACTCGCTCTCGAAGTACGCATAGGCCCCCAGGTAGTTCAGGACCAGACCTTGTCGCCCGAGGTCACCCAGCTCCTCGTAGATGGCCAGCGCCTCCTCGGCGTAGCGGCAGCCATCGTCGTTGCCGAGGCTGGCGTAGGCCCAGCTGATGATGGAGTAGGCATGGCCGAGGGCGTCCCGGTCGCCCGACTGCTCAGCCTCGGCGATGGCTCGCCGGCACCACCGAACGGCCTGGAGGTGCCGCCCCTGGGCCTGGAGGATGGACGCGTACGCTGCAGACAGCCGGGCCCGTTGCCTGGCTGCGGCTTCGCCCTCGACGGACTCCACCAGCCGGTGCCCACGGGCGATCGATCGAAGGGCCTGCGAGAACCGGCCCACCCGCTCGGGGACTCCCGCTTCCTTGAGCAGCAGCCGCGCCTGGGCCACCGGGTCGTCCGGCAGGGACCGTCGGGCCGCTCGGTAGGCGGCCTCGGCCCGACGCGACTCCCCCAGTCGATCCCACAGATCGCCGAGCGACTCCTGGATGTCGGCCACCTCTGTCGGAGGGACGTCGGGGAGTCGTCGAGCCGACTCCACCGCCCGCGTGTAGAACGCCGCCGCCTCCGCATTGGCGTACCGCTCGCCGGACCGGCGTCCAGCCAGGGCGGAGAATCGCCAGGCTTCCGCATACCGGCCGGCGTGAAAGAAGTGCAAGGACAGGACCTCGCTCTGGCCGTCGGGATCGACGGAGGATCGAAGGATCGCCTCGCCCGCGCGGGCGTGAAGCTCCTGCCGCTTCCGGAAGGACAGGGCTTCGTAGGCAGCATCTCGAACCACACTCTGTCGGAAGCGGAACCTGTCATCCGACGCTGGGTCGGCCTCGATGAACTCGTCCAGTCGCTCCCAGGTCCCCTCCACCGCGTCGGCGTCCCCGCCCAGCACGGCGACCAGGAGGCCGCGGGAGAACGTGGTCCCCAGCACGGCCGCGTGCCGGAGCAGGCTTCGCTCCGAAGGAACCAGCCGGTCGATCCGGGCGGAGACGACCTCCTCCACCGAGTCCGGCAGGTCCTGCAGGCCGGCCATGCGAGCCGCCAGCAACTCCTCGAGGAACAGCGGGTTCCCTCCGGATCGACCGACCAACGCGGATAGGTCGTGCCCCGGTATCGGCGAGGCCTCGGTGAGCTTCTCCCCGAGGGCGAAGGCATCCTCCGAGGTCAGGTGGGAGGGTCGAAACGAGAGGGCGTGCGGGGCCTCGGGGAGCTTCAAGCCTGCCGGGCCGTCTCGACGGGTCACCAGCAGCAACCACGGCCGACGCTCGGCGGCGGCCACGACGGAGCGGAACAGGTCCGCGGAGGCCTCGTCCATCCATTGGGCGTCCTCCAGGACCAGCACGGTCGGGCTGGCCAAGAGGGCCTCCAACAGCGACACGGACACCTCGGCGAGCTTGCCAAGTCGAAACCGCTCGTCGAGGTCCCTCGTCTCCGGCGTCGGGTCGATGGCCACACCGAGCGGCGCCCCCAACAGGGGGAGCCATCCGAGCAGGTCCGGAGCGACCGCCTCGACCGTGGAGCGAAGCAACGCGGCGGCCACGGCCGGGCGGGCGTCGCGCTCCAAGCCCACGACGGACCGCAACAGCTGTCCGAACACGAAGAACGGCACCGACGAACCGTACGGCTGGCTCGACGCCGAGATGACGACGGCACCGGCCGCCCGCTTCGTCGTGTCCTGCACCAGCCGGGACTTTCCGATGCCCGGCTCGCCGATGATCTGGATGACCCGGCCCTCGCCCCGCAGCACGGCGTCGACGGAGTCCTGCAGCAGGGCCGTCTCGCGCTCCCGTCCCACCAGGGGAACATCGCTGGTCTGCCGGGTGGCCCGGTCCTCCTTGAGGGCCTGACCCACCGCGAAGGCCAGGATCGGCTTGGCCTTGCCCTTCACCTCGAAGGGCTCCAACTCGGCGGTGCGGAATCGGGTCCGCGACCGCACGAGGACGTCATCGACCGTCAGGATCAGTCCCGGAGCCGATGCCTGCATCAGCCGTGCCGACAGGTTGACCGGGTCGCCCATGACTGTGTACGTGCGACGGTAGGCGGGCCCGACGTCGCCGGCGAACACCGCCCCGCGGTTCACTCCGATCCTGAGAGGGAGACCAGCGGGACCTCGATCGACCACCTCTCGGAGGGTAAGGAGCATGCGCTCCTCATGGTCACCGGTGGCTTTCGGGGCACCGGCCGCCAGGATCACCTTCGTGCCGGCCGGGGCCACGTCGGTTCCCATGAACGCCACGCCATTGGCCTCGGCGGCCCGCTGTACCTCCGCCAGGACGGCGTGGAGCGCCGCCGCTCCGCCCTCCGGACCCGACGTGCTGAGCACCCGATCGAGCCCTCCGACGTGCACGAACGCCACCGTGACCTGCCGGTGGTCGGGCTCGTCTCCTCCCGCGGTCAGGTGCTCGCGGATGGCGACGGGGATCGCCCCGGCCACATCGACGTCGTCCCCCACGGGAGCGACGGAGACCATGGGTGCCGATGGCTGGCCCGCCAGGAGCAGGCCGTCCCCCATCCGGTCACCCCACGACCGCCGCGGGAGCGCGGCCGCCGTGCGTTCGCTGATGACGATCTGGCCGGCGCGGGCCGTCGACTCCATCAGCACGGTATGCGTCGCGGCGGGGCCGGTCACCACGAGCTCGCGATGGGTCTCGCCGACCAGGAAGAACTGGAACGTGTCGCTGTGCACCCCGACCGACAGACGCAGGACGACGGACCCTGCTGCGGTCTCCAGGCGACCGATCCGCCGGAGGACCCGGCGCATCCCGGCGGCGGCCCGGCATGCCCTGGCCTCGTGTCCGGGGTCCTCGAACCACAGCAGCAAGGCGTCGCCCCCGAACTTCAGGAGCCCCCCACCGTAGTCGTAGGCCTCCGCCATGAGCTGGGCGAAGCTGTCGCTGATCTGATCGCTCAGGACCTCGGCGCCGACCCGGCCCTTGCGGGAGAGCCGCTCGGACAGGCGGGTGAATCCGGAGATGTCGACCAGGACGAGCGACCCCTCGAGCTCCCGGAACGACGCGTCGGGAGTGTCCCGAAGCCACCCGGCGACCAGCCGGGGAACGTAGGGGAGCATGCTCGGCGACGAGCCCGTCTTCTCCAACAGTCGCTCACTCTCCGTGCCGACCCCGCCCCACCCAGACTAGTACGCGTTCGCCCGGATGCAGAAGACCGGTCCGAAGAAGAAGCCGCAGGCCCAGTTGGACCTGCGGCTTCCGGTTCGTCGCGGGGACGGGATTTGAACCCGTGACCTCTGGGTTATGAGCCCAGCGAGCTACCGGACTGCTCCACCCCGCACATCGATGCTAGCAGCGGGTTCGTCGGCGGCGCAACAGAGCAACCGAGGATCAGGAGGTGACCTGGATGGTTCCCGTCATGGTCGGATGGATCGCGCAGTAGTACGCGAACGTCCCCGCCCGATCGAAGGTCACGCGGTACCCCTTGCCGTTCGGGAGCGGCTCCGAAGAGAAGGAGCCGTCCTTGGCGGTCACGGTGTGCTGGGTCGGGTCCTCGTTGGTCCACTGGACGGTGGCCCCCGTCGCGACGTCGACGGTCCCGGGATCGAAGGAGAAGCCCTCGATGATGACCTCGCCCGGCGCCGCCGTCTGCTGCCGGACCAAGGGGGCGTCGTGGCGAACCACCAGGATCGCACGCATGCCCAGGGCTTCATGGTTGGCGATGTAGCACTCGATCTCGTAGGTCCCCACGGGCAGGTTCGCCTTGATGCGGATGGTGTCGTCCGGTCCGAACGTGGGCTCCTCGAGCTTGAACTCGTCTCCCCCGCCGCCGTGTCCGCGATGCGATCCGCCCTCGCCTTCCGACTTCATCTCGAAGCCGTGCACGAGCTTCCCGCCGTTGTGAACGACCAGTGTGACCGGCCCCGGACGAATGGCCTTGGCCTCCAGGGTGATCGCGAACTCGCCGAACCCGACCTCGAGCCCGTCCTTCCTGGGATCGATCCGGGTGGACGTCGCGTCGGCTCGCGTCGAGGCCTGTGGCTTCGGTGTTTCCCGGGAAGGCGACGGGGCGAGGCGGGCCGGCGCCCGCTGGGAGCAGGCGACCACCGCCGGCACCAGGAGCATCGCGAGCAGGAACCTTCGTGTCATGCAAGCGAGGTTCCCAGGACGACCGTAAGGGACGTCCCGGCCCCTGGTTAAGTCTCGACAGGCCGCTACGGCGAAGCCGACGGGGACGGCGAGGGAGAGGGCGTCGGCGTCGTCCCCCCGCCCTCCTGCCCGAGCTGCTGGTTGGCCTGCTCGATATCCCGCTGGGCCGCGGCCAGCTCGGCCTGATACAGCGACAGGTTGCCGGCCCTCAGAGCCTGCTGCGCGTTGTCGAAGTGGCGCAGGGCGTCGTCGATCAGATCCTGCACGGTCTGGCCCTGCGTCGGCGGGGGCTGCTGCTGCTGGCCGAACGAGAGGTCGAGCGCGTCACTGAAGGAGTTCGCCACGGTCACGTTGCCGCCGTGGACCACGACCACGCGTTTCAGCTCGGGGATCTGGGTCTGCCCGCTGGCGGCGGTGACGAAGACCGGCTGCACGTAGAGGAAGCTGTCCTCGACCGGCACGATCAGCAGGTCGCCGAAGATCACGTCGGACCCGCGCTGGGACAGCAACGTGAGCTGGGCGGCCACGGTGGGGTCCTGGTTGATGAGGCTCCGGACCTGCGACGGACCGTCCACGTTCTCGCCGGTGGGGAACTGAAACGCCTGGAGCTCCCCATACTGCCCCGGATCGGATCCCGCGGTGACATACCCCACCATGTTCTGGCGGCCGAACGGCGTGAGCGGCTGGAACAGCACGAACTGCTCCTGGGTGTCACCCGGGAGCTTCAGCAGCACGTAGTAGGGGCGTTGCGTCCCGGTGGCCTGGCCGCTGACCGCGTCGGGCAGCGCCGCCGGGACGGCCCAGCGCTTCGTGTTGTTGAAGAAGGTGGGCGCGTCGGTGACGTGGTACCGGGCGAACTCGTAGGCCTGGACCTGCAGCAGGTCCTCGGGATAGCGGAAGTGCGCCTGGAGCTCCGGCGGAGCCTGCGACGCCGCCGTGAACAGGCTCGGGAAGGCCCGCTCCCATACCTGGATGATCGGATCTGCCGGATCCATCACGTAGTAGGTGACCGTTCCGTCGTACGCGTCGACGACGACCTTCACGGAATTGCGGATGTAGTTCACCCGCCCCGTCAGGTCCCGGTTCGTGGCGGCGCTCAGACCGATCCGATCTGAGTACGGATAGAGATCGGTGGTCGTGTACGCGTCCCAGATCCACACCAGCCGGCCGTCCACGATCGCCGAGTACGGATCCTTGTCGAACTTCAGGAACGGAGCCGCCTTGGTCACCCGGGTCTGGATGTCGCGGTTGATCAGGATCTTGCTGTCCCCGTTGATCAGGCCAGAGATGAGCAAGTTGAAGTCGCGGTACCGGTAGGCGAACAGGGCTCGCCGGAAGAACCCTCCCATCTCGATCCCGCCCTGGCCGTGGTAATTGGTCGACACGGAGCCGGTCCCGCTCGGGTTCGGGTAGTTGAGCTCGGCTTGGTCCGTGTTGACCACCACGTAGGGCACGTCGGCCAGCTCGCCGTAGTAGATCTGCGACCCCTCGTCGTTGGGAGCCTGGGCGTCGAGCTTGATGACGGTGCCAACGGGAGGGATGTCCTTCAGGAGGAACTCCGGAGCGCCGGACGCGTCGGACGTGTTGACCTGGCTGGCCACGGCGCCGTAGCCGTGAGTGTAGATGAGGTGCATCGACTGCCAGCCCGCCGTCCCGGGGATCCCGGCCTGGCTGACCTCGCGCGCCGAGAGCATCACCATCCTGGACTGCCCGGAGATGGGATACCGGTCGACGTCGACGTCCGTGAACTCGTAGTACTGCTGGATCCGCTGGAGGGCCTGATAGTCCTGACCGAGGACCGATGGGCGCCACAAGCGGATGTTCGAGATGGTGGCGTCGTTGGCCTGGACCTGCTGGGCGGTCAGGTCGCCGGAAGGCACGACGGCCGTGGGTTGGAGGTCGATGCCGAAGGCGAACCTGGTGGCCTCGATGTTGCGCTCGATGTACAGCGACTCTTTCTGCAGCTCCTGCGGGTCGACCCGGAACTTCTGGACGCTGGCCGGAACGATCGCCCCGACCACGATCGAGCTGAGCATCAGCAGGCCGATCCCCAGGACCGGCAGGATCCATCCACGGAAACGGATGTTGACCAGGAACAGGACGGCGCAGATCAACCCCACGATGGTCAGCACGTACAGTGCGGGAAGCTGGGCATGGATGTCCGTGTAGGACGCGCCCGTCACGACCCCCCGGGGCGAGACCAGGAGGTCGTACCGGCCCAGGTAGTAGCCCCACGCCTTCGCCAGCAGCACCAGGCCGAGCAGCACGGACAGGTGGGCCTTCACCTGAGCCGTGACCTTCTCTCCGGCGGTCTGCAGCCGGATGCCCCCCGTCAGGTAGTGCGCGATGGCGGTCAGCACCGTGACGCCGACCAGCGCCGAGAAGAACCAGCCCTGGATGTACTTCAGGAAGGGGAGGCGGAAGATGTAGAAGGCCGGATCGCGATGGAACACCGGGTCGGCGTGCCCCGCCCCGAACGCCACGTCGCCAGCGTGCCGCCACAGCAGGAAGCTCTGCCACTGGGCCGAAGCGGCGATCCCCACGAACAGCGCGATGAGAGCGGCGAACCCTGGGATGACGAACCGCGCGTACGGCTCCAGGGCGGCCCGGTAGCGCTCGATCAGCTCCTGCTCCGGCGAGAACGGCCGGAACCTCGGCGTCAACCGGCGGGCGATGATCAGGTTCGACAGCAGCAGGGCGAAGAACAACAGCCCGAACACCAGCCCCAGCAGGATCTTCGACCAGAACACCGTCCAAAAGGCCTGGGCGAAGTGGACCTCGCGGAACCACAGCAGGTCGACGAAGAACCCGGACAGCGCGGACAACACGACGCCGATGAAGACGATGGCGCTGACGACGAACCAGAGCCACCGTCGCCTGATGGTTCGTCCTCGCTGTGCCAACGACTCCCCCTCGGCGGGCGAACTCAAGCGTACCCCACCAGCGACGGTACGGAGACCGTCACCACGGACCCTCCATGGTCCTCCAGCCACGTGACCGCGTCCGTATACGTCGTGACGGACACGATCGTCATGTGGCCGGCGACCGTTCGGGCCTCGGGGGCATCCTGCGCAGGAGCGAAGAAGACGACCGCCCCTGCCCGCTCGGCAGCCACCACCTTCTCCGCGATCCCGCCGATGGGGCCGACGGTGCCCTCCAGGTCGATCGTCCCGGTGCCCGCGATGGTCTTGCCACCCGTGAGGTCACCGGGCGTCAGGACATCGACGAGGCCGAGCGTCCACATCAGGCCCGCCGAGGGGCCCCCGATCACGCCGCTGTCGATGTCCAGCGGGAACGGGAAGTTGGCCACCGACCCGATGCCGATGGCCGGATGATCCAGCCCCTGGATCATGGCCGGAGCCACGGCGATGGTGTGCCGTTCTCCTGCCGCCTCGACCTCGAAGGACAACGAGTGCCCGACCCCCGCCGATCGGATGATCTGCCCGAGCTGATCGGGATCATTCACGGTCGTGCCGTCCACGGAGAGGATCAGATCTCCGGCGAACAGCTTCCCGTCGGCGGGACTGCCGGGTAGGACGCTCTCCACCAGCGCTCCCTTGCCGTGGTTCGCCGGATAGCCGGCGTACTCGGTGAGGGCCACCACGGCCGCGTCGATCTTGCTCGTGTCCATCTGCGAGAGCGCCCGCTGCAACTCCTCTTCCTGCGTCTCTCCGGGCGCCAGGATGTCCCGCTCCGGCACGACGGACTGCGACCTGTCCAGCCAGGCCCACAGGGCCTCGTAGACGTTCGGCTGATAGAGGTTGATGGCCGTGAGCAGGAGGTGCCCCTGGGAGGTGTAGGTGGGGTGCTGCTGGATGTGGATCAGGGGCTCGACGTCCTGTGCCGGCCCGGGCTGGAGGACGAAGTACGGCAGGCGGATGAAGTAGAGAACGAGCAGCAGCAGCACCACGGGAGCGACGACGACGACCTTCCGCCAAGGAACGAGCGGTGTGGCGTCTTCGGTATCTGGGAACGCCGCCGGATCCGGCCCTGGGGGCGGGGGAAGGTCGGGACCGCTGGAGCGGCTCGGGTCGCTCACGGGATGCCTATGGTACGGGTCGATGGGCCGTGAGGAAGGCGGCCCGCTGGTCCGGCTCGTAGTCGAGCAGCCGGCCGGCCCCGATGGCGACGGTCACCGTCGGATGCTCGGTGCGATGGACCGGAACCTCGCAGTCCTGCGCGAGGCGCATGTCAAGGCCGCGAAGCAGGCCGCCTCCTCCCGTCAGGAACAGCCCGGTCTCCAGGACGTCGTGCGCCAGCTCCGGCGGGCTCTCCGCCAGGCATTCCCGGGCTCCCCGGACGATCGGTCCGACGATGTCCTCGAGGACCTCACGGACTTCCTGCGGTCCCAGGAGGACCACCGTCTGTTCGCCGGTGCGAAGGTGCCGTCCCTGGACCTCGGCCATGGCGGCGTCCGCCCGCGGATAGGCCGATCCGACCTCGTTCTTGATCTGTTCCGCGGCGGCCTCGCCGACCGACAGTTCGTACCGCGTCCGGATGTGTCGCTGGATGGCCTCGTCCATGTCGAGCCCGCCGACCGGCACCGCCTTCCACGTGACCACTCCGCCCAGCGCGAGCATGGCCATCTCGGAGATCCCGCCGCCAACGTCCACGACCATGCTCCCCACGGGGTCGTGGATGGGGAGCCCGGCGCCGATGGCGGCGGCCAGCGGCTCGTCGACCAGCGTGGCCGACCGGGCGCCCGCTTCGGTCACCGCTTCCTCGACGGCGCGGCGCTCCACCGGCGTCAGCGCCGATGGCACGCAGACCAGCACTCGCGGGCGGGAGAAGCGACTCATCCCGACCGCGCGCAGGATCATGCGGATCATCTGCTCGGCCAATTCGAAGTTGGAGATGGCGCCACGATGAAGCGGCCGGACCGCCACGACGTCCCCCGGACGATCGGCGGCCATCGCCCAGGCCTGTCGGCCGACGCCCAGCACCTCGGCCGTGCGCCCGTGCAGCGCCACCACCGTGGGTTCGTCGAAGACGATGCCGTGGCCCTGCTCGTACACCCGGGTGGAGGCCGTTCCCAGATCGAGGGCGAGGTCGCGCCGGCTCAGGGTCCCATCACCCACTGCGCCTCACCGGTCGTCAGGCGTTCCTTCTTCCAGATGGGAACGTCCTGCTTGATGCGCTCGATCCCGTGGCGGGCGGCATCGAAGGCCTCGGCCCGATGCGGAGCCGAACAGCACACCAGCACGGAGACCTCGCCGACGTCGAGGTGGCCGGTGCGATGCAGGAGCGCGACCCGGGCCACCGGCCACCGATCCAGGATCTCCCGGCCGATCGCGGTCATCTTCGACTCGGCCATCTCTCCCCAGGCCTCGTAGTCGAGGCCCGACACCTCGCCCGCGTCCGAGTGGTCGCGCACCGTGCCGGAGAAGAGCACGGTGCCGCCCGCCTCGGTCGCGCCGCAGAAGGCCAGCGCTTCGGCGGGATCCAGCGGCTCCTCCGTGATCCTCACCAGCAATGATCCGTCCACGGTGACCGATTGTAGCGACGGGCCTACCGAAGACCGGCGCCTACAATGGCCTGCATGGCGGAGCCGACCGGGGACGACACCCCCGACGTGCCGATCGGCGACATCCTCGGCGAGATCCCACTCTTCCGGGAGATCCAGCGCGTGCTGCTGGCATCACCGGGTCCGGTCAACTGGGAGCTGGCTCGACAGGTGGGGATCGCGGTGGCGTCGTGGGGCGTGGACGACCCCCAGCCCACGCAAGAGGACCTGGACGGATGCATGCAGAGCGTCCGCGCCGCCGAGCTCGCCCTGAAGGACTTCACGAGTCTGCCCACGCCGACACACGTCGTGCGGGTGCAACTGTTCCGGCGGTCGCACTGGGTCGAGGCCAGCACGCGGGGCCTGCGTCAGCTCATCGATCCGGTCGCCGATCGACTGTCGCGAGCCATGGCGGACACGTCGGGCGGCCTGCCCATCCCCTCCGAGGCGATGGGTCGGAACGAGCAGATGATGGAAGCGCTGATGCAGCGCATGGTGCCGCTGCTGCTGGGTGCCCAGGTCGGCGGGGTGCTGGGATACCTGGGGCAGCGGGCGCTCAGCCAGTTCGACCTGGCCGTGCCCCGACCGCAGGGCCCACTCCACTTCGTGTTGCCGAACATCGCGAAGTTCGAATCCGACTGGAGCCTGGACCCTCGGGAGTTCCGAGCCTGGGTTTCGCTGCACGAGGTCACACACTGGTTCGAGTTCGGGTCCGGGTGGGCCGAGGGCCACTTCGTCGAGCTGGTCCGCGACCTGGTGGAGCACGCCGAGATCGACCTCTCCGCGTTGGAGCAGCGGCTCGAGTCCCTCGACGTCTCCGACCCCCAGGCCCTCTCCGGAGCGTTCGAAGCGATGAACGACGTCTTCGGCCACGCCGACGATCCCGAGCAGCGGCTGCGCATCGCCCGAGTCCAGGCGTTCATGGCCGCCGCGGAGGGCTACGGCGACCACGTGGTGGAGGCGCTCGGGCAACGGATGCTGTCCTCGTTCGCTCAGGTGGACGAGGCGGTCCGCCGGCATCGGGAGGGCCGTCACGGCGAACAGGCGTTGGAGCGCCTCCTGGGGATCGAGCTCAAGGTGGATCAGTACGATGCCGCTCGGGCGTTCTGCCGGCGGGTGTCGGAGCTCACCGACGAGCCGACCCTGGCCAAGATGTGGGAGTCCGCGGAGTCGCTGCCCTCTATGCCGGAGTTGGGCGAGCCCACGCTGTGGCTCTCCCGGATGACCTAGCCCCGCCGTCCGTTCACGATCTCCCGATCAGGTACGCGGTCACGCCCACGGCGACGGCGGCGGCGCCAACCACCCCGACCAGGTAACGGTCGAACGTTCCCCGGGCGCCCTCCGCGAACCCCAGCACCGGTTCGCGTGACAGATCCAGATCTCTCCCCAAGGGCGGCAGCAGGACTCGCCCCAGGAGCACCACCGCAACGACGAGGGCGATGCGCCCGTCGGTCCAGTCGCCCCTGAAGCTGCCCAGCGTGTCGAACGACCCACTTCCGGTGGAGAACGCCAGCCCCGACAGGATGGCGGTCCCCGAGCCGGCGACGACCGATACGACCAGCCACACCGCCCCGCCGAGCACGGCGAGGGTGGCAACGTGGGCCAGGAGATGACGAAGCCCTGCCCGCCAGCCGGGCGCCATCGTGTCGATCGCGACGCGGAAGCCAACGAACGAAAGGATGTACGGCACCCACGTGATGGGGCGCAGGACCACCAGCACCAGCAGGATCCACGCCGCCCGGAACGCTGGTTCCGTGACCAGGCGCTCCGGCGCCACCGTCCCGGTCGCCCAGAGGAGCGCTGTTGTCGCCACTGCCGCCACCGCTACAGCAATCACTTCGATGGTCGTCAGCCCGCCGAGGAGGAACGCGGCCAGACCGCCGCCGGCCCGACGGAGGGGACCACGTCGGGCTCCCGATCGGCTGGGAGATTCGAACGTCCGTGTAGCGGTCTCGAGGCGCACCGCTGATCCGGCCGGGGTGTCCATCCCGGACGCACGCTAGCCCGACCGCCGCCGGCACGGCAAGCATGGTGACCAGGGTGGTCGCCGCGGGGACCCGGATTCCACTATCCTCCGGGCCGATGCCAGCCGGGGAGCTGATCTTCGCCAACGTCCTCGACGTGCGCCAGCGGGCCGCCGAGGGGGACATGGCCGACGGCCTCGTCTATCTGCTGTCGGTGCCGGCGCGGGCCCTGCCGTTCGTGGTGATTCGGGACTGGAAGGCGCCCACCGGCTACCTGGAGGAGGAGGTCCAACTGGTCGCGCCGTCGGGCAAGGTGGCCTGGCGGATCGGCCCGCAGGTGCGCCGCCTCCTGGGGTCGATGGACCTCACCCGGTTCGAGGACGTGGTGGAGGACGCGGTCCTCGACGAGATCGGGATGTATGTGGCGTCGTTTCTGCTGGGGGGAGAGCTGCTCGGCCAGACCGAGTTCCAGGTGGTGGTCCAGGCGTCGCCCGAGAAGCTGCCCAAGGAGATCGAGGACGGACTGAAGCGGTCGGACATCGTGTGGATCGGGGTCGAGTACCACGGCAAGGACGTGGCGGTGCCGGCCTGGTTCGTGTATCGAAACGGGAAGATCTACACGGTGTCGTCGAAGGAGCCATCCCTGGAGGAGCAGAGCCTCCCCGGCCTCCCCGACGCCAGGGAGCTGATCGTGATCACCCGGCGGAAGTACCGTGACACGGCGCTGGGCCGCTTCCACGCCGCCACCCGGATCCTGGATGGGCCCGAGTGGGACGAAGCCGCCAAGCTTCTCGCCGATCGGCGGCGAGACCGGCACGGGCCGCCGGAGGACACCATCAAGCGCTGGCGGGGGACGGTGGACATCGCCGAGCTGACCCCGATCGTGGCCTGACGGCACTCCCACGGGAGCAGGTGAAGGGCCCCGCCCCGGCGGCCGATAACTGATCGGTGAGCACGTCGCCGAGCCCGACGACGGCCGAGGGGGTCCTGTCCGTCTCCGAGGTCGCTGCGCGCATCCAGCACACCAACGTGCGGCCCGACGCCACGCGTGCCGACATCGAACGGCTCGTGGCCGAGTGCGCGGAGGCCGGGTTCGGCGCCGTCGTGGTCAACCCGATCTGGCTACCCCTGGCCGTCAAGCGGGTGGAGGGCACCCCGGTGAGGGTGTGCACGGCCCTGGACTGCCCCACCGGCGGCGAGACCACGGCAACCGTGGTCCGGGCCACCGCCGAGGCCCGCCAGGCCGGAGCCCACGAGATCGACGTCATGACCAAGGTCGGCTGGCTTCGATCGGAGATGGACGTGGCGTACCGGCAACACCTGGCCGCCGTGGTGAAGGCGGCCGAGGGCATCCCGGTCAAGGCCATGCTCGAAGCCATGTTGCTCACGGCCCACGAGTTGGCGCTCGCCGTGGAGCTGTGCGCCGACGCCGGCGTGTCCTATCTGAAGAACTCCAGCGGCTTCGACGGGGGGCATGCCAACCCGAAGCTGATCGCCCAGCTGGTCAAGCTCGCCGCCGGCAGGATGAAGGTGAAGGCCGCGGGGGGCATCCGCACCTTGGACCAGGCCCGAGATCTGCTCGAGGCCGGGGCCGACCTTCTGGGCTCCAGCGCGAGCGTCACCATCGCCGGCATCGACTCCTGATCGGACCGTCCGGAGTCCGCTCCGACCAGCGCTAGTCCTTGATGTACGGCTTGCCGTCCGCAGCGGGAGGCCGCGCCCGTCGCACCAGCCCGGCCACCACGGCGATGGTGACCAGGTACGGGGCCATCAACAGGAACTCGGACGGGATGGGCACGCGAAGGATGGAGAGTTTGATCTGGAGCGAGTCGGCGAACCCGAACACTAAGGCGGCCATGAATGCCCCGATCGGATTCCATCGTCCGAAGATCATGGCCGCAAGGCCGATGAACCCGCGGCCCGCCGTCATGTTCTGGTCGAAGCTGCCCACCGAGCCGAGCGTCAAGTAGGCCCCACCCATTCCGGCCACGAGCCCGCCGAGGATCACGTTGCGGTATCTCGTGAAGAGGACCCGGATGCCGACGGTGTCCGCGGCCTCCGGATGTTCTCCGACCGATCGAGTCCGCAGCCCCCATCGCGTGTAGAACAGGCCGACATGGATGGCCGCGATGATGAGGAACAGCAGGTAGATGAAGATGTTGTTGTGGAACAGGACCGGCCCCAGGATAGGGATCTTCGACAGCAACGGGATCTCGATCTCGTGGAAGCGTCCTGGATTGTTGAGCTCCTGGTGTTTCTCCAGGACCCTGGCCGCCAGATAGCTGGTGGTCCCCAGGGCCATGATGTTCAGGAAGGTCCCGGCGATGATCTGGTCGACCCGGTACCGGATGGCCAGCACCGCCAGGACCCAGGCCAGCAACCCGCCGGACAGCATCCCCAGGATGAGCCCCGCCCAGAGACTGTTGGTGGCGCTGCCGACCAGCGCGCCGGTGAAGGCCGCCGTCAACAGCATGCCCTCGATGGCGATGTTGATCACCCCGGTCCGCTCGCACAGCACACCCGACAAGGCGCCGAAGGCGATCGGGACCGACCGGAGGAGCGTGCTCTGCAGCATGCCGAGGAGGTTCAGCGAACGATCGCGGGCGGCCCAGGTGAGGAAGGCGAACACCAGGAACAACACCACGAAGCCGAGCACCAGGTTCACCCGGCGGCCGAACCCGCGGGTGAGCTGGACGCCCGCAAAGAAGGCGCAGACACCCGCCAGCAGAAAGGCCGTGGCCCGCGACGGCACCACCAGGTCCGGGACGTGCACGGCCGTGGCGTTGCGGACCTCGTTCAATTGAAATCGCGAATCGATGCCGGAGCTCGCACCCAGGCCGAAGGCCACGGCGATGAGCACCGCCACCGCCAGGAAGAACAGGCCCATGACGCGGGCGCGGCGCACCGACACCAACGGGGCCTGCGGAGCGACGAGCGAGCTCATCCACCCCATCCCTTCGTGAACACCTCGGCCCCCACCACGCGCTGGGCGCGGATGTGATAGATCGCGCGAACCAGGGCGGGCGCCGCGATGAACAGGATGACCAGTGCCTGGATGACCGTGACGAGGTCGAGGGGGATTGCCGTCGAGGCCTGCATGATGCGGGCTCCCACACGAAGACCTGACAGGAGGAAGGCCGCGGCCACCACGCCGGAGGGCTTCGACCGCCCAATCAGGGCCAGGGCGATGGCGTCGAAACCGTAGCCGGACGAGAACCCCGCCGCCAGGCTGGGGTTGGTGCTGGCCACCAGGACGGCGCCCGCCAGCCCCGCCACCCCTCCCGCCAGGGCCATCACCACGACGAACGTGCGGGCGGGGCTCATGCCGGCCGCCCGCGCCGCGTAGGGGTTCGCGCCGACCGCCCGGAACTCGAAGCCCCAGGTGGTCCGGTTGTAGAGCCACGCCACCAGCACGGCCACGATCAGCGCCACGAAGATGCTCATGCTCACGCGCAGGCTCGAGCCGAACAGGTGCGGAAACGCCGCGAGCGCCGGCTTGGCCACCGGCACGTTGCGGCCGGCGGGGAGGAAGAACCTGGTCGAGAGCGCGTAGTCCAGGAGTCGCAGCGCGACGAAGTTGAGCATGATCGTGGTGATGACCTCGTGGGCGCCGGTCCTCGCCTTGAGGAAGCCCGGGATGGCTCCCCACACCATCCCTCCGGCGATCCCCGCCACAACGATCAGCAGCAGCCGGACAGGGCCAGGGATGCCGGGAATCGAGAAAGCCGCGATGGCCCCGGTGATCCCCCCGACCGTGATCTGGCCTTCGGCGCCGATGTTGAAGAGCCCCGCCCGAAACCCGATGGCGACGGACAGACCGGCCAGGATGAGCGGCACGGCGTTGACCACGGTCTCAGAGAGTGGGCTGAAGGACAGCGCGATCTGGTGCAGATCGCCGCTGGAGAACGCCCGAGCGATCTGTCCTGGGCTGCCGAGGGCCCCGGAGAACAGCGCGTAGTACGCGTTCTGAACGGCATCGACTGAGGCCGTGATGGCTCCCCAGGGGTCGGAGAAGAAACGGGACCAGGCGGCGATGGCCACCGAGTCCGACAGGATGATGATGATGGCCCCGATCCCGAGCGCGGTGAGGATGGCCAGCGCGGGGAGCAACACGACGTCCCGCCACCTCCCGGCGGCCGGGGCGAAGACGGCATGGACGAGGTCGGTCTCGGTCTCGGGCTGGGGCGCCTCCGTGGACAGCCGTCCCTGGTCCGCCGAGTGCGGATCCGGCTGCCCTCCGGGCAGCTCGGGCTCACTCACCGGCAGCCGCCTGGTCGTCCCGCACCCCGGCCATCAACAGTCCCAAGCCCTCGCGGGTTGCCCGCTCCGCGGGCAGCTCAGCCACGACCTGCCCGCGGTACATCACCGCGATCCGATCGGCCAGCGCCAAGACCTCGTCCAGCTCGGAGGAAACGATGAGGATGGCCAGCCCCTGATCCCGCTTCTCCACCAGCTCCTTGTGGATGTACTCGATGGAGCCGACGTCGAGCCCGCGGGTGGGCTGGCTGGCGACGAGCAGATGGATGGGCCGCGAGAACTCCCGCGCCACGATCACCTTCTGCTGGTTCCCCCCTGACAGCGTGGCCACGGACTGGGTCACGGAGGGCGTGCGAATGTCGAACTCCTTGACCCTGCGTTCCGCGGCCTCCCCGATCGACTGATCATCCCGGATGACCCATCGCGCGAAGGGCTCGAGGTCGTAGGAGTCCAGCACCAGGTTGTCGGCGATCGAGAACTCCAGGATCAGGCCGTCCCGGACCCGGTCCTCGGGCACCAATCCGACACCACTGTGCAAGACGCGATGCACCGAGTCCCTCGTGACATCGCGGTGGCCGACCCAGACCGTCCCGGACGACACCGGTCGCAACCCGACCAGGACCTCGACCAGTTCCGTCTGCCCGTTCCCCTGGACACCGGCGATGCACACGATCTCGCCGGCCCGGACCTCCAGCGAGACGTCGTTCACCACGACCTGGCCGCGATCGTCGTACACCACCACGTCCTGGAGCTCGAGCACCGGCTCGCCTGGCTGCGCCGGTTCCTTGTCGACCCGCAGCTGCACGCTTCGACCGACCATCATGGAAGCCAGCTCCTGCTCCGAGCTGTCCTGGGGGGTCG
>JBIOYQ010000053.1:0-15759 GCA_044870295.1 Actinomycetota bacterium
CTCCTCGACCGACTGGTTCGCCGAGACCGTCAGCGCGCGCATCACGCGCGACCGTTCGTGCTTCGCGCCGAGCCGGAGCAACTCGTAGGAGATGCCGGCGATCACGGGGATGGCCACCACCCGGAACAGGATCCCGGCGAGCAGGCCCCGGGACCCGAACGCCGTGTACACCAACACGGTCAGCAGCATGACGATCAACAGGAAGTTGGTGCCGCAGCGGACGTGCAGCGTGGGCCAACGGTCGATGATCTCAGGCTCCAGCGGATCGCCATGCTCGTAGGCGGTGATCGTCTTGTGCTCGGCGCCGTGGTACTGGAAGACCCGTCGGATCTCCTTCATCCGCCCGACCAGTGCGATGTACCCGAGGAACAGCCCGACCCGGACGACCCCTTCCAGGAGATTGCGCAGCAGGCTCGACTCCACGGCTCCGCGCACCGCGCGGAAGCCCACGAACGGCACCACGATGAACAGCGCCGTGAACAGGACGAACGCGAACGCCATGGACACGGCCATCTGCCGGGGCGTGAGGCGCTTGTCCTCCTCGACCGACTGGTTCGCCGAGACCGTCAGCGCGCGCGCCCCGATGGCCAGGGCCTGCCCCAGGGCAAGCACGCCGCGGATGCCCGGCTTGCCCAGGAGGGGGAAGCGCCGGGCGATCGAGTGGATCTCGTGCGACTCGATGTGCACGCCCCGGTCGGGACGACGCACGGCGATGGCCCAGTGGTCCCGGCCGCGCATCATCACGCCCTCGAGGACGGCCTGTCCTCCGTAGAAGTGGTCGCGGTCCGGCACGGCGCCGACGGACTATTGGTTCGGAGCCTGGCGGCCGGCGTAGCGCCGCTGGAACCGCTCGACCCGTCCACCCGTGTCGACGAGCTTCTGCTTGCCCGTGTAGAACGGGTGGCACGCCGAGCACAGCTCCAGGTGGATCTCCGGCTTGGTCGACCGCGTGACGAACGTGTTGCCGCACGAGCACCGCACGGTGGCCGTCACGTAGTCGGGATGGATCCCCTGCTTCATCTCGCTTCCCTTCCTTCGCTCACGAGTACGAGAGCCCGAAGTCCTCCATCAACCCTTCCACATACCGGTGGAAGGCGAGATGGTCGCTGCGGAACTCTCGCCGCTCACTCTCCTTCTCCACGGTGACCACGTCGAACGAGGTCCCCGTGGAGTCCCGCTCGTCCCGGACTCCGACCGGGCTCCAGCCGTCCGCAATGGCGGCCTGCAGCTCGGCCATGACCGGATCGTCCCCCCACCCTGCCACAACGACCCCCTATTCCGTCACCGGGGCTTTGGCGATCTCCCGGAGGAACTGGTCGTTGGACTTGGTGACCCGGATCTTGTCGATCAGCAGCTCGAGGGACGCTCCCGGATCGAGCGCGTGCAGGACCCGGCGGAGACGCCATACCAGGGCGAGCTCCTCCGTGGACAGCAGGCGCTCCTCCTTGCGGGTGCCCGACGCCTCGATGTTCAGGGCCGGGAAGATGCGCTTCTCCGAGAGCTGCCGGTCGAGCCGGATCTCCCAGTTCCCGGTTCCCTTGAACTCCTCGAAGATGACCTCGTCCATGCGGGAGCCCGTCTCCACCAGCGCGCTGGCGATGATGGTGAGCGAGCCGCCCTCCTCGAGGTTTCGGGCCGCGCCGAAGAACCGCTTCGGCGGGTACAGGGCCGTGGAGTCCACACCACCCGACAGGATCCTGCCCGAGGCCGGCGCCGCCAGGTTGTAGGCGCGGGCCAGACGGGTGATCGAGTCGAGGAGGATGGCCACGTCCTGGCCCTGCTCGACCAGGCGCTTGGCCCGCTCGAGCACCAGCTCCGTGACCTGCGTGTGCTGGTCGGCAGGCTTGTCGAAGGTGGAGTAGACCACCTCGGCGGCGGCCACCGTGCGCTGCCAGTCGGTGACCTCCTCCGGTCGCTCGTCAACCAGCAGGATGATCACGTGGGTCTTCGGATCGGCCTCGAGGATCCCACCGGCGATCTGCTTCAGCACGGTGGTCTTCCCCGCCTTCGGCGGGGAGACGACCATGCCACGCTGCCCCTTCCCGACCGGCGCGATGAGGTCGATGATCCGCTCGGTGACCCCCTTGGGATCGTGCTCCAGGCGGAAGCGCTCGTCGGGGAACAGCGGGGTCAGCTTGTCGAACTCGGGACGCTGCCGAGCCGTGTCCGGGTCGGTCCCCGCCACCGTCTCGACCTGGAGCAGCGCCGGGTATTTCTCGTTGTCCCTGGGCGATCGGACCTTGCCGGTGATCTGGTCGCCGCGCCGCAGCCCGAACCGGCGGATCTGCGACAGGGAGACGTAGATGTCCTCCGGCCCCGGCAGGTAGCCGGTGGTGCGAAGGAACCCATAGCCCTCCGGCAGGACGTCCAGGACTCCGGTGCGGGTGGGGGCAGTGGCGATCTCCTCCTCGCGCTCCTCCCGCTCGCGCTCCCGACGACGCTCGCGGTCGCGGCGCCGCTCCTCGCGCGACATCCGGCGAGGCCGCTCCGTGGTGCCGGTGCGTTCGCCGCCTCCGCCACCAGTTCCGGACCAGCCTTGGGGGCGTCCGCCCCTGCCGTCGCCACGCTGCCCGCCGGACTCGGTCCTCTCGGGCGTCGGGGTCGAGGCCGAGGCATCGGGCGCCGCGGCCGCCTGTCCGTCACTCGGGCTCGAGTCCGCGGCCTGCGGAGCGTCGGTCTGGGCGCCGGCCTCCTCGGCCGGCGCCTTCTTGGGCCCCGACCGCGCTCCCTGGCCGTTGGCCTTGCCGAGGATGGCATCGATCAGGTCGCTCTTGCGAAGACGTTGGTGTCCCGACACGCCCAGTCCCTCGGCGATCTTTTGCAGCTCGGGCAGGACCTTTGCTTCCAGCTCCGAGCGCTCCATGGTGCTCGCCACGGTCATGCTCCTTCCTTCAGCTCGTTACCGAGCTTCTTCCAATCGGCCAGGAACTTCTCCAGGCCGAGATCTGTCAATGGGTGGTTCACGAGCTTCGTGAACACGTCGAACGGCATGGTGGCCACGTCGGCGCCGGCCTTCGCCGCCTCCACCACGTGCATGGGGTGCCGTAGCGACGCCGCCAGCACGAGGGTCTCGTAGCCCTGCATGTCGTAGATCTCGCAGATGTCTCGCAGCACGTTCATCCCGTCGGCTCCGACGTCGTCGATCCGACCGAGGAAGGGAGAGACGTAGGTGGCGCCGATCTCGGCGGCCAGGATGGCCTGCGCCGGTGAGAAGGTCAGCGTGACGTTGACGGGGATACCCTGCCCCACCAGGCGCCTGCCCGCGGCCAGGCCGTCGGGCGTCATGGCCACCTTCACCACCACGTTCGGCGCGATCTGGGCCAGCTTGAGGCCCTGGTCGTAGATCGCGTCCTCCTTCTCGGCCGTGGTCTCCAGGGAGACGGGCCCGTCGACCTCGGTGCAGAGCTCCTTCATGTAGGTCTCGATGTCCGACGGCGTCTCCTTCGCGATCAACGTGGGGTTGGAGGTGAGTCCTCCCAGCACACCCCATCGCTTGATCTGCCGGATCTCATCCAGGTTGGCGGTGTCCAGGAACAACTTCATCGACTGCTCGCCTCCAGTGCGTTCGGGCGTCTGGCCGGATGCCGTGCCTTCGAACGGTCCGGGGTGCGCTCCCTCAGGTAGTCGTTGGCTCGCTCCACCACCAGATCGATCACTCCCGACAGGGCCTGGTCGAGGCTGTAGTTCGGGATGGTGGGAACTCCGTGCGAAAGGGCTTGGCTCTTGATGTATTTCTGCACCCGACGGATGTTCTGGAAACCCCTCATGTACCGCTCGTAAGGGCGGGAGGTCACATCCGAGGATCGAACGGCGAAGTGACTGCGGTGCAGATCCTCGTCGTCAACGGTTACAACAACGGGAACGGCCAGAACCCTTCCCTGATAGACCTCCAGATCGAAGAATCCCGGCACGACGTGGGCTCCCTCGATCACCACGCTGGTGCCCTCCACGGCTGCCCGCTCGACCATCGCCTGGATGCCGACGGACACGGAAGCCGTCTGCTCGCGGAACCCCACGATGACCCGGTCGGTGGGCCGCGGCGGCGGCTCGCGGAGCGTGGAGTCGGCTTCGAACGACGAGGCGTACAGCGTCGGCATGAGCTCGCGACTGAACATGGCCCGCATGACCTCGCGGATGGCGTCGGTGGCGACCACCCGCACGATGCCCAGGCGGACGGCCAGCTGCGTGGCGATGGTCGACTTCCCCACGCCCGTCGCGCCGCCGATCATAATCACCAGCGGGATGTTCAGGCTCTTGATCTCCCGCCACTTCAGCCAGTTCGTGGCGTAGCGCTCGCCCGCCAGATCGGTCAGCACCTCGGTGGTCAGGTCGTCCAGCTCGTCCGCGGTGACGCTGGCCAGCTTCCGCTCCAGCAGCCGGTCCTCCACCTGCTCGGCCACCTGGTACGAGCGGTAGGGCGGCAGGCCCGTCACCATCAGCTCGGAGGCGCGCAGGCCTTTCGAGTACGGCAGCCCTGGCTCCGTACCCGAGATCACGATGACCTTCCTGTCCGGCATGTTTCCTTACTCCTGCGTCGTTCCCGCTCCGGTGAGGCGTTCGGCCCCCCGATCCGCCGCGGTGCGGATGGCCTCGCGGATCAGCTCGTCGACGTCCCCGTCGCCCCCCGCGGTCTTCGGCCGGTTGTCGACGAACACCACCTCGGCCCCGCGCTCCAGCGCTCTGGTCGCGGCCACGTCCACCGCCGCCGCCTTCAGCTCGGTCAACAGCACGTCGAAGGGCGGCGCCTCGGCCAGATCCCGCTCCAAAGCGGCCCGGTCGGCGAGGTTCGGGCTCACCCGGACCACCTTGCAGCCCGCAGTGCGTTCGAGCCGATCCGCCAGCCTTCCGGCCAGTTCACGATGTGAGGTGGTAGCGAAGAACGCATCCTTGCCCCTCACGTCGGCCAGCGGTACGGGATGCAGCTCAGCGACAGCCACCCGTATGCCTGCATGAAGCCGACGAGCCAAGGGATAAAGGGCTGAGAGATTCTCCGGCCCGGTGCCCGAGCCGGACTCAATGATAAACACCAACAGGTCCGAGAGCAATACGCGAAGTGGCCCCAGATACCCCCCCAGGTGCTCGGGCGGCAGACCGGCCGGGGCCACAAGGATGCCGGCGTCCCACGGCACGGTGGGTACCGAGGCGCCGCTGCCCTCCAGGACGAGCAGGTCGGCCGCCCCGGCCGCGGCGAACCTGGCGGCCTCTCCGATGGTGGAGGCGAACGGCCGCCCGGCCAGCCCGCCCCCCAGACGCCGGGCGCCGACGGTGTCGACCCCGGCCATCACCGCGTCCTCCAGATAGTCCGACGCGGCGTGCTCGCCGCGTCGGACCCGCTCCAGCAGGTCGGGGAGCCGGACAGACCCCGCCGGGATCAGCTCCGGCTCCAGGGGCCCGCCCCTGCCCATGCCCACGATCACGGGGTGGTGGCCGGCGGCTGCCGCCAGCCTGCCGGCGTGCCCGGCGATGGCGGTCTTCCCCACGCGCTTGCCCGTACCGATCACGGCGATGGACGGGAGCGGCAGCGCCGGCTCGGTGATCGGAGGATCGAACCGGAAGTCGGGCCCGAGGTACGGCAGGCCTGCCTGAAGCGCCACGGCGATCAGCTCCATCCGAGCCTCGTAGCCCAGCACGGGTTCGTCCGACAGATCGAGGACCCCCTCCGGCCGGAGGTCGGCGATGGCCCGAGCGAGGGCCTGTCGTGGATCGGCGGTCGCCGAGATGACCGTGAGCTCACCCAGATCCAATCGGCGATCCGGCCCGAGCTTCTCCATCCCGCCGACCAGGAGCGCGGCCGCCACGTCGAATCCGCGGCCGGCGGCTTCCTCCAGGCCCCACCTGGTGACCTGGGGGTAGTGCTCGCCATCGACCAGCGCGATCACTCTCACGTGTGGGTCTCCTCGGTTCGAAGGGTTCGCCTTGCGGGCGGCCGGCCCGGCCGCGGTCCGTTACTCCGAGCTCAGTGGAGCACCGGGTTTGGCGTCCTGTATCAGCGCCTCGAGCTCCCGGTGATACTGCGCGCCGGTCGACAGCGAGAAGTGCGCCAGGACGGTCTGCCCGCCGAAGGGGAACTTGCGGTGGATCTTCACCTCGTCCCCCTCGACCTCGACGATGTTGTAACACGGCCGGGTGTAGCCGCGTAAGCGCAGGGACGAACACGTCCCGGCGTTCACGATGTAGACGCTCTCCAACCTCCACACGTACGGGACGTGCTTGTGGCCGGTGAGGACGATCTTCACCCCCGCCTCGATCAACACCTCCAGCAGGTCGCCGGCGTCGTTGACGATGCTGCGCTCGCGGCCGGTGCCCGGCACAGGGATGAGGTGGTGGTGGATGGCGAAGACCTTCAGCTCGACCGGGTCGGCGAACTGCTCCTTGATCCAGGGATACCGTTCCCGGCCGATCTGGCCGTCGTTGATGTCGGGCTCGCTGGAGTCGGCCCCCACGATGCGGACTCCTCGCACGTCCACCGACCAATGGCGCGGGCCGATCAGCTCCTCGAAGTGGAGGTAGCCGACGTTGCGGGCGTCGTGGTTACCCGGCACGGTGACGACAGGGGCCTTGATGCGCTCGCGGTACGCCACCCAGTTCTTGTACTCCTGCCGGTAGCCCTCGTTGGTGAGGTCACCGGTGCACACGACGAGGTCGGGATCGAGCTCGTTGAGCTCGACGATGACCCGATTCATCAGGTTGGGGACGAAGTACGGTGATCCCACGTGCGGGTCGGAGATGTGGCGATGGTGACCACGGCTCGAAGTGTACCCGCCGTTCCATGGCACGATAGCGCGCGTGAACCTGCTGGACCTCGGCATCCTCGTGCTGTTGGTCTTGGCAGTCTTCAACGGCTACCGGCGCGGGGCGGCACTCCAGCTGACCACCTACGCGGGGCTGATCCTGGGCCTTCTCGTCGGCGCCGTGGTGGCGCCGAAGGTGGCCGGCCTGGCGTCGACGCCGTTCAGCCAGGCCACGATCGCGCTCGTCGTGCTGTTCGCGGCGGCCGCCCTGGGCGACGCCCTGGGATGGCTCGTCGGCCTTCGCGTGTGGTCGATCGCTCGTCGAACCGTCCTGGGGACCTTCGACTCCGTGGCGGGGTCGGTGGTGGCCCTGGTCGCCGTGCTCCTCACCACGTGGTTCATCGGCCTGAATCTCGCGAACGGCCCCTTCCCCGCGCTGTCGGACCAGATCCGGGGCTCCGCCATCATCCGAGGCCTCGACAGCGCCTTGCCGCGCCCCCCGTCCCTGCTGGGCGAGGTCCGGCAGTTCCTCAACCGTTTCGGCTTCCCCGAGGTCTTCGCCGACCTGCCGCCGGCCCCGGTCGGTCCGGTCGAGGGGCCGAGCGACAGGGAGGTGAAGGCCGTCGCGAACCTGGCGGACCAGAGCACGGTTCGGATCGAGGGGCCGGCTTGCGGCGCGATCCAGGAGGGCAGCGGGTTCGTGGCCGGCGACAAGTACGTGATCACCAACGCCCACGTCGTGGCCGGGGTCAAGCAGGGACTGGTGGTCCAGGAGCAGAACGGGCCGAACCACGAGCGTGTCGCCGTGGTCCTGTTCGATCCCAAGCTGGACATCGCCGTTTTGTACGTGGGCGACCTGGACCTGCCGGTCCTGCCGCTGGACCCCGAGCTGGAACCCAGGGGTGCCGACGGAGCCTTCCTCGGCTACCCGGGCGGCGGCGGCCTGACGTATGGAGGCGCGGCCGTCCGCCGCGAGCTGACCGCCGTGGGCCGGGACATCTACGGCCGGTCGGTGGTGTCCCGCGACGTGTATGAGCTGCAGGCGAAGGTCCGACCGGGGAACTCCGGTGGACCGTTCGTCCTCTCCGACGGATCGGTGGCTGGGGTGATCTTCGCCGCGTCCACCACGGACGGCGACATCGGCTACGCCATCGCGTCGACCGAGGTCACGTCCAAGCTGCAGGACGCCGAAGGCAGGACGGCGGGCGTCTCCACAAGAGGGTGCTCCCGCTAGGAGCGCCCTACTCCTCCATGAGCACTCGCACGTCCCCCTTGCGGTCGAACAGGGAGAAGCCGGTGATCTCGCCGTCGCGGCGAAACACCAGGGAGATGGAGCTGTCCCCCACGCGCAGGTTCCGAAGCTCCACCACATTGAGCCAAGGGGGCAGGTGCGGCTGGTTCACGGTGAGGGCGTTGACGTGGGCCCGGGCCGAGATCCCCAGCATGGCCTGCAGCATCAGGAGCGGCGAGCCGGCCGCCCAGGCCTGGGGGGAGCAGGCCACCGGGTAGTCCACAGGGCGGTTCGGGGTCCGTCGGGTGAAGCCGCAGAACAGCTCGGGCAGCCGCATGTAGTCGGCGTGGATGGCCGTGTCGAAGATGGCGGTGGCCACCCGGTTCGTGGCCTTCATGAACCCGTACCGCTTGAGCCCGGCCACGATCATGGCGTTGTCGTGCGGCCAGACCGTGCCGTTGTGGTAGCTCATGGGGTTGTACGCGACCGCGGTCTTGCTCATGGTTCGGATGCCCCACCCACTGAACATGTCCGGCTGGAGGAGCCGCCGGGCCACGTCCGCGGCGGAGTCCGGGTCCAGGATGTCGGCGTACAGGCAGTGGCCGGGATTCGACGTGATCGTGCGAACCTGGCGCTTCTCACCGTCCAGGGCCAGGGCGTAGTAGCGCTCGTCCGGCATCCAGTACGCCTCGTGGAACCGGCGGCGGAGCTCGTCCGCCTCCTCGCGCAATCGGGCGGCGGTCCGGAAGTCGGCCAGGGCGTCGAACACGTCAGCGGCCCGCTGCTTCGCCATGTACACGTAGCCCTGCACCTCGACCAGCGCGATCGCGCCGGTGGCCATGGTCCCGTCGGCATGCACGATGGCATCGCGCGAGTCCTTCCATCCCTGGTTCAGGATCCCGGCCGGCGAGCGGGTCTGGTACTCGACGAACCCGTCGCCGTCCCGGTCGCCGTAGCGGTCGATCCAGTCCAGGGCAGCCCGAACGTTGGGGAGGAGCTCGTGCGCGAAATCCTCATCGTCGGTCCAGCGGAAGTACTGCGCCCACAGGAACACGAACAACGGCGTGGCGTCGACGGAGCCGTAGTAGGGCGAGTGCGGGACCAGCCCCGCCCCGGCCAGCTCGCCCCGGCGGATCTCGTGCAGGATCTTGCCGGGCTCCTCGTCACGCCACGGGTCGTCCTTCGTGCCCTGGTAGTGCGCCAGCAGCCGAAGGGCGTCGCGCGCCGGGGCGGGGTTCACGGACAGCAGCTGATGCGACGTGATGAGGGCATCCCTGCCGAACACCGCCACGTACCACGGGATCCCCGCGGCCAGGATCCCGCCGCCGTCCGTCTGCGTGTAGAGCGCGCGAAGATCGCGAAGGCCCCGTGTGAGCAGCTGATTGAAGAGCTCGTTGTCCGTGAAGATGTGCGTGCTCTGGTGCTCCCAGTCCTCGTACGAACGCCGGAGGCGGTGGACCGCCGCCTCGAAGTCGACGGGGGCGGCGCGGACGTCGTCGACCACCGCCTCGACCGTGGTGGTGACCAGCCGGGTCTGGTGGGGAGCCAGCTCGAGTTGGACCTCCGTTTCCACCCGGTCCCCCACCACCTCCAGGCGTGCCGGTGCGGGCTCGAACTCGATCACGGTGCGACGAGGCACGCCGTCCGCTCCCAGGTAGGAGAACTGCGCCCGGTGTCCTTCCGCCCGAGGTGGGTCCGCGTGTCCGCGAGCCGCCCGCCGCAGGCCTCGGACCTCGAAGATGTCGGCGAAGTCCGCGGCGAGCGAGAACGACATGGTCACGTTCACCGGGTGCGCGTTGTAGTTCTTGACCCGGACCCGCTCGAAGAGGCGCCCGCTCACCACGCGGACCCGGCGGACGTTCAGGGTCTGCTGGGGCACCTGCACGTCCCCGTTCAAGAACAGTTCGGGGTTGGTGAGGTCGAAGTGCGCCATGTAGCCACGCTCGGCGGACGAGGACAGGAGGATGGGCTCGCGCCCCGACAGTCGCATCCGGAAGTGGGACAGGAACCGGGTGTCTCGGTGATAGAGGCCATGCCCGTGCTCACGCCGGTCGTCGATGTCGCCGACGTCGTCCGAACAGAGGAAGGTCTCCCCCTCCTTGACCGACACGACCGGCCCGGAGAAGTCCGCGAGGAGCGGCGGGACCGCTTCGGCTGGTTTCTGCTTCGTTGGCTCCGGCTCCGGGCCGGACGCTCGCTGTGCTTCCATCGAGGCGATCGCCTTGAGTGTCGGGGAAGTCCATGGGCCCGCTGGGGGCGAACCCTCCAAACGGGCCGCAGTCTACGTTCCGGTCACGACGTTCTCAATGAGGGTCGTCACACCTTCGGCGGATGTTGAGCCCGAACCGGCTCTCCTCGCATGGCGCCATCAGGGATCCGAGGGCGGCGGCGGGATCAGCCACAGGCCCATGACGATCTCGTCCCGGTAGCCGATCGACTTCTTGGAGTGACCCGTCAGCCGACCCTCCTCCTGGAAGCCGAACTTCGCGTACAGGGCCCGCGCGACGTCGTTGTCCGGGTAGACCGAGAGGGCGAGCTTCTCCACGCCCGCGGACCTCGCCCACTCGATCGCCTCGGCCATGAGCGCCGAGCCGACGCCCCGCCCCCTCCAGTCGGCCGCGACCGTCATGCCGAGCGAGGCCACATGACGGGTCCACGGGCTGTCCTCACGAGCGACGTGGAGATGGCCAATCACGCGGTCGCCGACCACTGCCACCAGCGTGGCCTGCTCCCTGCTCGTGGGCCGCTTGAAGAAGCGACGCCGGTAGTAGCGCACCGACCGATCCACACGCTCGGTCCTGATGAACCGGCCCTCGGCCGCCACGGCTTTCCACAGCTCCACGAACGAGGCCGCGTCGCGGGGACGGGCCGGCCTGACCACGAACGTCGACTCCGACTGGACGGGTTCCTCGGAGCCGCCGTCGTCGGGCCGTGGCCCGGCCTCAGCGCTCGTCGCCATCCAGGCGCTCCATGGATTCGGGGGCGCTCACGCCCAGCAGCTCAAGGGCGGTCGCCACCACCTGCTTGGTGGCCACCGAGAGCTGCAACCGGGCCTGGGTCACCCTTGCGTCGTCGGTGATGATCCGCCAGTCCGTGTAGAAGTGGTGGAACGCCGCCGCGACGTCCTCGACGTAGCGGGTCAGGCGCTGCGGCGCCAGCATCGCGGCCACCGTCGCCACGGTCTCGGGGAACTCCGACAGCGTACGGATGAGATCCAGCTCGGCGTCCTCGCGCAGCACCGAGAGGTCGACGTCGGCGTGCCGCCGGAGCCGGACGCCTTCGGCCTCGGCCTTGCGCAGGACGCTGGCGATCCGGGCATGCGCGTACTGCACGTAGTAGACGGGGTTGTCCATGGACTGGCGGGTGACCAGCTCGATGTCGAAGTCGAGCGGCGAGTCGGGCGATCGCGACAGCAGGGTGTACCGGGCCGCGTCGGTCCCCACTTCGTCCAGCAGCTCGTCGAGCGTGATCATCTCGCCGGACCGCTTGCTCATGCGCACCGGCTCTCCGCCGCGATACAGATGCACCAGCTGGTACAGCACGATCTGCACCCGGGCCGGATCGATCCCGAACGCCTGGGCGGCCCCCAGGACGCGCTTCACGTCGCCGTGGTGGTCGGCTCCCCACACGTACACCAGCCGGTCGAAGCCACGCCCGATCTTGTCCAGGATGTACGCGACATCCTTCGCGAAGTACGTGGGTTCACCCGACGATCGGATGAGCGGACGGTCCTTGTCGTCGCCGAAGTTCGTGGATCGGAACCACACCGCGCCATCGGCGTCGTAGGCCAGATCCATGTCTCGCAGCTTTGCGACGGCTTCATCCACCTGGCCCGACCGGACCAGCTCACCTTCCGTCCGGAACGAATCGAACCGCACCCGGAACCGAGCCAGCGTCTCCATGACCGAGGCCAGCATCCGCCGATGCGCTTCGTCGGCGAGAACCCGGCGGCGCTCGTCCGGCTCCTTCGACACCAGCGCGTCGCCCACCTCGCTCGCGATCTGCTCCGCGACTTCGGGGACATAGCTCCCCTGATAGCCGGCCTCGGGGAGGGGGGCGTCGACGCCGAAGCGCCGCAGGTACCACGCCTCGATGGTCGCGGCGAACGCGTCGACCTGCGCTCCGGTGTCGTTCCAGTAGTACTCCCGCTGGACCTCCCAGCCGGCCGCCTCCAGCACGTTGGCGATGGCATCGCCCAGCGCGGCGTTGCGAGCCGTCCCGACGTGCAGCGGCCCGGTCGGATTGGCAGAGACGTACTCGACCTGCACCCGCTGGCCCGTCGCTTCGCTCCGACCGTACCGCTCTCCTTGCTGCAGGAGGTCGCGCAGCGCCTCGTGCAGCCATCGCTCGCCCAGGAACAGGTTGATGAACCCCGGGCCCGCCACCTGCACGTCCTTGACCAGCTTCCCCCGGTCGGTGCTCCTGATGGCCTTCGCCAGGGCCTCTGCGACCTGCCGTGGAGGCCGACCGGCCTTCGGCGCCAGCACCATGGCGAGGTTGGTCGACCAGTCCCCGTGGTCCTTGGTCTTCGGCTTGAGCAACTCGGGCTGGGGCACGCTGTCCGGATCGAGCCCGAGCCCGGGCGCGGCGGCCGTGGCAGCGTCAGAGAGGATGCGCGAGAGCGTCTGTTGCACCATGGGACCTTCGAGGAATAGTAGCCGCGGCCGGCCCTCGGTCGGACCAACCCTCGAGGCCATCAAGAACGAACGTGATCTCGTCGAGAGAGTTCTTGTGGCCGACCACCGAGCCAAGATCGAGCGGGCTGCGAGAGGCATTCTGCACCCGGCCGAGCAGGTCCTCGCGACCGTTCGGGCCGTACCGAAGACCTCACCGGTCGGACTCCTGGGCGGCGTCGTGGTGCAGGCCGTCCTCGTATCCGAGGAGCGTCGCCGGGTGGAGGAGCTGGGCTTCCCGGCGTCTTCCAGCATGGTCCTGGCGGTGACCAACCGGCGGTTGCTCGTGTTCCGGACGCCATCCCTCGGAGCGTCGGCGAAGTTCAAGGGCGAGGTGCCCTACGGCCGGCTGCGGGGCGTCGAGGTCGACCGACGTGGACTCAATGCGTCGCTCCGGTTCTTCCTGGAGCCGCGCGGCGAGGTGAGCTTCACCACCTACCGGCGGGATCATCTCGAGGCGTTCGTCGACGCCCTGACCAGATCACACAGGGCCTGGTCGACGACCGCCGTCCCGGCCGCACCGACACCTTCGATCCCGGCCGTGCCCCCACCGCCCCCGATCTAGGGCTCTCTCGGGCCGTTGCTAAGATGGCGTGCGTCCTCTCGGCGCGCGTCCATGCGCCGCCGGCCCTCGTAGCTCAGGGGATAGAGCGCCGGCCTCCGGAGCCGGGTGCGCAGGTTCGAATCCTGCCGAGGGCACAGGGTTCCGAAGACCGAACGTTCCGCGAAAGGAGCCGCACCGTGTCCAAGGTGGTCGCACTCATGTCGATGTCTCTCGACGGGTACGTCGCCGACCAGAACGACGGGGTGGACGAGGTCTTCGACTGGTACTTCTCGGGCGACGTCGAGGTCCCCAACTCGAGCCCGACAATGGCCATGACGTTCCACGTCTCGGCGCCGGACGGCGACCATCTAAGGGGCTTGATGGCTGAGATCGGCGCCATGCTCACCGGTCGGCGCACGTTTGAACGCGCCGACGGCTGGGGCGGCCAGCACCCCTGGGGTCCCGCGTTCGTCGTCACCCACGATGTGCCCGACGGCTGGCCACGGCCTGGCTCGACGGTCCAGTTCATCACCGACGGCATCGAAAGCGCGGTGGCACGAGCGAAGTCGGCTGCGGGCCCGAAATCCGTGGGCGTGCACGGCGCCCAAACGATCCAGCAGTGCCTGGACGCCGGGCTGCTTGACGAGATCCACATCGACCTGGCCGCCGTGTTGCTAGGTGCAGGGGTGCGGCTGTTCGACCACCTCGCGAACACACCGGTCATCCTCGGGAATCCGACAGTCGTCACGGGTGTGGGAGTCACGCATCTGCGCTATCCCGTGCACACCTCGTCATGAGCCCGGCGCGAGCAGCGCAACCGCATCCACGTCGATGTCTTCGTGCCCGATGACCAGGCCAGCGCGCGTATCGATTCGGCGCTCGGCGCCGGGGGGCGAATCGTCTACGACGGCAGCGCGCCCGAGGGGTGGACACTCGCCGACCCGGAGGGCAACGAAGTGGACATCGCCGTCTCCGTCGGCCGTGAGGAACGCTCCCACCCATACAGCAAACATCAGTGACGAACTCACTGAACGCCGTCAGCTGATCAAGTATCGTTCGGCCAATCGATCACCAACAGAGGGAGGATCATGCTCGCCACGTCGGTGTTCTACCTGGTGTTTCGGTTCTTCCACATCCTGGCGGGCGTGCTGTGGGTGGGTTCGGCGTTCCTGTTCGTCGCCATCATCGGGCCGTCCGCGGCCGAGGTCGGCCCGTCGGCGGGCCCGCTCCTCACGGTGGCGGTGAAGAAGCGGAAGGCGGCCAAGGTGATCACCGGCTTAGGTGGCATCACGGTCCTGGCCGGCTGGATCCTCTGGTTGAAGGACATGAGCCTGTACCCCTCGTTCGGCGACTGGATCACCTCCCGGTTCGGGATCGTCCTCACCATCGGGGGCGTCCTGGCCACGACCGCCGCGGTGGTTGGGTCGATCGGGGTGGGCATGGGGGTCGAACGCCTCGTCGATCTGGGGAACGAGGTCGCGGCCTCCGGAGGGCCCCCTTCGGCCGAGCAACAGGCCCGGCTCAACGAGCTGACCGGCAGCCTCGAGCGGCACGGGAAGACGGACCTCGCCCTCCTGGTGCTCGCCGTGATCGCGATGGCGACGGCTCGCTACTGGTAACCGGTCTCTGATCTCACCCCTGGGTCGTCCGCAACACGAGCGTTCTGCTGGTGCCGCCGCTCAAGAACGACCCCGCGGCGAACACGACGCCCCCGCCGGGTGAGGAAACGCCCAGCAGCAGATTGCTAGAGGTTCCCTGGTTGGGGCTGGGGACGACCGACCAGGAGGACCCGTTCCACTGAAACGTCATGGTCTGCTCGAGCCCGCCCCGGGTGAAGTCCAGGGTGGCGCCCACCGCCCACACGTCCATGGACGAGACCGCGGTCACGCTGGTGAGGAAGTTGTTGCCCTTCGTCGTTGGGAGAGGATTCGGGCTCGGCACGATGGTCCAGGTGCTGCCATTCCAGTGCTCGGCCAATGTCTCGCTCCCCTGCGAGCCCACGGCCCATACATCGGACGACGACACGGCAACCACACCGCTCAACAGCGCGTCACCGGAGATCGGTGGCGTCGGCACGATCGTCCAAAATGCTCCGTCCCAATGCTCGACGAGGGCGCCGTCGTCACCGTCGCCGACCGCTCCCACCGCCCACGCGTCGTTCGCGGCCACCGCCGTCACGGCGGTCAGCGTTCCCCCGCCGAGCGGGGTTGGCGACGACACGATGACCCACGCCGATCCGTCCCAATGCTCGATGAGCGTCGCCGCAGAGAAGTCCTCGGCACCCACAGCCCAGGCATCTGTTGTCGTCCTGGCGAACACACCGCGAAGCTGGTTGTCTCCCGATCCCGAGTTCGGACTGGGCACGACCGACCAGCGGGCGCCGTTCCACCGTTCGATCAGCGTCTTGTTGACATTCCCGGCGATGCGAAAACCCGCCGCCCATGCGTCGCTGGCCGAATCGGCGGAGATGGCGTTGAGCTCGTTGTTGGATGTGCCGGAGTTCGGGCTCCGGACAGCACGCCACGAGGTCCCGTCGAAGTGCTCGATCAGTGTCCTGAAGGCACTCGAGGAAGGCCCTCG
>JBIOYQ010000054.1:0-6130 GCA_044870295.1 Actinomycetota bacterium
CTGCCGAGCACGTCTTGTACGACGACGAGCCGTCGGAGCACTCGCAGAGGTAACGGTCACCAGCGCACGCGCATGCTCCACAGTGGTCGATGGGATCGCACTGGAGGTACGGGACTTGCTCCCGCCGGTTCCCCATGACCGTCCCGGCATACCTGGCCACCCGAGGCGCGTTGGACAGCCTCGCGTACGAGGCCAGGCTGACCGCGAACACGCCCTGGAGGAAGGCTCGCCGATTGGGCTTGGCTCCGCCCGTGTCCTCGCCGCCGATTCGGTTGGCGTCGCTCATCGTCGCGCCACCTGGTGACTCGCGAGGGCTCGCACCGCTCGGGCGTCGTTGGCGACGCCTTGGGCCACAATGATCCCCTCCTCGTCGACGACGAACACGTGCGGTGTGGCGTGCGTCTGGTACCGGTCGGCAACCTCATCGTGCTCTTGGACCACCACCGTTACGTCGTCGCGTCCCGCCAGGACCGCGAACACGGCGTCGCCGGCGGAGCTCCCCCCGGTGACCAACACGGCCGGAGGGAGGTCTCGAACCGCGTCGGCGTCGGCCAGGTCCTCGATGAGCGGACGACACGGCTCGCACTCGGGAGAGACGAACGCCACCACGTGCGCCCGTCCCAGCATCGACCGCGGGTCGAAGCGTCCCCCGCCCAGCACCGCACCCGTGACCGGCGGGGCGATCGACCCTGGAGGGAGACCCTTCGGACGGATCGAGGCGATGGCGGCGTCGACGCTGCGAAGCTCGTTCATGGCCTGGACCAGACCCGACACCACCAACGCCAACCCGATCATGAGGGCGGTCAGGACGAGGACGGCGATCCACAGCCCGGCGATCATGCCCGCTCCGGATCGACCCAGATCGATCCCAGGACCTCGTTGACCTCGGCCATGCGCGACGCCGCGCCGGCCACGAGCCCCATCACCGTGTAGATGCAGAAGGCCCGGCCGTTCACCGAGACGAAGTTCTGGTTGGCGGCCAGACCATGGGGCCGGGGACCGGGGAAGTTCGCCGGGTTGAGGTCGGCCACCGTGAGGGCCGGCGGCCATCGTCCCGAGCTGAACAACTCGGTGCCGACCGATCGCGGCCCGTACTCGACCACCACGACCATCGCCTTCTCGGGATCCATGCGCTCGATGCTGTACTGGCCGAAGGTGCTTCCCTCGGGCTGCAGCGCGAAGTTGCCGGCGTGCAGGTTGGGGTACCTCGTGCCGTCTTCGGACGTCATCACCACGACGCGGCCCTCCCACCCGGGAGGGAGCCCCACCGAGAGCCCCAGCGCCGACAGCGTCGTGGTCCCCACGTCACGCCACCGCCAGGGTGCCGGCCAGGACCGCCACACCCAGCAACGCCAACGCCGTGGAGCGCGCCGAGACCGCGTCCCACCGCTCCAGCCACCGCCCAAGCTCGGCCAGTCGAACGGGAGAGTCCACCCGAGCCGCCCCCAGGATCGTGGCCGACCGGGCCAGCCCGAACGCCGATCCCACCGCCACTCCGCCCAGGACGGAACCCGCGAGCACGGCAGCCACCAGGGACAGGTAGATGGCGGTGGTGGTGACGATGGTGACCACGCCAAGACCCAGCTGGAAGCCGAAGCCGAACCCGTAGTACCAACCGCGATAGACGAACAGCCACTGCTCGTTGACCTGTCGGTGGATCCCGGGAAGCGTGAAGGGAACAGCCCCCGCGTCCCACAGCGATCCGACCGCTGCCAGCCCGGCCAGGACCAGCAGTCGACGGTCAGTCGGACCGATTGCATCGGACGATACCGCTCCAAGTGCGCCCAGTCCTCCGCCGAGGAGGGCGCCGGCGGCCACGGAGCCCAGGACGAAGAAGCCGACGGTCACTCCCCACCTCGATCCGCGGCCCCGCTCGCCCAGCGGGGTGATGCTCTCCAGCATCGACTCACCTCAGGGAGACCATGCCGATCGAACGCCGGCCACGACGGCGACCGCGACACCCGCCAGGACCAGCACCGGCGCCCCTCCGCTCACGGTGTGCCCGCCAGCTCGTACTCGGCGATCGCGTCGCCCAGCAGGGACAGGACCTGGCTCCACGTGGTGGCGGCGCCCTCGGACCGGACCTCGCCCACCATCCCATCCACGAAGATGAAGTACGGGGACAGCTCGACGCCGTAGTCCGTCCATGCCTGCGAGGACATGACGACGGTGGCGCCTCGTGGCACCAGATCGTTGAGCCGCGCCATCAGCTCGAAGCTCGGATCCTTGGTGACGACGACGACGCGGGCAGCTCCGGGGAGTGCCCCCCGCTGGACCTCGGCCAGCCCCTCCCAGAAGGGAACGCAGGCCGAACAACCGCTGCTCAGGAAGGCCAACAGCGTGTTGCGATCGGAGCGCATGGAGAGCACCGCCGCTCCTCCGTCGATCGTCGCCCCCGAGATGTCGGCCGCAGGCGTCTCGACCGCTCGTGGCTCGGGGAGCCTCACGATCCGTGCGGGGTCCGGGGCCTCACGCCTCGGCTGCCGGTCCGGATCGGAGGCGCTCCTCCTCAGAAGCTCGGCGTGGCCACGGAGCAACCCCACCATCAGCAGGGTCAGGACGGCAAGCAGGGCAGTGTCGATGAACACCAGGATCCTCACGGCACCTCCATCCAGCTCGGGGTCACGTCGTCATCGTCCTTCAGCTCAAGCAGTCCACGCCGTCCGGCTGGAAGCACGTCGGATTGTTCACAGCCGGAGGGTCCTGCTCGTCGCAGTCCGTGCAGGGCTGCAGGCTCGTCGACCAGGGTTTGATGCAGCTCAACAGGCGGCACACGACATAGGTGGTTCCGGCCACGTCCTTGTTGCACTGGCCGTACCGGAAGCAGTTGCAGCAGGTTCGACGATACGAGCAGTTGCGGCACGTGCACCCGTCCGGACAGGACTTCCCGGGGGTCACGTTGCAGTCGATGTACCACCGGACCCCGCTGGTCGAGCACATCCCCTTCGTAATGGTCAACGTGCACTTCCAGTAGCCGGCAATGTAGGAATACGAGGGGCATGCGTAGTTCGACTCGTCGACCAGCGAACAGCAGAACGTGGTCCAGCCGTCGCCACAGCAGGTGCTTCCGCCTCCACAGGTACCGTCGAGGCACTTGTCGGGCGTCCGGTCGCTGCCGCAGGAGAGCGGCACCCGCCCCACGATGTCCCTTGCCGACACCGGACGCGTGGCGTACCGGATGGGCGCCGTGGCGAAGGCCGCGGCCGCCAGGGTCATGCGATCGAGGAACCCGCCGCCCCGCCGCTGGCCGGTCAGCCGGCCGGACAGCGTCCCTATCACGGCGCCGATCGGGCGCGGATGCCGCCCCACAAGCTCTGGTCGTCCGCGTCGATCCCCGCTTGGCGAAAGATGTCGTCGACCAGCCGGCTTCGCTCGGTCCCGCCGTGGCGCTCGGCCACCGGGAGCGGGCGAGGAGCGCGCAGGGCCTGCGGCAGGAACGTGACCGCCGCGGACAGCGCGTAGGCGAGGAGCCCGGCGACCACCAGCCCGACCATCCCCTCCAGGCCGAACGTTCGCCAGAACCCCGCCGGACCGAGCACGCCGGAGGACGTGGCCACCGTTACCCCCAGGGAGGCTGCTACGACGTCGAGCCCCGCATGGACCAGGCTGGGAGGGGTGTCCTGGCGGCCCGTGCACCCGCAGGACCTGACCGAGGGGCGGAAGGCGACCAGGAACACCAGGAAGAGCGCGAAGCTCCCATAGGTCGCGGCGACCAGGATCCCGCCGAGGGGACGCGGAGACGACAGGCCGACGCCCCCCGCCAGGATCTCCGCCGCTCCCACCACCGTGGCGGCAGCTCGTGAGGACCGCCCCACCCCCACGGCCGACAACACCCGTTCAGTAGGGTCCGGACGCCAGATCTTGAAGCCGCCCGTCAGCACCAGCAGTACCGCCGCTGCGTAGAACAGCACCTCGAGGTATGGAACGACCCCGTTGACTGCGGACGGTGCAGGGCTGATGTCCTTGCCTCCCCGCGCGAAGGCGACGATTGGTCTTCTCGCGATTCAACCGCATGAGGAAGCGGAGTCAAGTAACCACCCGTGCCCCCGAACGATCCGTCCGTCGACGACCGAATACAGTGGACGGGATGGCGTCTTCCCCAGACCTCATATGGCAGCCCACTCTGTTCGGCACGGCAGAGCCCGTCGGGATCGATCCCTCGTTCTCGCGCCTTCGACGGAGCCATCTGGACGACCACTCGTGGGTCGATCACGTGCCCGGGTGGCTCTCCGGATCCGACGCGGTCTTCGAGGCGGTGCTCACGGGCCGGCGCTGGGAGCAGCGGTCCCGACGCATGTACGACAACCGCGTGATGGAGCCGCGGCTCACATCGCCCTGGTTCGAGGATCGCGGCGAGCCGCTGGAACCGCCGATCCTGGAGGACATCCGCACCGCCCTGTCGAACAGGTACGAGCGCCGCTTCGACTCCGTCGGGTTCAATCTCTATCGCGACGGTCGAGACAGCGTGGCATGGCACGCCGACCGCATCGCCAAGGAGGTCGAGGATCCCATCGTCGCGCTGGTGTCGCTGGGAGAACCTCGCCGCTTCCTGCTCCGGCCCAAGAGGGCGTCGGGGAGACGATCCTCCACCGTGTTCCTGCTCGGCGAAGGGGACCTGCTGGTCACGGGCGGTCGCACCCAGCGCGAGTGGGAGCACAGCGTGCCGAAGGTGGCCGAGGCGGGACCGCGCATCAGCCTGGCGTATCGGCACGCCATGGATCCCTCGGCCTACGCGGGGAAGCGAGTCGAGGCGGCGCCGGCAGACGACCGCCCCGACTTCGAGCCCGACTGACTCAGGCCGTCGGCGCCCAGGTCGCGCCGCCATCCTGCGTCTGCCACAGCTCGCCGACTTGAGTGCAGCAGGGCGAACCCGCAGGCCCGTGGATGACGTACCCCACCTCATCGGTGGTGAAGACGATGTCGTTCCAGCCCATCCCACCGTCGCCCAGATCGGCCGACGTCGTCCACGTCGTCCCGCCGGCGTTCCGGTAGATCCAGCTCCCGATGGAGTAGGACGAGGCTGCGAGCGTTCCGTCCGGGGCAGCGGCCAGCTGGGTGGTGATGCCCCAGATCGACATCGTCCCCGCCGAGTGGATGGTTTGACCTGTATCGTCCGACCGGAACACGCGCTTCATGGCCTTCCCGAATCCGATGTTCCCCTGGCACAGCAGGGCGACGGCTGTGTCCGAGATCGGGGCGAGGCCGGTGAGGGTCTCGCCATCGGCAGGCGAGCATGGGTCCGGTCGTGTCGACCAGGTCTGCCCGTCGACGGTCACGTCCAGCACGTCGGCCGGCGTGACTCCGGGAGCAGATTCGATGAGCGCGGCCGGGACGTCCAGGTACGCCACCAGCCCGTGCACGGCCAGGATCGTGGTGTTGAATCCCGTGAGAGCGGGCAAGGCAACCGACATCTGGGTCCACGAGCCCTGGCCGGGAGTGGTCTTCCACAGCGTGGCCGGCTGGTGACAGAGCCGGTTGAGCTTGCAGGGCGAGATGACCGCGTAGACCCCGTCGGCGTCGCCCCCGAGGGCGAGCACCAGGTGGCCTCCACCCGGCAACACCTGTCGTTGCCACGTGGCCCCGCCATCGGTGGTTGCCCACAGCGCGGGCTCGAACGCCCACCCATGGAGGTCGTCGGCGTACCGGATCTCCGTCACGCCCGACGCCTGTTCCAGCGTGAGCGGGGCCCGCAGCCTCCCCGCAAGCGTCCACGTCGCGCCCGCATCGGTGGTCTCCACGATCGTCGTGCACGTGGACTGGCCGCACGGCGCCAGCCCCAGCATCCACCCGTGCTGTGGTGAGACCCATGACATTGACTGGGCGTGGAATCCCGAGGGGACGGCCCTCGGGGCCGCGGTGAACGTCGTGGACGCGGTGGACGCGGTGGCGCTTCCCGCCGTGAGTACGGCCAGCCACATCGACGTGATGAGCAGGATCGGCGAACGTCGCATCGGACACCTCCTGAAGCGATCGAGGGACGGCTCGGTTTCGTTCCGGGCATGAATCCCCGATCCGTCGGATCGTTTAGGACACCGATGCGTTCAGCGGGCCACCATGGACCGTGGGATCCTAGGCAGCGCTCCCCTTCATGGCCTCCACGTACTCGGCCAGGCGATCCCAGGTCTCTGCG
>JBIOYQ010000055.1:0-9909 GCA_044870295.1 Actinomycetota bacterium
GCCTGGCCCAACGACCCACGCGGCCCCTTCACCTGCACGCGTGAGCCGTCCACCGTCACCTCGACCCCCGAGGGGACCTCGATGGGCTGCTTTCCGATGCGCGACATGCCGGTTCCCTTCCGATCACCAAACGAATGCGAGGACCTCGCCCCCGACGCCCTGCTGGCGAGCCTGGCGGTCGGTGAGGATCCCCTGGGAGGTTGACAGGATAGCGATCCCGAGCCCGCCCAGCACCCGGGGCACCTCGTCCTTGCCCGCATAGACCCTCCGGCCGGGCTTCGACACCCGCTCCAGTCCGTTGATGGACGGCTCGCGGGTGGTGCCGTACTTCAGCTGGATGGTCAGCGTGCGGCCCTTGCCCTCGCCCTCGGAGGAGACGGCTGAGAGGTAGCCCTCGCGCTCGAGGATCTGGGCGATGCGCTCCTTGACTGTGGAGCTCGGCACCGAGATCTCGTCCTTGCGGGCCATCCCGGCGTTGCGGATGCGGGTCAGGAGGTCGGCGATGGGATCGGTCATGACCATGGGATCAACCCCTCACCACGACGCCTTGGTGACGCCGGGAACCTCGCCCTGGTGCGAGAGCTGCCGAAAACACAAGCGGCACAGGGTGAACCGGCGAAGCACGGCCCGGGGCCGTCCGCACCGGGCGCACCGCGTATAGGCCCGGACCTGGAACTTCTTCCCGGCCCGTCTCTGCTTCTCGATCAGTGCCTTCTTCGCCACGTCTGGAAGTCTCCTGTCCTCTCGGTCCGATGGATCAGCCGGCAGCCGCCGCCGAGACGGCCGGCAGGCCGGCGAACGGGAAGCCCAGGGCCCGCAGCAGGGCCCGAGCCTCGTCGTCGTCCTGGGCGGTGGTCACGATGGTGATGTCCATGCCCCGCACCTTGGTCACCTTGTCGTAGTCGATCTCAGGGAAGATCAGCTGTTCGGTCACCCCGATGCTGTAGTTGCCACTGCCGTCGAACGCGTCGGGGTCGAGGCCGCGGAAGTCGCGGATGCGAGGCAGCGCCGTCGAGACGAGGCGATCCAGGAACTCCCACATCCGGGCGCCGCGGAGCGTCACCTTGGCGCCGATGGACATGCCGGCGCGCAACTTGAACGCCGCGATCGACTTGCGGGCCTTCGTGATGGCGGGCTTCTGGCCGGTGATGGTGGCGAGGTCGGCGACGGCGGCGTCCAGGAGCTTGGCGTCCCGGATGGCGTCGCCCACACCCATGTTGATCACGATCTTCTCCAGGCGCGGCACGCGCATCGGGTTGCCGAGCTCGAGCTCGGTCTGGAGGGCCGGCAGCACCTCTTGCCGGTAGCGCTCCTTCAACCGGGGAGCGGGCGCGGATGGGGCTCGTCGCTCAGCCATCAGATATCCGCCTCGCATCGCCGGCACACCCGGATGCTGATCCCGGCCTCGCGCCGATGGCCGATCCGGGTGGCCTTCCCGCAGGTCTTGCACACCACCATGACGTTCGACAGGTCGATGAACAGCTCCTTGAGGATGATCCCGCCGGTCTGGCCGCCACGCGCGGTGGGACGAACCGGCAGATGCCGCTTGGCCCTGGCCACGCCTTCGACCATGACCCGGTGCTCACGGGGCAGCACGTTGACCACGCGGCCTCGCTTGCCGCGGTCCTTGCCCGCGACCACCTCGACCTCGTCGTTCTTCTTGACGTCAACCGATGCCATGTCCTGCGTTCCTCCCTACAGCACTTCCGGTGCCAGCGAGATGATCTTCATGAACCGCTTCTCCCGGAGCTCGCGGGCCACCGGCCCGAAGATCCGGGTCCCTCTCGGGTTGCGCTGCTCGTTGAGCAGTACCACCGCGTTGTCGTCGAAGCGGATGTAGGACCCGTCGGGCCGCCGCCGCTCCTTCGCGGTGCGGACGACGACACCCCGGACCACCTCACCCTTCTTGACGCCGCCGCCGGGCAGGGCGTCCTTGACCGAACCGATGATCTCATCGCCCACGCCCGCGTACCGGCGGCCGGAGCCGCCCAGCACCCGGATCACCAGGACCTCCTTGGCCCCGGTGTTGTCGGCCACCCGGCAACGGGTCTCCTGCTGGATCATCGCTCCCTACTTCGCCCTCTCCAGGACCTCGACCACGCGCCACCGCTTCGTCTTGGACATGGGGCGGGTCTCCACGATGCGGACGGTGTCCCCGACGCGCGCCTCGAAGCTCTCGTCGTGCGCCTTCAGCTTGGTCGAGCGGCGCACGATCTTGCCGTACAACGGGTGGCGCACCTGCGAGGCGATCCGGACGACCACGGTCTTCTCCATGGCGTCGGAGACCACCACGCCGGTGCGAACCTTGCGCTGCGCCCGACGGTCCTGCTCGGCCTGGCTCATGCCGGCTCCTCCTCCTCACCCGGGACCGCCTCGGCGCCCGACGCCGCCTCCTCTTCGATCATCGACTCCTCCGCGATGTCGCCCAGGGCGCGGCCCTTCAGCTCGCCGGAGGCGATGGCCTCGCGTCGCTCCTCCAGCGACTGGCGGTCGGCGGCCGCCACCGCCGCCATCAGCTCCTCCTCGGACTGGCGTCCCCGGAGCACCGTGAGGATCCGGGCGATGTCGTGACGGACCTGCTTGATGCGCATGGGGTTGTCGAGCTGCCCCGTGGCCATCTGGAAGCGCAGGTTGAACAGCTCCTCCTTGTTGGCCTCGAGACGGGCCAGGAGGTCGTCGTCGGGAAGCTCGCGAATCTCGGCGGACCTCATCGACTCGCCTCCGCCCCGGCTCGAACGATGAACTTGGTCCTGATGGGCAGCTTGTGGGCGGCCCGCCGGATGGCCTCGCGCGCGATGGGCTCCGTCACGCCCGACAGCTCGAACATGACCCTGCCGGGCTTCACCACCGCCACCCAGCCCTCCGGGTTGCCCTTGCCCGATCCCATCCGGGTCTCCGCCGGCTTCTTGGTGAAGGGCTTGTCCGGGAAGATGTTGATCCAGACCTTTCCGCCACGGCGGATGTGCCGGGTCATGGCCACACGGGCGGCCTCGATCTGCCGGTTGGTCAGCCAGCCGGGTTCGAGCGCCAGCAGGCCGTAGTCGCCGAAATGCACCTCCGAGCCTCCCTTGGCCCGGCCGCGCATGCGCCCACGGTGCTGCTTGCGGTGCTTGACCCGCTTCGGCATCAGCATCTACGAACGACCTCCCTGGCGCCGCGGCGGCTGGCGCGTCCCCGGGCCGGGCCGGCGGGCCGGCCGCTGGCCTGGTCGGGCCTGCTCGTCGCGGGTCTCCCGGACCTCGGCCGGGGGAACCGGAACGCCTTCCTCCACCTCGCGCACGTCGGTGATGAGCGCGCCCGTCGATGCGGCGCCGGTTCCGCGGGGGCCGGCCAGAGCCCGCGCCCGGGCCAGCTCGATCTCCTTCTCCTGCGGGGGGATCTCATCGCCGTGATAGACCCACACCTTCACCCCGATCACCCCGAAGGTGGTCTTGGCCTCGGCGGTCCCGTAGTCGACCTTCGCCCGGAGGGTGTGCAGCGGTACGCGCCCTTCCCGGTACCACTCGCGACGGGACATCTCGGCCCCGCCCAGCCGGCCGCCGCACTGGACTCGGACGCCCAGCGCGCCCGCCTTCATGGCGGTCTGCACGGCTCGGCGCATGGCCCGCCGGAACGACACGCGGCCGACCAGCTGCTCGGACACGCTCTGGGCGAGGAGAGCGGCGTCGGTCTCGGGCCGCATCTCGCTGGCCGACTGGTTCATGTCCTCGACCTTCACGTCGACCCGCTTGCCGGTCATCTTCTCGATGTCCTTGCGGATGCGGTCGACCTCCGCCCCCTTCCGGCCGATCACGATGCCGGGCCGGGCGGTGCGGATGAACACCTGGAGCTGGTCGCCCTTGCGCTCGATGTCGACGCTGGAGATGCCGGCCCTGGTCAGCTTCTGGGTGATGTAGCGCCGGATCTTGACGTCCTCGAGCAGCGCCTGGGCATAGTCCTTGCGCGCGTACCACTTGGACTTCCAGGGGTAGATCACCCCGAGGCGGAAGCCGTACGGATTAACCTTGTGTCCCACCACTCACCTCTTCTTCAAGGCTCTTCACCACGATCGTCACGTGGCTGGTCCGCTTCCGGATCTTCGTCGCGCGGCCGTACGCCCGAGGCTGCCACCGCTTGAGCGTGGGTCCGTCGTCGACCCAGGCGCGCGACACCACCAGGTTCTCCGGGATGGCAGCCAGCTGCTCGGCGTTGGCCACCGCGGAGTTCAGGACCTTGATCAGGGTCGGGTTCGGGCCGAGTCGGGACAGGCCGAGCACGCGGCGGGCATCCTCGACGTGCCGGCCGCGGATCAGGTCCACCGACCGACGCATCTTCCGCGGCGAGATCCGGATGTATTTGGCGCTGGCCTTGGCTTCCATGGGCTGATCCCTCTACTTGAGGGAGGTGCTCCTCTCCGTGTGATGACCGTGCACCCGGAAGGTGCGGGTCATGGCGAACTCTCCGAGCTTGTGTCCGACCATGGATTCGGTGATGAAGATGGGGACGTGCTTGCGCCCGTCGTGGATGGCGATGGTGTGACCCACCATCTCGGGCACGATGGTGGAACGGCGCGACCACGTCTTGATCACGCGCTTGTCGCCGCGGCGGTTCATCTCGACCACCTTGGCCATGAGATGCCCGTCCACGAACGGTCCCTTCTTCACCGAACGCGGCATGACGTCAACTCCTCCTCTTTCCACGACGGCGCACGATGAGGCGGTCGGACGCCTTTGGCTGGCGGGTCCGGCCCTCCTTCTTGCCCCACGGGCTGGTGGGGACCCTGCCGCCGCTGGACTTGCCTTCGCCTCCACCCAGAGGGTGGTCCACGGGGTTCATGGCCACGCCTCGGACGGACGGCCGCTTGCCCAACCAGCGATTGCGGCCCGCCTTGCCCAAGGATACGAGTTCGTGCTCGGCGTTCCCCACTTCTCCCACCGTGGCCCGGCACCGCGCGTCGACCATCCTGATCTCACCCGAGGGCATGCGAAGGGTAGCGCGCCCGCCCTCCTTGGCCAGGAGCTGAACCCCCACGCCGGCCGACCGGGCCATCTTGGCTCCGGAGCCGGGGTTCAGCTCGACCGCGTGCACCACGGTGCCGACCGGGATGCTGGCCAGCGGCAGCGCGTTGCCGGGGCGGATGTCGGCGCCCGACCCCGACACGAGGCGGTCGCCGATCGCCAGGCCCTGCGGGGCCAGGATGTAGCGCTTCTCGCCGTCCGCGTAGTGCAGCAGGGCGATCCGAGCCGACCGGTTCGGGTCGTACTCGATCGACGCCACCTTGGCCGGGACGCCGTCCTTGTCGCGTCGGAAATCGACCACGCGATAGCTCCGCTTGTGGCCACCGCCCTGATGGCGCGCGGTGACCCGCCCGTACGCGTTGCGCCCGGCTCGCTTCTTCAGCGGCCGAGTCAGGCCCTTCTCGGGCTTGCCCTTGCTGAGCTCGCCGAAGTCGGACCCCGACATGCCCCGGCGGCCCGGCGTGGTTGGCTTGTACTTCCGCACGGCCATCTGGCTACGGTCCCTTCGTCTCGAAGATCTCGATGGTGTCGCCGGCGGCCAGGCGCACCACCGCCCGCTTCTGGTCGGGGCGCTTGCCCTGGCCCAGGCGGGTGCGCTTGATCTTGCCCCTGCGGTTCATGGTGTTGACCTCGACCACGTGGACGTTCCAGATCTGCTGGACCGCCTCCTTGATCTCGGTCTTGTTGGCGTCGGCCGCCACCAGGAACGTGTAGGCGTTGCGCTCGATGCCCGAATAGGACTTCTCGGACACCACCGGCCTGATGATGACGTCGCGGGCGCTCTTCACGGCTGGACCTCCTCGCCCTCGTCCCCGGCCTCATCGGGCTCGGACTCCGACGTCTCTCCCTCTTCGGTGTCCGACGGTTCCGGTTCGGGCTCCTCGAACACGGGGCCACGCTCACCGGTCAGGGTGTCGAGGGCCTCCGAGGTGAACAGCACGTGGTCCGCGTAGAGCAGGTCGTAGGTGGACAGGTTGCCCGAGTAGTCCACCTTGACGTTGGTCAGGTTGGCGAAGGACTTCTCCACGGCCTCGTCCGGCCGGGCCAGCACCAACAGGACCAGCCCGTCCAGCTCGAGCGATCGGAGGAGACCCACCGCGTCCTTCGTCCGGGGACCGTCGAAGGCCAGACCGTGGACGATGGACAGCTTCCCGCTCTGGAGCGCGTCGGACAGGGCCGACCGGAGGGCGGCCTTCTTCATCTTCCGGTTGACCCGCATCTCGTAGGACCGCGGCTTCGGGCCGTGAGAGATCCCGCCTCCCACCCAGATGGGCGACCGGATCGAACCGTGCCTGGCCCGGCCGGTCCCCTTCTGGCGCCACGGCTTCTTGCCGCCGCCCGACACCTCACCGCGGGTCTTGGTCGACTGGGTCCCAGCCCGCTGGGCGGCCATGCCGGCCACCACCACCTGGTGCATCACGGGCACGTTCACGGGGGCCTCGAACAGCTCCGCGGGCAGATCTCGCTGCCCCACGACCTCACCCGTCGCGTTCCGGACGTCGGCGGAGGGCATCAGTGGTGCCTCTTTCCGGTCTCGCCGGCCTTGATGCTGGACCGGACCATGACCAGGCTGCCGGTGGCGCCCGGGACGGCTCCCCGGAGGAGCAGCAGGTTCCGCTCCGGGTCGGACCCGACCACCTCCAGGTTCAGGACGGTCACCCGCTCGTTCCCCATCTGGCCGGCCATGCGGGTTCCCTTGAACACCCGTGACGGCGTGGCGGAGGCCCCGATCGAGCCCGGCGACCGGTGCTTGCGCTCGGTGCCGTGGGAACCCCCCATACCGCCGAACCCGTGGCGCTTCATGGGACCCGAGAACCCCTTGCCCTTCGACACCCCGATGACGTCGGTCTGCTCGCCCGGTTGGAAGATGTCGACGGTGATCTCCTGGCCGGGCGCGTAGTCGGAGGCGGCGTCGGTTCGCAGCTCGATCAGATGCCGCATGGGCTTCACCCCGGCCGCCTTGAAATGGCCTGTCGCCGGCTTGGTGGCCTTGCCCCGGCGGGCCTCGGCGTACGCCATCTGCACGGCCTCGTAGCCGTCTCGCTCCTTCGTCTTGACCTGGGTCACCACGCAGGGACCGGCCTGGATGACCGTCACCGGGACGGCCTTCGAGTCGTCCGTGTAGATCTGCGTCATCCCGAGCTTGGTCCCCAGGATCCCCTTCGCCGCGGCCATGTCCGTCCCCTGCTCAGAGCTTGATCTCGATGTCGACGCCGGCCGACAGGTTGAGCCGCTGCAGCTCCTGCACGGTCTTGGACGTGGCGTCGAGGATGTCGATCAGCCGCTTGTGCGTGAGCATCTGGAAGTGCTCGCGGCTGTCCTTGTCCTTGTGGGGCGACCGGATGACCGTGAACAGGTTGCGCTCGGTGGGCAGCGGAACCGGGCCGACCACCTTGGCCCCGGTGCGGGTCACGTGGTCGACGATGTCCCGGGCGGCGGCGTCGAGGATCTCGTGGTCGTAGCCACGCAGCTTGATGCGGATCCTTGGCGCCGCCATCAGGACCGACCTCCACCCGATCGAGCACAGCCTGCCTGCATCACTTGATGACCTTGGTCACCCTTCCGGCGCCGACCGTACGGCCGCCCTCGCGGATGGCGAACCGAAGACCCTCCTCCATGGCGATCGGGCTCTTCAGCTCGACCGTCATGGCCATGTTGTCTCCGGGCATGACCATCTCGGTGCCCTCGGGGAGCCTGGTGACTCCCGTCACGTCCGTCGTCCGGAAGTAGAACTGCGGCTGATAGTTCGAGAAGAACGGGGTGTGCCGGCCGCCCTCTTCCTTCGACAGGACGTAGACCTGCGACTCGAACTCGGTGTGCGGGGTGATGGTCCCGGGCTTGGACAGGACCTGCCCGCGCTCGACCTCGTCCTTGTCGACGCCGCGCAGCAGCACGCCCACGTTGTCACCGGCCCGGACCTCGTCCAGCAGCTTGCGGAACATCTCCAGGTCCGTGGCCACCGTCTTCTTGGTGGCCTTGATGCCGACGATCTCGACCTCTTCCATCTTCTTCAGCACGCCGCGCTCCACTCGGCCGGTCACCACGGTGCCGCGACCGGTGATGGAGAACACGTCCTCGATGGACATGAGGAACGGCTTGTCGACGTCGCGCGTGGGCTCCGGGATGTAGCTGTCCACCGCGGACATGAGCTCCTCGATGCCCTTCTTGGCCTCGTCGTCCCCCTCCAGCGCCTTCAGCGCGGACAGGCGGATCACCGGGACCTCCTCGCCGGGGAACTCGTAGGAGGACAGCAGCTCGCGGACCTCCAGCTCCACCAGGTCGAGCAGCTCGGGGTCGTCCACCATGTCGACCTTTTTCAGGGCGACCACGATGTAGGGCACGTTGACCTGGCGGGCCAGGAGGACGTGCTCGCGCGTCTGCGGCATGGGGCCGTCGGCGGCGGACACGACCAGGATGGCCCCGTCCATCTGGGCGGCGCCCGTGATCATGTTCTTGATGTAGTCGGCGTGCCCGGGGCAGTCGACGTGCGCGTAGTGGCGGTTCTCGGTCTGATACTCCACGTGGGCGATGGCGATGGTGATGCCTCGCTCCTTCTCCTCCGGAGCCTTGTCGATCTGGTCGAAGGGAGTGAAGTCGGCGAGGCCCTTCTCCGCCAGCACCTTGGTGATGGCCGCCGTCAGGGTGGTCTTGCCGTGGTCGATGTGGCCGATCGTCCCGATGTTGACGTGCGGCTTGTTCCGCTCGAACTTCTTCTTGGCCATCTCCCCTCTACTCCTTCCGGGACCCTCGCCCCGATCTATTCACCTCTCACCCGCGCCACGATCTCCTTCGAGATCTGCGCCGGGACTTCCTGATATGCCTGCAACTGCATGGGTGTGTGCGAGGCCCGCCCCTGGGTCCGGGACCGCAGGTCCGTGGCGTAGCCGAACAGCTCGGCCAGTGGCACCAGGACCCGGATCACCCGAAGGCCGGACCGCTCGTCGATCTGCTCGATGCGGCCGCGCCGGGCGGTCACGTCGCCAAGGACCTCGCCCATGAACTCCTCGGGCGTCAGCACCTCGAACTCCATGACCGGCTCGAGCAGCACGGGATCGGCCTTGCGGGTGGCGTCCCGGAACGCCATCTGCCCGGCGATCTTGAACGCGATCTCCGAGGAGTCCACCTCGTGGTACGACCCGTCGATCAGCGTGGCCCGGATGTCCACCATGGGGTAGCCGGCCAGGGTGCCGGACTCCATGGCCTCCTGGATGCCCTGGTCGACCGCGGGGATGTACTCGCGCGGGATGGTCCCGCCGACGATCTTGTTGACGAACTCGTACCCGCCTCCGGGGCCGGTCGGCTCGAGGTCGATCACCGCGTGCCCGTACTGGCCGCGGCCGCCGGTCTGGCGGATGTAGCGCGCCTCCACCTTGTGGACGGGCTTGCGGATGGTCTCGCGGTAGGCCACCTGAGGCTTTCCGACGTTCGCGCCCACGTTGAACTCCCGGGTCAGCCGGTCCACCAGCACCTCGAGGTGGAGCTCGCCCATCCCGGAGATGAGCGTCTGTCCGGTCTCGTCGTTGAACCGCACGACGAACGTGGGGTCCTCGTCGGCCAGCTTCTGCAGGGCCACCGAGAGCTTGTCCTGGTCGGCCTTGGTCTTCGGCTCGATGGCCACCGACACCACGGGGGTGGGGAACGTCATGGACTCGAGCACCACGGGAGCGGCGGGGTCGGTCAGCGTGTCCCCGGTGGTGGTGTGCTTGAGCCCCACCACCGCCACGATGTCGCCGGTGAACGCGGCCTCCTTGTCCTCCCGGTGGTTCGCGTGCATCTGGAGGATTCGGCCGATCCGCTCCTTGCGGTCGCGGGTGGAGTTCTCCACGTGCGCGCCCGCCCGCAGCGTCCCCGAGTACACCCGGATGTAGGTCAGCCGGCCCACGAAGGGGTCGGACATGATCTTGAAGGCCAG
>JBIOYQ010000056.1:0-13227 GCA_044870295.1 Actinomycetota bacterium
ACCTTCTAGACGGCCGTCGAGATGACGAACAGATCCGCGCCGATGACGGTGGCCAGCAGCGACGAGGCCCGGTCCTTGTCGATGACCGCGGCCACGCCCTCCAGGTCGCCGTCGGTGTTGCGGACGACCGGGATGCCGCCCCCGCCCACCGAGATCACCACGAACCCCTGGTCGAGGAGCGACTTGATCGCGTCCTCCTCGACGATCCGGATCGGCTTGGGCGACGGCACGACCCTGCGCCACCCGCGCCCGGCGTCTTCCATGACCAGCCATCCGTCGTGGTCGCGCCGTCGACTGGCTTCCGCTTCGAGCATGTACGAGCCGATCGGCTTCGACGGGTTCTGGAAGGCCGGGTCGTTGGGATCCACCTCGGTCTGCGTGACCACGGTCACGGCTTGCTTCTGTAACCCGAGCCTGGCGAAGTCGTTGTACAGGTTCTGCTGCAAGGCGTAGCCGATGGCGCCCTGGCTGTCCGCGCCGGCCACGTCAAGGGGAATCTCGTGCAGCTCGTGCCGGGCGATCTCCGAGCGCCGCAGGATGAACCCGACCTGGGGGCCGTTGCCGTGGGTGATGGCGACGTCCCATCCCTGCTTGATCATGCCCGCGATGTGTCGGCACGTCTCACCGGCCGCGATGTACTGGTCCCGGACGGTCTGGTGGTACTTGTCCTTGATCAGCGAGTTCCCGCCGATCGCCACCACCGCCCGCCGCGTAGCCACGGGCGATCAGCTCATGGTCAGCGCCATGACGGCCTTCTGGCCGTGCAGGCGGTTCTCGGCCTGGTCGTACACGACAGACTGCGGACCGTCGATGACGGCGTCGGCCACCTCGACGCCGCGGTCGGCGGGAAGCGGGTGCATGTAGACGGCGTCCTCCGCGGCGAGCTTCATCCGGCCCTCGTCGGCGATCCAGTCCCTGTACTTGTCGATGATCGCTGCGCCTTCCTTCTCGTCCTCGGTGGTGAGCAGGGCTCCCCAGGACTTCGCGTAGACCACGTGGGTGTCGCGGAGGCCGTCCTCGAACCCGTCCATGACCTCGAACCCGACGTGGGCCTTGCGAGCGTTCTCCCGGGCCAAGTCCATGATCTCGGGCTGCAGCGTGAACTCCGGCGGATGAACGAGGCGGACGTTCATGCCGAACCGCGGCAGCAGCGTGATCAGCGACTGGGGCACGCTGATCGGCTTCTGGTAGCTGGCCGCGTAAGCCCAGCTGACCGTGGCGGTCTTTCCCCTCGGGTCGCCGAGCTTCTCGATGATGGTCATCAGGTCGGCCAGCGCCTGGTGGGGATGGTAGACGTCGCACTGCATGTTCAGGACCGGCACCCGGCTGTGCTCGGCGACCTCGCGGAGGTAGCCGTTCCCCACCTTCCAGTCGACGTGGCGGATGGCGATCCCGTCGTTGTAGCGCCCCAGGATCTCCCCGATCTCCTTCGCCGTGTCGCCGTGGGCGATCTGCGTGGTCTTCGACTCGATGAACTCGGCGTGCCCGCCCAGCTGGGCCATGCCCGATTCGAACGACCCGCGCGTCCGCGTCGAGGAGAAGAAGAACAGCATGGCCAACGTCTTGTCGCGGAGCAGCGGGTGCGGGATCCCCAGGGCTCGCTGCCGCTTGAGCTCGAACGCCACGTCGAGGAGGGTGTCGATCTCCTCCTTCGTCCAGTCGTCCAGCGTGATCAGGTCACGCCCTCGCAGGTTGGTCTGCATCGGCTACTCCACCGCTCCCAGGACCAGCGACAGGAGCGCCATCCGCATGACCACGCCGTTGAACGCCTCGACCCAGTAGCGCTGGTGACGCGTGTCGTCCACGTCCGTCGTGAGCTCGTCCATCCGGGGGAGCGAGTGCAGCACGATGGCGCTGCGCTTCGCCTGCTTCAGCAGGTCGCGCGTGACCTGGTACTCCTTCGGCGTGAGACCCTCCTGCCCGGTCCGCTCCACGCGGGACTGTGTGTAGTCGGCCTGCACCACCGGCTCCATGTAGATGACATCGACGTCGCCGATGACCTTCTCGACGCTCTCCACCTCCGTGAACGGCGTGTCCTTCTCTTTCAGCTCCTCCTTGAACTCCGGGAGCAACGACATGTCCGCCGGGGCGCACACGTAGCTCTCCACGTCGAACTGGCTGAAGGCGTACAGGATCGAGTGCATGGTGCGCATCCGCATGTCGCCCACCAGCAGCCACCGGGTACCGTCGATGCCGCCCAGCTCGCGTTGCACGGTGTACAGGTCGGTCAGGACCTGGGTGGGGTGTTCGCCCCACCCGTCGCCGCAGTTGATCACCGGCACGCTGGCCCACTTGGCCGCCTCGGCGGGGGCGCCCTGCTGGAAGTGCCGCATGGCGATCACGTCACCGTAGTACTCGAGCATGTGGACGGTGTCCTTGATCGATTCCTGGTAGAAGTCGCCGGCCCGCGTGTTCTTGGCGTCGGAGAAGCCCAGGACGTGGCCGCCCAGCCGGTGCATGGCCGCCTCGGTGGCCAACCGGGTCCGGGTGGAGGGCTGGTAGAACGCGGTCAACAGCGTCTTGTCCGTGAGAAGGTCGGCGTTCTGGCGCCGCTCGGCGATGGGCCGAAGCTCGTCGGCCACCGAGAACACGTGCTCGAACTCGTTCCGTTCGAAATCCTTGAGCGAGAGGATGTCTCGTCCCAGGAAGCTCCTCATGCCGTGGCTCGCTCCTCCCTCGTCTCGCGCCGCGCCCCGGTGAAGAGCACGGCGATCCGTTCCTCCGAACCCACCTCGCCGCGGTTCCGCATCGCCAGCAAGCCGGCGAGCCCCGCCGTCCCGGTGTGGTCGACCTCGACGCCCGTGGCTGCCCGGCCGACGGCGTTCGCTTCCACCAGCGTGACCTCGTCGACCACGACCGGCGACCCACCGGATTCCATCATGCCTCGCACGACGGCCAGCCAGTCGTAGGTCTCGTCGTCCAGGATGCCGTGGGCGACGCTCGTGGGTTCACTCTCCCACGGCCACATGAACTCGGATCGGTGCGCGGCCGCGTACGTCAAGGTGTCGCCCCGGGTGGATGCCGCCTCCCGCCGTGCTACCAGGTCGTAGGCCCGCTTGAGCGGGAATCCGCCCGCGGTCTGCACGGCGTGGATCCGGGGCAGCCCATCGAGCGCGCTCAATGCCACCGCGTGCGCGAACGCCTGCACGACCGCGCTAGCGAGCGCCCCTCCCCCCACCTGGATGAAGACGCGGTCCAGTGCGGCGTCCGAGCCCCGGAGTGCGTCGACGATCTCGTAGCCGAGGGTCTCCCCTCCTTCGATGGCCACGCCGTTCTCGTTCCCCTGGCACGTGAAGGGCAGCGCGCCATCGGCGATGGCCCGCTGCAAGGCGTGGTAGGTGGGATCACCGGCCACGCCCGCCGATCGTTCGCAGACTTCGACCACGGCGTCCAGCGACCGAAGGCGCTCCACCACCGCGGGGTCGGCCCAGGTCGGAACGAACACCCTGAGCGGCCAACTGCTTGCCCGGGCAACCACCGCGGCCGCCAGGGCCGCGTTCCCGCAGCTGGCGATGGCCAGGTCCGGACGGTGGAGCGGGTCGCCCAACCCGGTCTCTTCCTGGACGCGCAGGTGGATCATCACGCCCATGAGGTGGCGGGCCTTGTGAGAGCCCGATACGTTGCCGGTCTCGTCCTTGACCCACACGTCGCCGGCGTCGAATCCGAGGACCGCGCCGAGGGCCTCGGACCGCCCGAAGGGCGTCGCGTGGAACCCGTCACCGTCGACCGCCGCCACCTCCTTGTCGAGCCGCTCCACCAGGTCGACGTAGTCACGGTCGGACATGCCACGCCGCACTGCCAGGTCGTAGGCGGAGAGCAGCGTCCGATAGCGGATGAATGGGTGGTGAGACGCGTCCTCCTCGGGCCACGTGAGCCCGGCCGTGTCGAGGTCGACGGTCATCACGTGGTCGACATCGTCGCCCGGACGGACGTTGCCGCACCGGAAGGCGATGGCCTCGTTGTGGGGTTGCCATCCGCACCCCGAGCAGATCAGACGGGTGCTCCGGGGGGTCACAGCTTCTCCACGGCCCCGGTCCGGGCGTTGAACTCCTCGATCAGCTGGTCCCACACCGGGATGACTTCCCGGATGCTCGTCCAGAACGCCGGGTCCCGCCGCGCCTGGAACTCGTCGAGCGGCACGTCCTGCTGCTCGACCCAGGTGAAGTACCCGAGATTGAACACCCGCTGCCGGGCCTCGTAGGTCAGCTCTCTGAGGTGGTCCGTTCCCTCGCCGAGCACGTGCTCGCCGAACACCTCGCCCGCCGAGACCTGGTCGAACCCGTTCGGGAAATACTTCGCCAGCGCCTTGTCCCGCTCGGACTCGTACAAGCCGTAGCCGTCGGTCGCCACCGTGATCACCACGTCCTGAGGTCCCAGGTCGAAGTACTTCGCGATCTTCACCGCCGCCAGGATGTTGCAGACGCCCGAGAGCCCGATGTCGCCGAGCTGCCCGACCACCTCGTCCGGCACGCCTCGCCGGTCCGCCAGGTAGCGACGTCCCTCGTCGGTGTTCCACAGCACGCCGAGGCGGTCGGTGGCACGGTCGGAGACCGCCGTGGCCACGTCGGTGTTCATCACGTTGTGGATCAACGGGATGTGCTTGTCGCCGATCCCCTGGATGTTGTGCTCGCCGAACCCGTTCAGCAGCATGGTGGGGCACTCCCACGCCTCCACGGCGACGACCGACGTTCCCAGTCGTTCCTTCAGGTAGTCGCCGGCGCCGAGCGTCCCCGCCGAACCGGTGGCTGACGTGAAGGCGCGCAGACGCAGGCTGGGATCCGACCTCCGCAGGGCGTCGAAGATCCGCTCCAGGGCCGCGCCCGTGCACAGATAGTGGACCAGGTGGTTCCCGAACTCCGAGAACTGGTTGAGGATGACGTTGGCCGGGTCGCGCGACAGCTCCGCGCACGCGTCGTAGATCTCCTTCACGTTGGACTCGGTACCGGGGGTCCGGATGATGTCGGACCCGTCCAGGACCCACCGATCCAGCCAGTCGAAGCGCTCCCGGCTCATGCCTTCCGGCAGCACCGCCACGCCATGGCAATCCATGATCCGGGATATGGCCACGCCGCCGCGACAGTAGTTCCCGGTCGACGGCCAGATCGCTCGGTGCACCGTGGGGTCGAACTGTCCGGTGATGATCCGCGGGGCGAGGCAACCGTAGGCGGCCAGGACCTTGTGGGCGCCGATCATGGGGAAGCGGTTCCCGAACGCCACCACGATCGTGGCGTCCACGCCGGTGAGCTCCTTGGGGAGAACCACATGCTCGGGGACATCGACCTGTCCGGTCCTGGCCGGGTCGTTGTGCCAGTGGACCCGGAAGAGGTTCAGCGGATGCGGCTCGTCGGGTCCGACCGAGGTCAGCGCGTCTCGGATCCGATCCGGGATCTTGGCGGGGTCCGCGAGCTGGCCGAACGTGGGCAGGGCGATCCCTGCGTCCGTGAACCTGGCCACGGCTCGGTCGTAGACGTCCCGATCGACCAGGTCACGCTCCAGCCCCAGCCGCCTCATGTCCGCGCCTCCCCCCTGCGACCTGAGCCGGCCGCAGCCCTTATTGTGACGCGCTTACGTGAGGTCGGGCAGGTTCTGGGGCTGCCAATCGCGGAGCCACTCGGCGCCCCTCACCACCAGCGCCGCCACGCCGGCGGTCCGCAGGATCCGCGCGACGGGGTGCCGCCGGATCACGGGGAGCTCGGAGATGACCGGCGCAGCCACGATCAGGGCCGTGGCCACCTGGTGCCGGAGACGGCGCCCCCGTTCCGACGCCATGAAGGACCTGACGGTGTCCGCGGCGTCCGCCGCCGCTTCGAACACCTCGTCGAGAAGGCCGGTCGAGCCCGCCGCTGGTCGAGCGGCACCGTTGTTCATACGGACAACCTTCCCCGACGGACTCCGCGCCAATCGCTTCAGGCCACGCGGCCGGGCGTCCCGTCGGACGCCACGATGGGCAGCCCGGCGGCCGCCCACCGCTCCGTTCCACCTTCCAGATTGCGGGTCTCGAACCCCCGAGCCCGGAGCATCACCGACGCCAGCTCACTGCGGTTCCCCGTTCGGCACACCACGACCACCGGCCGCGACGGATCGAGCTGCTCCGTCCCACGACCCGCCATCACGTCGGCCAGGGGCACGTGCACGGCCTCCGCGATGTGTCCCGCGTCCCACTCGTACGGCTCCCGCACGTCGAGGATCTGGTACTGCTCACGGTGTTCGTACAGTTCGCGGGGGTCGTCCATGGTGATCACTCTACCGCCGGGTCCGTGAACCGAGGATGGCCCATCCGTGCTGGTATCGTCCCGGCACGTGGCGGACCTCCCCCCCGACGACGAGCGGCCCTCGGTCACGCCGAGGCTCTCTCGGACCCGAACGCTGGTTCGCGGTCTGGCCGTCGACGTCACGCCGCTCCGACAGTCGCACGACTTCCGGCTGCTGTGGCTGGGCGAACTGGTCTCGACCATGGGGCGCCAGATCACGGTCGTCGCCCTGCCGTTCCAGGTCTTCCTGCTGACCCGGTCGCCGCTGGCCGTCGGCATGATCGGGCTGGTCGAGGTGGTCCCCCTGATCGCGGCCACCATCGGCGGCGGAGCGATCGTGGATCGGCTGGACCGGCGGCGGCTGATCCTGGTGACCGAGTTCGGGATGGCGGGAACCAGCTCGCTGCTGTTCGTTGGGGTGCTGCTCGGGCAGCCGCCGCTCTGGTACCTCTACACGGTCGCCGGGCTCCAGGCCGCCATCGCTGGCGTGAACAACCCCAGCCGGTCGGCGGCCGTTCCGAACCTGGTGCCCCGGGAACAGCTGCCGGCTGCCCTGGCCCTGAACCAGGTGCTGTTCAACACCTCGATGATCGTGGGACCGGCCGTGGCGGGTCTGATCCTCGGGGCGTTCCCGCACCCCCGCACCGGCTTGGCGTGGGCCTACGGCACCGACGTGGCCACGTTCACCCTGGCCATCGGCTCGGTGTTCAGGATGCGACCGATCCCTCCGAAGCGCGAGCAGATGACCGGCGAGGGGGCGTGGCAGGAGATCAAGGCAGGGTTCGCGTACCTGCGCGGCCAGCGAACGCTGATCTCGACGTTCCTCATCGACCTCGACGCGATGATCTTCGGGATGCCGCGTGCGCTGTTCCCCGTGCTGGCGCTGACGGTGTTCGGCGTGGGGCCGAGGGGGCTCGGGCTGCTGTACGCCGCGCCCGCCGCGGGGGCGCTGATCGGGGCGCTCACCGCCGGCTGGGTGGGAAGCGTCCGTCATCAGGGCCGCGCCGTCGTGTGGGCCGTGGCGCTCTGGGGTGCCGCCATCACGTTCTTCGGCCTGTCCGGAGGTGCGTTCCCGCTGGCCCTCGTCTTCCTGGCCTTTGCCGGTGCCGCCGACGTGATCAGCGCGGTGTTCCGCGGCTCGATCCTCCAACTCTCGGTGCCCGACGCCCTTCGCGGTCGCTTGTCGGCGGTCCACATCATGGTGGTGACGGGGGGTCCGCGGCTGGGGGACGCCGAGGCCGGGATCGTGGCCTCGCTGGTGTCCCCGTGGTTCTCGGTGGTGTCGGGCGGGGTGGCCTGCGTCGCCGGCGTGGTCGCCATCGCCAAGGCCTTCCCGGAGCTGTGGCGCTACCACGCGTCGAGCGTGGAGCCGACCGAGGCTGGTGGGGCCCCGGGCTAGGAGGTCACCGATGCTTCTTGCGGCGGGAGCGGAACAGCCACATCCCCACGCCGAGTCCGGCCAGCCCGAGCAGGAGCGCCCAGAATCCCTTGCTTCGGCCGCCGTCCGACTTCTTCGTCACGCATTCACCTTACTCGTCCAGCAGCGAGGCCAGCTGCCGGGCGCTCTTCACGGCGTAGTCGCGGTAGCAGTTGTTCATGATCACGTGGGTCTCCCGGGTCTGCTCCGTCAATCCATCGACCTTCGGAACCCACTCCGCCAACTCCTTCTCGGAGTAGTCGTACCGGAACCGGTCGGCGGCGCGCTGCGACTTCGTCTTCCACGCCTCGGGATCGCGCCCGTGGAACCGCACCACCGCCAGCTCCTTCGACGTGGGGGCGGCGATCGGCGGCAGGCTCGAGTCGAAGCCCTGCGGCATGTCGACGCACACGTACGCGATGTCGTGGTCGGACAGGAAGGCCAGGGTCTCCTCGTCGTTGCCGTGCTCCATCCAGGACTTGTGCCGCAGCTCGACGGAGATCTGGAAGTCCGGGAGCCGCTCCTTGCACTGCACGATGTAGTCCTTGTTCCTTCGTCCGATCACGAACCACTGTGGGAACTGGAACAGTACGGACCCGAGCTTCCCGGCCGAGTGAAGCGGCATGAGCGCATCGCGGAACCGGTCCCACACCTCGTCGACCAGCTTCTCCGGCATCTTCTCCCGGTAGACCATCTTCTTCTCGGTGAGCTCGTCGGGGAGGGCCTCCCGCACGTCCTTGTACAGCGACTCGATCCTGGTCGGATGGTTGGTCAGGAGTGAATACGCCTTGATGTCGAACTCGAAGTCCTTCGGGGTCCGCTCGATCCACAGCACGGAGTTCTTCTCCGATGGCGGGAAGTAATAGGTCGAGTCGACCTCCACGATCGGGAACTGTGACGCGTAGAACCTGAGGCGGTCCTCGGCCGTCTTCGTGCCCTTGGGGTAGAAGTCGGACTCCTTGATCAGGGTCGGCTCCGTCCACGACGAGATGCCGATGAGGAGCTTGCCGGACTGCGCGGCTGCCATGCTGGCTAGGTTAGCCGGTGCCCGCGCGGGACAGGGCTTCGGTCGGGAGTGGGCTCGGTTTGGCCACCCCTCCGTTGGAGACTCCCGAACACAGTTCGACCGTCATCGAACTATGAACGGGAGTCTCTCGAATAGCCAACGCCCGGGCCCGGCTTGCGAACCGGAGCCGCCGCCGATTTAGATCCAGCCGGCGGCGTTGATGATCTCGGAGTGGCGGAGCTTGCGAAGGGCCTCGCGCTCGATCAGCCGCACGCGCTCGCCGGACAGGCCCATCACCTTCCCGACGTCGCGCAGGCTCATGGCGTGCCCGTTCCCTAGGCCGTAGCGCAGGGCGATGACACGCCGCTCCCGCGAGTCGAGCACGTTCATCACGGCCTGCCCGATCTCGTGCCGCAGCATGGCGTCCTCGACGGCGTCGAGGGGGCTCTGCTCCTCAGCCTGCTCCAGCAGGTCGCCCAGCTCGGTGTCCTCACCGACTGGGGCCTGCAGGGACACCGGCTCGCGCCGCTCGGCCTCCAGCAGCCGCTCGATCTCCTCGACCGGCAGCTGCAGCGCCTTCCCCAGCTCCTGCGGCGAAGGATCACGGCCGTGCTTCTGGCTGTACTGGACGAAGGTCCGGCGAAGCTTTCGGATCTGGTCGTGGACGTGGACGGGCAGGCGGATCTGCCGGCCCCGGTCCGCGATGGCCCGGGTGATGGCCTGCCGGATCCACCAGGTGGCGTACGTGGAGAACTTGAAGCCGCGGCGCCAATCGAACAGCTCGACGGCCCGCATGAGACCGATGTTGCCTTCCTGGACCAGGTCCAGGAACGGCAGGCCCTGCCCCTGGTACTTGCGGGCGATGGACACGACCAGTCGGAGGTTGGCCCGGATGAACCGCTGGCGGGCCTCCCGGCCCTTCCTGACCAGCTCCTTCGCCTTCCGGATGCTCGTCTCGGCCTTCAGCCGGCCGCTCTCCAGCTTGGCCTCGGCCTCCTCGCCGTGCTCAATGGCCATGGCGAGTTCGACCTCCTCCTCCTTCGTGAGGAGAGGCTCACGGGCCGCCGCCTCGAGGTAGAGACGGACGTCGTCCGCCTCGCCCAGGGCGCGCGTCGGCTCCGACCGTCGGGTCGGCTTCGGTTCGGGATCTGCCATGGCCATCACAAGCGTAGCCTTTCCGGCCAGCGAAACTGAAAACGTCTGGAAGCTGGCCAATTACATCAACGCTTCACTGCCCCCGTTCGTTCCCCATCCGCCGCAGCGCCACCTGGTAGTGGGGCCAATAGCGGAGCGAGCGGGGAGCGAACCGAACAGCCGTTCGGACCGAGCGGACCACCGTGGCGGCCATCGCCCGATCCCAACCCGACCACGATAGCTCGAACTCGGCTCTGAGTCGAGGGGGGAGGAAGAAGGAAGTCACCGCCTTGAGCATCCCGGTCGCCGGGCGTGCCGCCCTCGGGAGCGGAGGGCTCAGGATTCCGCGCGCCAGCCCGCTGGCGTCGGTTCCGACCACCAGATCGGGGCCCTGGACCATGGCCCGGACGTAGTCGTCGAACGCGGCCCGGTCGGGCGGGAGCTTCCCGTCCGGGACGCCGAACGCCCGGGCGAACGGTCGGGCCTCCCGATAGTGGCGCTCGCGGTCCAGGGGACTCATGGGATCGACGAACCGTTCGAAGGCTGCCACGGATGTGGTGATGAGCGTGGCGTAGACCCACAGGGCCAGGTCGGGGTCCGTGGCGTCGTACGGCGTCTCCGCCGCGAACGATCCCACGGGCGTGGGGATCCGGCCTCGAACCCGCTGGTGGACGGCGCGGACCCTCTCGGCCGCGGCAGCCGCTTGCTCGGCGTCACCGAACGTCACCCGAAGCGTGGCGTCCAGGGTAGCTCGCAGGCGCTTCGTGGGGTCCTGGCGGAAGCCGCTGTGCGCGGCGACGGCCGCGGCCACCAGGGGGTGGGCGATCTGCAGGAGGAGCGCGGCGGGGCCGGCCACCAGCAGCGCGCGTTCCCTGGCGACCCGCCACACCATGGACCCCGGACCGAAGAGCCCGGGGTCGCCTGGACGGCCGGGCGCCAACGGCGGCAGTTCCAGGCGCATCCCGGTGAGCGAGGAGGTGCGGGCGGTCATCCGCCCGGAGCGACCAGGACCTTGATCCCTCCATCGCCGTCGGCGAGCCGAGCGAACGCGTCGGCGGTCCGTTCCAACGGCACCGTTCCCGTGATGACGTTCGCGATGCCCGGCTGCTGCCCCAAGAGCTCCAGCGCACGCTCCATCGACTCGCGGGTGGGGCCCTGGATGGCGAACGCTCGCTGCTCGCGCATGGTCATCCGCAGGAGGAAGACAGGCGCCATGGGGATGCCCAGGATGCCGACGGTCCCCATCGAGCCGCACGCGTCGAACACCTGTTGCAGGGATTCGGGGACACCGGCGCACTCGAACGCGACGCGGGCGCCGCGCTCGTCGGCCTCCAGCGAACGAAGGCCGGGATCGACCTTGGTCGGATCGAACGTGTCTTCCACCCCGAGGGCCGCGGCGGCCTGGCGCCGGTCCGCTCGAGGATCGCCGCCGATCACCCGGCAGCCCGCCGCCACCAACGCTGCCGCCGAGAAGAGCCCGATCGACCCGAGGCCTCCAACGTAGGCGAGGTCGCCGGGGTGAGGATCCGCGATCATCAGCCCGCGCATCGCGACGCCGAGCGGTTCGGCCGCGGCCGCGGTGTGATCGTCGACGTCATCCGGCACGGCGATCAGGTCACGTCGTGGCGCCAGCAGATACTCGGCAAAGCCGCCTCCATGCGTGCGGTCGGGAGGGTTCAGGCAGTAGCGGTACCGTCCCTCCCGGCACCACACGCAACGTCCGCACCCTCGTCCGCTGGGGTAGACCGTGACGCGTGCTCCCGCCGGCCACTCCCCCGCCGGATCGTGATCCACCACGGCGGAGACCTCGTGGCCGAGGACGACGTCCGGTCCGGCGAGGGCCCCGGTCTTGTACAGCGAGAGGTCCGAGCCGCAGATCCCGCATGCGACGACCTTCAGGAGGACCTCGTCGTCGGACGGCGAAGGCATCGGGGTGTCGCGAACCGTGATGGTCCGCATCCCTTCGAAGAACGCGGCCCGCATCGTGCCGGACGCTGAACCCGCCCCGTGCGCCGTGCCCGCCACGGCGGGCATCCTATACTCCGGCCGCATGGCGGAACCCGAGCTGGGCGGGGTGCTGGCCGCGCGGGCGCTCCAGGATGCGGGCGTCACGGCGTTGTTCGCCCTGCCTGGAGGCCACAACCTCCCGCTGTTCGAGGGGGCCCGTCGAGTCGGGCTCACCCTGATCGATACCCGCCACGAAGAGAACGCCGTGATGATGGCCGAGGGCTGGGCCCTCGCCACCGGCCGCGTGGCATGCGCGTCCGTCACCGCGGGCCCCGGGTTCGCCAACGCGTTCGCCGGACTGGCGGAGGCCAACGCCGCCGGGGTTCCTGTGGTCGTGATCGCGGGCAGGACGGGCCTGGCGCAACGAGGCCGCGGAGCCGTCCAGGATCTGGACCAGCTGGGTTCCGCAGCGCCCGTGACCAAGTGGCGAGCCGAGTGCCTCCACGCCGACCGCATCCCCGAGTTCGTCACCGAGGCGGTCCATCACGCTCGATCCGGCGCACCGGGCGTTGCGTACCTCGAGGTTCCCCAGGACGTGTTCGGAGCCACGGCGGTCGCCGCGGAGCACCCCTGGCCCACGGGGCATCCGGACGACCTTCGAGCCTTACCCGACGACCAGGGTCTCGAACGAGCCTTCGATCTCCTTGCGAACGCCACCCGACCGGTATTGGTGGCCGGGTCCGGCGCGTTCTTCTCCGGGGCCGGCTCGGCGCTGACCGCCTTCGCGACCAAGACTGGGATTCCGGTGACCACGACCAGCGCTGCGCGCGGACTGATGGACGATGACCATCCCCGATGCCTGGGCGGCTTGGTCCACGGCGGCATCGCGCTCGCCTCGGCCGACGTCGCCGTCGTCCTCGGCTCCCGCTTCAACGCGAACCTCGTGTACGGCGGCCTCCCTCTCTTCAGCCCCGAGCAACGGGTCATCCAGGTGGACATCCGCCCCGAGCACATCGGCGGTTCGCGCAAGCCCGAGGTGGGATTGGTCGGCGACGTCCGGGCCACCCTGGAGACCCTGAGCGGCGCGTGGGCGGCGCCGGCCGACCGCTTCGACGAATGGTGCGAGCAGGCGCTCAATGGGGCTCGGATCAGCTGGCAAAGCTGGGAGGAGCAGTGCGAACGGCCGGCCAACGGTCTGCATCCGGGCTGGCTGGCCCGCGAGGTCGCCGGGTTCGCGGACGAACAGGGCCTCGGCACGTTCGTCTCCGACGGCGGGGACAGCGTGCTCTGGGGCATCGCTTTCTCCAAGGCCCACCGGCCGGGCACCAACCTGTTCATCGGTTCCGCCATGGGCACACTGGGCGTCGGGCTGCCCTTTGCCTTGGCTGCTCGGGCGGCCAGGCCCGACGAACCCGTGTTCCTGTTCACCGGCGACGGCGCCTTCGGGCTGTCGGCCATCGAGCTGGACACCG
>JBIOYQ010000057.1:0-18873 GCA_044870295.1 Actinomycetota bacterium
CGTGGGAGGACATCATCCACGTGTCGGCCCACCCCGTGGCCCCCTCGGACGGGATCACCGCGTCCACGTTCACCGGCGGGTCCTGTGTTTGCAGCACGCTGACCTGGTAGGGCCACGCCGTCCCAACCACCGCGTCGCCGGACGTGAACAGGTTGATCTCGTCGGTGGCGCTGGTCCAGTACTTCTTGATCAGCGGTTTCTGCTGCTTCAGCAGGTCGATGGCCGCGTCCAGCTGTGCCTGGGTGAGCTCGTAGGGATCGGTGATCCCCAAGTCCGGCTGGTGGGTCTTCAGGTAGAGCGCTGCGTCGGCGATGTAGATGGCACCGCCGTAGGCCATGCCCTTCCCCGCGTAGGGCGAGGTCGGCTCGAACAGCACGTCCCAGCTCGTCGGCGCCGGACTGACCTCGTCCTTGTTGTACATGAGCACGTTCGCCCCGTACATATAGGAGACGCCATAGTGGACGCCGTCGATCGTGTTGTGGGGCGGCGACTGCAGCGTGGGCAGGAACTGCTTCCACCCGTCGATGAGATCGACGTTGATGGGCGCCACGTCGCCATGGGCGATCAGGCGGTTGCTGGCGTCCCCGGATGCGGAGACCCCGTCGTAGGCCGTCCCGCCTCCCTGCCGCATGAGGTTGACCATGGCGTCGGAGGTGTCTCCGTACTTGACCGTGACCTTGCACCCCGACTGCTGCTCGAATGGATGCACCCAGTCGGAGTTGGGGTCGGTCGATCCGTCCTCCGTGTAGCCGATCCAGGCGATCAGGTTGAGCTGCCCCTCACCCGCGCCAACGCTCTCGAGCGCCTTGGCTCCTCCGCCACCGCCTCCCCCGCAGGCCGCGCCCACCAGCACCACGACCGAGAGCACGGCCACGATCGACCATCTGCCTTTCATGCCCCCTCCTCTCCCGGGCCGGCCGGCCCGGTCGCTCCCTCGCTGTTCGAGATCCTGCGGTTGTGCTGCCGGGCCCAGGCCAGCCGCACGGCCTGCCCCCGCACCTCCAGCGCCTCCATGGATGACCGTGAGAGGTTCTGCTGCATCACGACCAGCTGTCCTCCCAGGTCCAGGTCCACCGTGTAGCGGGTGTTGGCGCCCAGGTAGACCACGTCACGGACGTGGCCCGTCAACGAGCACTCGTCTCCCGCGGGCTGGTCCGCGGGGTCGAGCATCCGGATCTTCTCCGGACGAACGGTGATGGTGTCCGAGGAACCCGCGACCGCAACCGCCGTCTCACCCGAGATCGTGTTCGACACCCCGACGAAGCCGGCGACGAAGCTGGTGGCGGGCTGCTCGTACACCCCGGCGGGCGTCCCGACCTGCTCGATCCGCCCGCCGTTCATGACGGCCAGCCGGTCGCTCATGGTCAGGGCTTCCTCTTGGTCATGTGTGACGTACACGAACGTGAGCCCCACGCCCTGCTGGATGGACTTCAGCTCGATCTGCATCTGCTGACGCAGCTTGAGGTCGAGGGCCCCCAGCGGTTCGTCCAGCAGGAGCACCGATGGGCGATTCACCAAAGCTCTCGCCAGGGCCACCCGCTGGCGCTGGCCGCCCGACAGGGCCGATGGCTTCCGGCGATCGAATCCCTGCAGCCGAACCGTCTCCAGCGCTTCGCGCACGCGCTGCCGCCGCTCGGGATTCGGCACGCCCTTCACCCGCAGCCCGTACTCGACGTTCTGGGCCACGCTCATGTGCGGGAATAGCGCGTAGTCCTGGAACACCGTGTTGACGTCGCGTTCGTACGGAGCCAGGTGCGTCACGTTCCGGCCTCGCAACAGGATGCGTCCGTCGGTGGGTGTCTCGAACCCCGCGATCATCCGCAGGCACGTGGTCTTCCCCGACCCCGAGGGCCCGAGGATGGAGAAGAACTCTCCCTGGCGGATCTCCAGGGTGACGTCCTCGACCGCCGTTACCTCACCGAACCGCTTCGACACTCGATCCAGGCGGACTGCCACCTCGGGAGCGGAAGGGGAACCGGAGCCTGACAGCGGCCGAGCGTCGGTATCCGAGACGGGGCGCGCCATCGGCTCCTTCCGAGGTGGGTGCGGCGGTCGAGCGGAAACTAGCCCCGGGCGAGGGCGCGCGCAAGGGAACAGAAGGTCCAAACACCGGCTGCGGCTTGCGCCGAACGGGGACGGCCCGGTGCATTCCTTCGATGGTTGTCGTGACCAGGCACGAGGGGCATACTCGGCCGGGCCCCGGCCCACTTCCTCATGGATAGGAGCGACTTCGTGAGCGTGCCGTTATGGCCTTCGCTGCTCGCCGCCGAGCCCGGACCATCTGGGCCTACCTGCGGTCGGAGCGTCGTACGCTCCGGCAGGGCTTCCTGGCGCTCCTCGTCGGCGCGCTGACCTCGTTCGTCGCCGGCATCACCCTCGCCAACATCACCGGCACCCTCCGGCAGCTGCCGGGCTTGCTGATCCTGATCCCGGCCGTGCTGGGGATGCGCGGCACCATCTTCGGCGCCATCGGAGCCAGGCTGGGGACCAGCACGCACGCGGGCCTGTTCGAGGTGTCGAGGGATCGAGCCGGCGTGCTCCGACAGAACGTCTTCGTCGGGATCACGTCGACGTTGTACTCGTCGTTGTACCTGGCCGCTCTGGCCAAGCTGGCCGCGCTCGCCTTCAACCTTCGTTCGATCTCGTTCCTGAAGTTCGTGACGATCTCGGTGATCGGCGGCGTCCTCGATTCGGCGATCATCCTGGTCCTCACGATCCTGCTGGCGATCGTCAGCTTTCGCCGCGGGTACGACCTCGACGCCGTGTCGACGCCAGTGGTCACCGCAGCCGCGGACATGACCACGGTCCCCCTGCTGTACCTGGCCACGCTGCTGGCGAGCGTGGGGTGGTTGAACACGACGCTGGGGATCCTCGGGATCGTCTTCGGTCTGTACGCCCTGGCTCGAGGAGCCCTGACCGACCTTCCCCTGGCCCGGCGCATCTTCTTCGAGATGGCGTCGGTCATCGTCCTGACGCCGCTCCTGGACATCCTGGCCGGCACGCTGGTCGAGGCGCGCCTCGAGCGATTCACGTCCCTCCCCGGGCTGCTGGTCCTGGTCCCACCGTTCGTGGCCACGGCCGGAGCGCTGGGCGGGATCCTGTCCTCACGGCTGTCCTCGAAGCTCCAGCTCGGTCTGATCTCGGCCCGGGGGCGACCGGATGCCCTGGCGCTCCTCGACGCGTCGCTCACGGTCGCCTTCGGCGTGGTGGTGTTCACCTTCATGGGGGCGCTGGGGCTTCTCTACAGCGCCGCCGCGGGCAAAGCCCACCCCGGAGCCGTGGTCATGGTGGCCGGGACGCTGGTGGCCGGGATGCTGGCCGTGGCCATCGCCATCCCGGTCAGCTACTACATCGCCGTGGGGACCAGCCGGCGAGGCTGGGACCCCGACAATTTCTGCGTCCCGTGGATCACCAGCGTGATGGACCTGTCTGGGATCATCGTCTTCCTCGCCACTCTGGCAATATTTGGGGTGTCACTCCATGGCTGACGACGACCAACCCAGGAACGTCAAAGAACTCCTCGTCGAGGCGAAGGACGTCTCCGAGCTGATGGTCGACTTGGCGTACGCCGCCGTCTTCTTCAACGACGAGGACCTCGCCGAAGAGGTGGAAGAGCTCGAACGACGCCTGGACGGCTACCTGCGCCGTCTCCGGGAGATCTCCATGCTGGCCGCCCGCTCACCCGAGGACGCCGAGGCCATGGGAGCGGTGCTCCACCTGGCGTCGGCCATCGAGAAGATCGGGCAGGCGGCGTCGGACATCGCCCGGGTGATCCAGGCGAAGCTGGGGATCCCCGCCGAGCTCCGTCCCGACCTCCGGCATGCGGACGAGATCGTGGGCAGGGTGCGGGTCCGGGAGTCGGCCCCCTCCGTGGGGCGCTCCCTGCGTGACCTACTCCTACCTTCGGAGACCGGCATGTGGCTGCTGGCCGTTCGCCGGGGCGACGAGTGGATCTTCGATCCCCAGGCGGAGACCGTCCTGACCGCCGGCGACGTGCTGCTGTTCCAGGGACCGGAGGAGGGGACGAACCTGATCCGGGAGGTGGCCGGGGCGCCGCCGCTTCCCGAACCGCCCGCGTCCGAACACATGCCCTTGACGGAGCTCGACCGGGCCGTCGACATCCTGATCGAGATGAAGAACTCGGCCGAGGTCGCCGTCGGGCTGGCCTACTCCGCGCTGCTGTTCAACGATCCCGCACTGGCCGCCGAGGTCACCACCCTCGAGGCCCGGTCGGACACCCTGCACGACGAGCTGGAGTCGTGGGTCCTCAAGGCCGCCCCCGAGGCCCGCAATCCCGACGAGCTGCGGGGGCTCCTCCGCCTCGGATATGCCAGCGAGAGCATCTTCGATGCCGCCCGCGACATGACCTGGCTGATCGAGGCGGGCGAGGAGCTGCACCCGGTCATCCAGATGGCCCTGGAGGAGAGCGAGGAGATCGCCACGGAGACGATCGTCGAAGCGGGCTCCCGGGCCGATGGGAACTCCTTGAAGCAGCTCCAGCTCGAGACCGAGACGGGGATGTTCGTCCTGGCGGTCCAACGGGGGCGCCGGTGGATCTACCGGCCGCGGCCGCGGTTCGAGCTCCAGGCCGGTGACCGGGTCATTTCCCTGGGACCCGAGGAGGGCATCGGGGAACTCGAGGTACTCACGCGGGCACCGGCGAACTCCTTCCCCACCGGGTACTGACGGTACCTGTCAGGCGACCGGTTCTCGCACCCCGGTCGGCAGGGAGAAGCGCATCTGCTCGTCCACCGTGTGGAGCTCTTCGATCTCGGCGGCGCCCATCAGCTCGAGGCTCTGCACCACGCGCTCGACGAGCCACTCGGGCGCCGAGGCGCCGGACGTCACCCCCACGGTGTCGCTGTCCCCCAGCCATGCGGGATCGATCTCGGTGGCGTCGTCGATCAGGTAGGCGGGCGTGCCGAGCGATCGTGCCACCTCGACCAGGCGCTTCGAGTTGGACGAGTTGTCCGATCCGATGACCAGGATGACGTCGGCCTCCTCGGCGAGGGCCTTGACGGCTTCCTGCCGGTTCTGGGTCGCGTAGCAGATGTCGTCGCGGGGCGGTCCCTCGAGGGCCGGGAACCGCTCTTTGAGGACGTCGATCACCTCGTTGGTCTCGTCAACCGACAGGGTGGTCTGAGAGAGGTAGGCCACGCGGCCCGCGTCGGGGACCTCGACCGAGCGTGCCGCTTCGGGGGAATCGACCAGCAGCATCCGGCCGGGGGCCTCGCCGCTGGTCCCGACGACCTCCTCATGGCCTTCGTGCCCGATCAACAGGATGGTGTAGCCGGCCCGGTCGAACCGGCGGGCCTCCAGGTGGACCTTCGTCACCAGCGGGCAGGTGGCGTCGATCACCGAGAGGCGGCGCCGGGCCGAGTTCTCGTACACCTCGGGCGCCACCCCGTGCGCCGACAGGATCAGGACGGCCCCCTCCGGCACCTCGGCCTCGTCCTCCACGAAGACGGCGCCCTTGGCCTCCAGGTCCCGGACGACGTGGATGTTGTGCACGATCTGCTTGCGTACGTACACGGGCGCCCCGTACAACTCCAGGGCGCGCTCGACGGTGTCGACGGCGCGCTCCACGCCCGCGCAGTAGCCGCGGGGCCAGGCCAGGACGATCCTCTTGGGCACGTAGCCATGGTACCGCCCGCTCCTTCGACCTCATCTCAGCGGCGTCGCGAGGGCACCAAGTCTCCACCTCGACGATCGGGACGACGGCCACCGTCGGTCCGGCCCCGCCCGACCCCCCGACTCTGCACCTCATGCCGAAGGTGACACTTCGTGTCCGCTCCGATACAATCCGCGAAACGCAATTCCCCTCCGGTCGCCCCCATCTCCCTTGTCGTCGTGAAGCTTGCCCTCGATTCGGTCTGGGGGTCCGAGGGTCTGGCGGGAGAAAGGCTGGGGAACATGTCCCAGACAGACAGAACACGAGTACAACTGGCAGCTCTCTTCATTGCCGTCCTTGTGGGGGTGATCCCGGCGATCGCCTCCGCGTACGCGGACACCCATCCCAAAGCATCGACCTCATCTGGAGCCATGGGTGCCGGATCCGTTTCCGGCGTCCCGGCCACCTACTCTCCCAAGACGTTCTGGGACGGGGGCGAGGCAGCTCACCAGGCGTACCTGGCCTCGCTGGCGAAGAAGGCGATGGCCGGCCCGTCGGTCAGGCCGGTCCGTCATTCGCTCCAGCCCAAGGCCCAGCCGAAGGCGGCGCCCGTGCCCGTGGCCCGTGGCGGCTTCTCCGGGTCCCCCGACTGGAACGCCATCGCCGCCTGCGAGTCCGGCGGCCGATGGGACATCAACACCGGGAACGGGTACTGGGGAGGGCTCCAGTTCGCCCCCTCGACGTGGTTCGCGTACGGCGGAGGGCCGTTCGACGGGACGGGCCCGTTCCCCTACTCCTCGGGCGAACAGATCGCGGTCGGGGAGCGGGTGTTCGCCGCGCAGGGAGCCTCCGCCTGGCCGAACTGCTTCCAGTGGGCGTGAGCTCCGTCCGCGGGCCTCGCCGCTAGCCGATCACGTCCGAACGGGGCCGCCTCGCCGAGGCAGGCCCCGGATGGCCGGGCGAACGTCCTCCAGGTTCGAAGCCTCGGCGTCGGCGCCGGGAACCGCCCCGACGGCGACGATCCGAGCCGACGACGAGGCGCGCCGGATCGCGGCGAGACCCTTCCTGCCCAGCGGGTGGTCCATCACCACGACGTCGGGGCGCCACTCCTCCACCTGCTGCCGGAGGTCCCGGATGGAGGCCGCCCCTCCCACCAGTTCCCACTGAGTCCCCACCACGGCGCGGCGGAGCTCCTCCAGCCGCGCCGGGTCGGACGCGGCGCACAGGACCCGCAGCGAGCGGCACATCAGCCCAGCACTCCTTCGGCCGGCTCTCCGATCGGCACCGGTTCGATGGGGCCTCCGCCGCCCCTGATGCGGGGCACCACCCACTCGCGCAGGGCGAAGCTCACGATGCCCGCCACGGGGATCGCGGCGAGGATCCCCCAGAACCCCAGGAGGTCCGCGCCGACCACCACGGCCAACAGGATGACCACCGGGTGCAGGTCGGTGGTCTCCCGCAGGACGATCGGCGACAGGATCCACCCGTCGATCAGGTGCGCCAGCACGATCACCGGTACCACGACGAACAGGAACGAGGGCGACTTCGTGGCGAGCGCCACCACCGCCACCGGGATCCCGCCGATCCACGATCCGAGCATCGGGATCAGGTTCGCCACGCCGACCACCACCCCCAGCAGCAGCCAGTAGGGCATGCCCACGGCCCACAATCCGAGCGTCGCCAGCACCCCCACCGCCGCCGAGACGATCAACCGGGCCCGCACGAAGCCCGCCACGATGCGGCGGACCTCGGCCAAGGGTGGGCCCAATCGTTCGCGCCCGGCCGGAGGGATCAGCGACGCGACCCCGCGCGCCGTTTCCGGGAGCGACAGCAGGAGCATGAATCCCAGCAGTCCCCCGACGATCACGATGAGGCCGGCGTGCGCGAGCTTCAGCCCAGCGTCGGTCAGGGTCTGCAGAGCCCGCGGAGCGTTGCCGGCGTGTGCCTGGATCCACGACGCGCCGGACTCGCCCGCCCGGTGCAGCAACGGGTTCGTCGATCGGGACAGCCGGTCGAACAACCCGCCGCCCTTCTGGATGAGCTGCGGCGAGGAGCTGATCAGGTGCTGGCCCTGGCGGATGAGGGCCGGGATCACCAGGCTCACGATGGCGGTGGCGAGGGCGAGGGCGGTCACGAACACCGCGGTCGCGGCGAGACGGCGGGGTACGCCCACACGTGCCAGCCGCTGGACCGCCGGGTTGAGCACCAGCACCACCATGGCCGCCACCACCAGATAGGGGAGGACCCCGGCGAATCGCGACAGGATCCGCCACGCCACCCCGATCAGGATGAGGCCGCCGATGGCGCTCCACGCCACGACGCCCCACCCCACCATGCGCCGGGCGCGGCCGCCCGCCGGCATGAGCGCCTCGAGGTGTTCGCGGATGCCAACGTCGACTCGGTCTTCCACCAGCAGGAGCGTACAGGCGGGCAGCGGCTCTGTAAGCTCACCGACCGATATGGGCAGGAACGGGGTGGCCGTCGTCACCGGCGCGTCGGCGGGGATCGGCGCGGCCACAGCTCGAGCGCTGGCCGAGGCCGGGTTCTCGGTGGTGATCGGGGCACGCCGCCTCGAACGGCTTCGTTCGCTGGCGACGGAGATCGGCGGACGCGCCCTGCCCCTCGACGTCACCGACCGGGAATCGGTCGCCTCCTTCGCGGATCAGGTCCCCGACGCGCGCGTGCTGGTGAACAACGCGGGTGGCGCCATCGGGCGCGAACCGGTGTCGGCCGCGGACCTGGATGCGTGGCGATGGATGTGGGACGTGAATTTCCTCGGCACCGTCAGCGTGACGAAGGCCTTCCTGCCGGCTCTGGAGCGATCGGGCGACGGGCACGTCGTCGTGGTCGGCAGCATCGCCGGGTTCGAGCAGTATGCCAACGGCGCCGGCTACGTGGCGGCCAAGCACGCCGAGCGGGCGATGGTCAAGACCCTGCGCCTGGAGCTGCTCGGCAAGCCCATCAGGGTGACGGAGGTCAACCCGGGCCTGGTCGGCGGCACGGAGTTCAGCCTGGTGCGATTCGGGGGTGACGAGGAGCGCGCGCGGCAGGTCTACGAGGGCCTCACGCCCCTCGCCCCCGAAGACATCGCCGACTGCGTCATGTGGGCAGTCACGCGCCCCTCCCACGTCGACATCGACGAGATCGTCGTTCGGCCCCGGGACCAGGCGAGCGCCACCGCCTTCCACCGCCGCCCGACGTGACACCACCTGACTTCGTGAAGGCGTTCTGGTACGCCTCGATCGAGCTGGGGCGGCGAGCGGAACGGACCCCGTGGGGCATGGTGGCGTCCGACGACCGGTATCCGCTGGTGTGGGACGCCAACAACGCCGCCGTCCTCGAGCCAGTGGCCGGCCTGACCACCGAAGAGATCGAGTCGTGGCTCCTCCCGGCGCTCCGGGAAGCGGGCGCGACCCATGAACACGTGGAGTTCTGGGAGACCTCCGTGGAGAGTCCGGCGTTGGCGGCATCCCGGCGTCGCGGTGACGTGTCCGATCCGGACGTGGTCATGGTGCTCGACCGGCGGCGTTTCCCGGACCTCGAGCCAGGCCGGATCCAGATCGACCTGGTGACCCGGCCGGAACCGTCGTTCTGGCCCTGGTATCGCGACAGCCTCCGCGAGTTCGGCATGAAGCTCTCTGACGACGTCCTCGACCAGCTGGTCCGACGGACCCGTGAAGTCTTCCTCCCCGCCGGGCTCCGATGGTTCGTGGGTTCGATCGATGGCGCTCCCGCCGGTTATGCCAGCTTGCTGTCGCTGGCCGGAACGGGTTACCTCGACAACGTGGTGACCATGCCCGGCTACCGTCGCCGTGGAGTGGCGAGCGCCGCCGTCCTGGCGGCGGTGCGGGCCAGCCTGGACCAGGGGGACGTCAACGTCTTCCTCCTGGCCGAGGCCGGCGGTGAACCGCAACGTCTGTACGAACGCCTGGGGTTCACCGTGGCCGCCTCGGTCGAGAGCTTCACCAGGCCGCTGCCGGCGAAGGACCCTTCATGACCTGGCCCGGATCGGATGACCTGGCTCGGGCCGCCCAGGCGCTGGCCGGCCGGCTTCCCACCGAGCTCCGGGTGCTGGCCGAGATCGCGTTCACGTACCGGTGGTCATGGCTGCCGGGCGGCCCGGAGGTCTTCCGCGACGTGGACCCCTACCGATGGGAGGTTCGCCGGGAGAACCCCGTGCGCCTGCTGCTGGAGGTCCCAGCGCAGTCGCTGCAGAAAGCGGCCACGTCGGAGGACCTCCTCGCACGGGCCCGGGCGGTGCACCAGGCAATCCAGGAGGACCGGGCCCGGCCGTTCTCCCGGGGTTCACCGGACCGTCCCGTGGCCTTCCTGTGCGCCGAGTTCGGCGTTCACCGGTCGCTGCCCACGTACGGTGGCGGTCTCGGCATCCTGGCGGGCGACATCCTGAAGGAGGCATCGGACCAGGCGCTCCCGATGGTGGGCGTCGGCATCCTGTACCGGCAGGGGAACCTCCGCCAGTCGATCGACGTGGACGGCTGGCAGACGCAATCGTGGACGGAGTCGGACCCGGATCGGTTGCCGATCGCCCTCGTGAGCAACCAGGAGGGCGAACCCCTCACCATCTCGGTCCCCCTCCGTCGGCGCGAGGTGGTCGCGCAGATCTGGCGCGCCGACGTCGGGCGGGTTCCGCTGTTCCTGTTGGACACCCAGCGGCCGGAGAACTCTCGCGTCGATCGGTGGATCACCGCCCGGCTGTACATCGGCGACCGCACGATCCGGCTGGCGCAGTACGCCTTGCTCGGTATCGGAGCGATCCGGGCCCTGCGGGCCATGGGGATCGATCCCTCGGTCGTGCACGTGAACGAGGGACACGGCGCCCTGGCCGCCCTCGAGCTGGCCCGCGAGGAAGTGTCGGCCGGACGCTCCTTCGAGGAAGCGCTGGCCGCCGCGAGGGATCGCGTCGTGTTCACCACGCACACCCCGGTGCCCGCTGGGAACGAGACCTACTCCGCGGAGGAGATCGCCGGCGTGTTCGGCGACATCGCCGGGCCGTTGCACACCGACACCCGCACCGTCCTCGGACTGGGGCGATCGCGGCCGGAGGACGAAGACGAACCGCTCGGGCTCACGGTCCTGGCCATCCGTACGGCTCGGAGCGTCAACGCGGTCAGCCGGATCCACGGCCAGGTGGCCCGCCTGATGTGGCAGCATCTGTTCCCAGGCGCGAAGGTCGACGAGGTCCCCATCGACCACGTCACGAACGGCGTGCACCTTCCGACGTGGATGGCCGCGCGCATGCGCTCCTTGCTGGATCGGTACCTGGGCGACGGCTGGCAGTCACGTGCGGCGGATCCCGCGACGTGGGCGGCCGTCGACGACATCCCGGACGGGGAGCTGTGGTCGACCCGGGCCCAGCTGCGAGAGGACCTCGTCGAGTACGTCGACGCCAGGAGCGTGCGGGATCGTCTCCACCGCGGCGAACCGGTGGAGTACGCCGAGGCGGGATCGACCGCGTTCGACCCGGAGGTGCTGACCATGGGGTTCGCCCGGCGTGTCGCAGCCTACAAGCGCCTCGACCTGCTGGTCCACGATGCCGACCGGGCCCGTCAACTCTTCCGTGGGGCCCATCCGGTGCAGGTCGTCATGGCGGGCAAGGCGCACCCGGCCGACCAGGAAGCCAAGCTCGTCCTGCAGAGGGTCTTCTTCGAACGGCTGTCCGGAGACGCCAGCCAGCGCGCCGTGTTCCTGGAGGACTACGGCATGGGGATGGCGGCGCGGCTGGTCTCGGGGTGCGACGTGTGGTTGAACCTTCCGCGCCCGCCGCTGGAAGCGAGCGGCACCAGCGGGATGAAGGCCGCGCTCAACGGGGGGCTGAACCTGTCGGTGGTGGACGGGTGGTGGTCCGAGGCCCACGACGGCGCCAACGGCTGGGCCATCGAGAGCGATGCATCGCTCGATCCGCCGGCTCAGGACGAGCTCGACAGCAAGCTGCTGTACGACGTGATCGAGAACGAGGTGGTCCCCCTGTTCTACGAACGCAACGACGCCGGCGTCCCGGAGGGGTGGATCCGGCGAGTGAAGGCCTCCCTGAAGACCATCGGCCCTCGGTTCAACGCCACGCGCATGCTCATGGAATACGTCGAGCGCATCTACCGGATCTGATGCTGGTGGAGGGCGATCTTCGCGACCTGGTCACGCGAGCGCTGGAGGAGGACGCGCCGGACGGCGACCTCACCGCTGAGCTGACGGTTCCGGAGACCACACGGTGCCGGGCCGAGCTGCGGGCGAAGGCCGACGGGGTCCTGGCCGGCGTGGAGGTGGCGCAGACCGTCTTCGAGGTCGTCGCCGAACAGGACGGCGCCCCGCCGATGGACGTGGACTGGTCACGGGCGGACGGCGACATGGTGCACGCCGGTGACGTGATCGCCACCATCACCGGACGCGCCCGATCGGTGCTGCGAGCGGAGCGAGTCGCCATCAACTTCCTGGCGCACCTGTCCGGCGTGGCCTCGCTCACTCGGCGGTTCGTCGACGCCGCCGGACCCGGAGTGCAGGTCCTGAACACGCGGAAGACCACACCGGGCCTGCGCGCCCTGGAGCGAGCGGCCGTGGCGGCCGGGGGTGGGACGCTGCATCGAGCGTCGCTCTCCGACGCCGTCCTGATCAAGGACAACCATCTGCGCGTCGCCGGTGGTGTGGCCGAGGCGGTGCAGCGAGCGAAGCAGGGCGGCGTGCCGGTCGAGGTCGAGGTGGAGACGCTCGAGCAGCTCGACGAGGCGCTCTCCGCGGGCGCCGACCGCATCCTGCTCGACAATCCGACGCCCGAACTGGTGCGCGAGGCCGTGTCCCGCGTGGGTGACCCGCAGCGGCTGGAGGTCTCCGGTGGGGTCACCATCGAGTCGCTCCCACGGCTGGTCGCGGCAGGCGCGCGCGTGGTCTCGGTCGGGCGCCTGACCCATTCGGCCCCCGCGCTGGACCTGTCGCTCGAAGTCACCGGTCCGGCTTGACGCGCGACCCCAACGGTTTCCCGGCGATCGGATACGATGGATGCAGCAGCGAGCACGCGGGTCATCTCCGTGGGCAGGGGCCCACTCCGCGACTCGACGAGCCTCCATCGAGGTGACGATGTCCACGTATGACGAGTGGGCCGGCGAGGTCCGGCGCCTGGCCGTCGAACGACGAGCCGTGATCCTGGCCCACAACTACCAGGTCCCGTGGATCCAGGACGTCGCCGACTTCGTCGGTGACTCCCTCCAGCTCTCCCGGCAGGCGGCCCAGACCGACGCGGAGACCATCGTGTTCTGCGGCGTGCACTTCATGGCCGAGACCGCGAAGATCCTCTCTCCCCACAAGACCGTCCTGATCCCCGACCTGGACGCAGGATGCTCGCTGGCCGCCTCCGTCACCGCCGAGGACGTGCGCCGGTGGAAGGACCAGTATCCCGGCGCGGCCGTGGTCTCCTACGTGAACACCTCGGCCGACGTGAAGGCCGAGTCGGACATCTGCTGCACCTCGTCGAACGCGGTCGACGTGGTCCGCTCCATCCCGGAGGACCGGGAGATCCTGTTCCTCCCGGACATGTTCCTCGGCGCCCACATCGAACGGCAGACCGGCCGCAAGATGCATCTCTGGCTGGGCGAGTGCCACGTCCACGCCGGCATCGGCGCGCAGGAGATGCGCGAGAAGGCCGAAGCGAACCCCGACGCCGAGCTCATGATCCACCCCGAGTGCGGATGCTCGACCGCGGCGATCTATCTCCTGGGCGAGGGCGAGCTGCCCGCCGACCGAACGAAGGTCCTGTCGACGGGTGGGATGGTTCGTGAGTCGAAGACGTCCGCGGCGCAGCACTTCCTGGTGGCCACCGAGACCGGCATCCTGCATCAGCTCCGCAAGGGCAATCCGGACAAGGTCTTCGAGCCGGTGAACGAGTACGCGGTCTGTCAGTACATGAAGCGCATCACGCCGACCAAGCTGCTTCGGTCGCTTCGCGAAGGCGTCTTCGAGGTGACCGTGCCGGAGAACATCAGGGTCCGAGCGGCCCGCGCGGTGGAGCGCATGATCGCCATCGGGCCAACCGCCGGGGTGGCCATACCGAACGGATCGGCGGAGCCCGTCCCCGCCGGCGCCCGGGCGTAGCCAGAGCCTGCGTGAGGACCATCGTGGTGGGGGCCGGCGCGGCCGGCCTGTGGACGGCCCTCCATGCCGCCGAACGCGGCCCGGTCACCATCGTGGCCCCCGATCCCACGAAGGGGAGCTCGACGGCACTGGCCCAGGGAGGGATCGCCGCCGCGGTCGCCGACGGCGACGACCCCCAGGCGCATGCGGCCGACACCATCGCGGCCGGAGCCGGTCTGTGCGATCTCGAGGCGGTTCGCGTCCTGACCACCGAGGGGCCGTCCAATGTCGCCGAGCTGCGGCGCCGCGGGATGGTCTTCGACGAAGGCGGGGAGCCGACGTTGGAGGGAGGCCACTCCGCCCGGCGTGTCCTGCACGCCGGGGGTGATGCCACCGGCTGGGCCATCCTCCAGTCACTCATCGGGATGGTGACCGGCGTCCGGAGGATCGGGTGGAAGGACGGGCGGGCCACCTCCCTGCTCACCGATCGCGGCGTCGTCGCCGGCGTGCGGACCGACAGCGGCCTCGAGCTGGAGGCGGACCGGGTCGTGCTCGCTTCGGGTGGCGCCACGGCCATCTTCGGCCGACGGACCGGGCCGGAGCGCGCGGTGGGCGAAGGCATGGCGCTGGCGTGGGAGGTCGGCGCGGCCCTGGTGGATCTGGAGTTCGTCCAGTTCCATCCCACGGCACTCGACATCCCGAACCGGCCGGCCCACCTGCTGACCGAAGCCCTGCGAGGGGAGGGCGCCGTCCTCCGCGACTGGGAGGGCAATCGGTTCATGCCACGCTTTTCCGAGCGCGCCGAACTGGCACCGCGCGACGTGGTGGCTCGAGCCATCTTCACGGTGAAGGTCGAGACCGGCCGGCCGGTCCTCCTGGACGCCACCGGGATCCCGAACGTCCGGTCACGCTTCCCGACGGCGGCACGCAACTGCGACGAGGTCGCGCTCGACGTCGCCCACGACCCCATCCCAGTCGCGCCCGCGGCCCATTACTTCACCGGAGGGATCCTCACCGATACCTGGGGACGGAGCACCATCCCCGGGCTCTTCGCCGCGGGCGAGAGCGCGTGCACGGGAGTGCACGGCGCGAACCGCCTGGCCTCGAACTCGCTCCTGGAGACGCTGGTGTTTGGCCGGCGAGCAGCCTTGGCGGACGACGATGGCGTACCGCCAACGGTCGTCGCAGACGAACCGCTCGGCGGCGAGGCCCCCTACGTCGGACTGCCGATCGACGAGGTGCGCTCCGTCGCGGACCTGCATCTCGGCGTGGTCCGCAACCCGGTGGGACTTCGGACCGTCTCCGCCGCTCTGGTGGCGCCTCCCCCACCGGGCGCGAGCCCGCACCCCACCGACCTGGCCGGGACCCTGGTTGCGTGGCTGCTGGCCATGGCGGCCCTGCGCCGAGAGGAGAGCCGGGGCGGTCACTTCCGCACGGACTTCCCCGAACCTCGACCCGAGTGGCGCATTCGCCAGGCTGTGACGCCGCAAGGCTGGGCTCGACTCCCGGTGGCTTGACGGATCGGTTGCTACCATTCCGCCACCGGAGGGCCTGGTGGACGACGTCGACGCGCTGGGAACGCTGCTCGGGGTGTGGGCTCATCCCGATGACGAGACCTACCTCTCGGCCGGGCTGATGGCGCACGCCGTGCAGCGCGGCGACCGCGTGGTGTGCGTCACGGCGACGCGCGGCGAGGAAGGCTCCTTCGACGAGGAGCGATGGCCGCCGGACCGGATGGGGGCGATCCGGGAGGCGGAGTTGATGGAGTCCCTCGCCCTCCTCGGCGTGACCGAGCACCACTGGCTCGACTACCACGACGGGACCTGCGATCGCGTGCCCTTCGAGGAAGGCGTCGAGAGGGTTCAGGCCATCATGGCCAACGTCCACCCCAGGTCCGTGGTCACGTTCGGGCCGGACGGCATGACCGGCCATGCCGACCACAAGGCGGTCAGCGCCTGGACGATGGAGGCGTTCCGGCGGGCGGCTCCGCACGGCGCACGCCTGTATCACGCCACCGTGACACCGGAGTGGGCCGAGGAGTTCGTTCCTCGCTTCAACCAGTTCAACGTGTTCATGGAAGAGGGGACCCCGTCGGTCACGCCCCTCGACGAGCTGGCCATCCATTTCGACCTTCCGCCGGACCTCCTCGAGCTGAAGCTCCGAGCGATCGGCGCCCACGTCAGCCAAGTCGAGGGGATGATGAACGCCTTCGGTGAGGACATCTTCCGATCGGGCCAGAGGACGGAGTTCTTCCGGCTTGCCAAGGAGCAGGAACGGCCTCACGGGCGATGAGCGACGAGCCCTCCTCGCCACTCTCCATCGCGCTCCTCGGTTCGGGCGAGTTCGAACCGTGGACCGAACCGGTCGATCGGTGGATGCTCGGCCGGGCCACCGGCGACGGGACGGTCCTGATCCTGCCCGCGGCCAGCGCGCCCGAGGGCGACGCCGTGTTCGATCGGTGGGCCGACCTGGGACTCCGCCACTACGAGCGACTGGGCGTCCCTGCTGAGGTCGTCCCGTTGAAGACGCGGGCCGACGCGGAGCGCCCCGAGGTCGGCAGGCGACTGACATCGGCTTCCATGGCGTACTTCTCCGGTGGCAACCCCGCGTACCTCTCCGGGGTCCTGATGGGGACGCCCTTCTGGAACGAGCTGCTGGTGGCGCTGGGCCGAGGCATGGCCTACACAGGATGCAGCGCGGGGATCTCGTGCCTGGGTGAGCAGGCCGTGGACAGCGCGGTTGGCGATTTCAGTTCCAAGGAGATCTGGAAGCCCGGGCTCCGGCTGCTCCCGCGCACACAGCTCGCACCGCATTGGGACGCCCTCAACCGCTACCTGCCGGGCCTCCAGCGGATGATCGGCGCCTCGGTCCCCCGGAAGTGGCGGCTCATCGCCGTCGATGAGGGGACGGCGGTGGCCGGGGACGGCACCGAGTGGCGCGTGTTCGGCGCGGCCGGCGCGCATCTGCGTGACGGGGGAAGCTGGCGCCACGTACCGGCAGGAACATCGTTCACCGAGGCGTTCGAGATCGCTCTCACGCCAAGCCATACCACGCAGGCCTGACGGACAAGGACTGAGAACGAGACCGGCCCTGCGGCCTTCCTACCCTGGTTCGACGAGATCCTTGGCCTCGTCGCGGATGTCCTCTTCGTAGTCACGTCTGTGAACCAGGTCGTCTTCCCACTCACTGGCCAACCCGGCGAACACACTCAGGGACTGCAATTCGGGGCTCATCCGGGCGATCGATCCTATGTCTTGTGCGCCTTCATGAGGCGCCACCTCATCGCGAAGAATGCTTCGCGCGATGGACCGGACCACCGTCCATGCGGCCGATACGTTGTCGACGGGTCCCGCGCCGATCTCTTCAAGCGCGGCGTCGACGAGTTCCGCATCGGCTTCACGCAGCAAGGAGTGCCGCCCGGCGAGAGCTCGCAGATGCGGGCCGTCGTATCCCGCACCGAGGAGATGTGTGGCCACGTCGCTCATATCCTCGGGCTTGATCCGCCCCAACTCCCACTGAGCCCGGACCAATCGAGGATCAACTGCAGGAAGCTTCAATGCCTCACCCGGATCCTTCGGCCTCCGTGAGCAACCTCTCCACCTCGTCACGATGGGCGCCGAACGGCGCGGCCTGGAGGTAGGCGCGGAAGGCCGTGGCCGCCTCGGCCGGCCGGTTCAGCCCCTTCAACAGGATCACGCCTTCGTAGTAGAGCGCCTCCGGATACGTCGGGTCCACCTCGAGAGCCTTCTGCACGGCGGCCAGGCCATCCGCGGGCCGGCCCGCTTCGTACACCAGGAACCCCAGTTGGGCATGGGCCTCGGCGTTCCTGGGATCGAGTTCGAGCACCGCCACGTACTGCTGGATGGCGGACCGAGGGTCCCCGGTCTCCAGGTACCGCTGGGCCAGGTCGAGCCTGGCGGCGACGTCATTCGGATGATCGGCCACACGCTGCTGGAAGAAGCCCAACCCACCCTGCGTGGTACCGGTGATCTGCTCGCCCGAGGTTCGCGACTGCACCGAACGGGCCAGCACCGCCGCCACCACACCCACCACGATCACGCCGATGACGAGCGCCACCGTGTTCCTTCTGCCCCGCGGCGTGGTGACCGCCGTGGCCGCCCCGTCTCCGTTGCCGATGGCTCCGGCGGGATGGCGAGACCGCAGGCTTCGAAGCTCGGTGCCGATGGCTCCCAACCCGTCCCGAGCTTCCAGCGAACGGAGGACGGCGACGGCGCGAACCTCCGTCTCGTGTCGCAGCGCCAGGTAGGTCTCCTCCGACAGCTGGCCGGTGGCATGCTCGTCGTCGAGCTCGCGAAGCGAGCGGATGAGCCCCGACCGTTCGTCCTCCAACGGATCCGTCGTGGCCTCCAGCGCCCGCGATTCCGGGCGACGGAAGGGACGAAGGACCCCGGCGACGGCGACGGCGGCCAGGACGGCCGACACGGCCGCCACGAGCCAGGTCATTCCGGCTCCTCCGGCGTGCCCGCCAGCGCTCGTTCCAACAGGCGCCGGTCCGCATCGGAGAGGGCCGGCTCCGCCACGGCGCCAGAGGCCACCTGTCCCGGCGCGGCCCGCATGGCCCCGGCGGTCCACCGGCGCACCGCCACCACCGCGGCGGCCGCGCCGACGACCAGCACCAGCAACGGCGCCAGCCAGATGGCGGCGTCGAGGCCTCGCTTCGGCGGCGCCAGCAGGATCCACTCGCCGTACGCGGTGGCGAACTCCGAGCGGATCTCCTCCGGCGAGCGCCCGGCCTGCAACTCCTGGGCGATGGTCGTGCGCATCTGCGTGGCCAGCTTCGATGGGGAATCCGCGACCGAGAGGTTCTGGCAGACCGGACAGCGGAGCGTCGACGCCACCGATCGCACCCGATCCTGAAGGCTCTGCGGCGGCGGCGCGCCGCGAACCGCCACCACCGTCAGGGCCACGGCCGCCCCCACCAGGATCGCGGCCAGGACGATCGGTCGTGTCCGCGAGGCCCGCGCCGCCGAGCTCATCCGACCACTCCCGCAAGCAACGCGTCGATCTGCGACGTGAGCCACGTGTAGCTCACCGCGCCCACCCGTTTGGCCGCCACCCGACCATCCGGCGCGATCACGAACGTCTCCGGCACGCCGTACACGCCGTAGGCGAGGGCCGTGGCGTCGCCGGGGTCGGAGAGCTGCGGCCAGTCACCGCCCCACGTA
>JBIOYQ010000058.1:0-10207 GCA_044870295.1 Actinomycetota bacterium
AAGGTGGCAGGCGGGCTCACTGTAGAACCGGCCGAGGCGAACTGTCAACCGGCCGTTCAGGTTCGGCCGTCGCGGAGGCCTGATCGAGGGCCGCGAACCCTCCATCGGCAGTCGAGACTTCACGGCCGAGATGGACCTGTCCGGGCGTGTCACACCCTGGCCGTATCCTATCGGCGCGATGGTGGTGCTTCGGGCCGATCCGTGGAGCGCGGACTACGGCATGGGGTACGAGGCCGTGGCCGACGAGACACCGCTCCCCGCCTCCGATCCCTTCGTCGAGACCACGGAGTGGTCGCAGGCGGTGTCACCTCCTCCCGGCGCCACCGTCCCGGTGTGGTTCGTCGACGGGGTCCGGCGGGTGGAGCTCCGCGTGGTCGCGGACGAACAGGGCCTCCGGGTGCCTGGATTGTTCGGGTCCTTCGCCGTGGGATCCGTGGCGTGTGACGGCGTCGCACGGTTCGACGACCACCGGATCTGCCGGTCGGTCGTCTTGTGTTGCGGTGTCATGCCCGACCGGGCCGAGCTGTCGGTCGGGAAGGCGGCGCTCACGTTCGAGCCCGCCACCGATCCCGGCTCGGATCCCAATCGCCCGCTGGTTCGGCTGCAGGAGCTGATGCGGGCGGAGGAGGAGGCGCTGGCGTCGCGCCTGCTGCTGCGCGGTGCCGACCCGGTCCTGGTGGACGGTCCGCTCCGGCTCGGCAGCGAGCCCGGCCGCGCCCCCATGGTCGGTGTGGTGAAACGGTTCGTCCGGCGCTACCTCGAGCCGCACCACGAGGCGCTCCTCGGTCGCCTGCGGCCAGGTGAGCGCACACCGTTGTTCGGGCTCATGGATCAGGACGCGGAGCTTCGTGGGTACTCGTGGTACACCAGGCTGGTGGACATGGGCCCGCCGTGGCACGACCACGCGGGCATCGTGCGGTGCGAGGTGCGGGCGGGGGTTCGCCTCGACGGGGCCGTTGCCCTGGCCGACCGGGTGACCACCCTGCTGCCCACCTACGCGGGCCGGCCCACCGACCCGCGGACCCCGCAGAACCTGGCTCCCGTTGCCGGCCTGGAGACGTGGCTGCGACATCGGATGGGCGATCGAGCCATGATCCGGCGAGCCCTGCTGGCATGGCTGGCTGACACAGGGATCGAGACCGCCGAGGAGGTGCGAGCGGGATGAGCACGGACGTCGAGGAGGTCAGCGAGCCCGTCGGCATGGTGCTCGGTACCGAGGACGCCACGCCGCTCACGTTCTGGGTGGCCGTCGCTCCCGGGGCATATCTGCAGCTCGACGACGCCGTGATCGTGGACACCGAGGTGCCGGGCCGTGGGCCGCTCCGCATCGCCGGCATCGTCCAGGAGGTCCGGGCCCGACACGAGGGCGCCAGCTTCGACACGGACGTGTTCCTGGTGGATCGCGGGGTGCTCCCGGTCGACACCGCGGTGGCCGCCCAGGTGGTGGCCACGCGGTTCGAGCCCGAGGTCTTCGTGCCACCCATGCCGGGCCTGGCGGCCTTCCGGGCTCGGGGCAAGGACCGAGACGAGGCCCTCTTCTTCGATCAGATGGAGCGGCGGTTAGCGGCCGGAACGTCGAGGGATGGCGAACCCGTCTTCCTGGATCTCGACTTCCTGGACGGCTCGCGCGGAGCCCACGTGAACATCAGCGGGGTCTCGGGCGTGGCCACCAAGACCACCTACGCCATGTTCCTGCTGTACGCCCTGTTCCATTCCCCGGTCCTCGGCGCCTACGGCGCGAACACCAAGGCGCTGGTGTTCAACGTCAAGGGTGAGGACCTGATGTGGCTGGATCAGCCGAACTCCCGGCTCCCCCAGTCGGCCCGCGCCGAGTACGAGCGCCTCGGCCTGCCCGCCGGCCCCTTCGAATCGGTCGGCTTGTGGGCTCCTGTGGCCGAGCGATCGGGCGGCCAGGCGGTACCGGCGACGGCCGGCCGCAAGGAGGGGGTCCGCGCCTACTACTGGACGGTGCGCGAGTTCGTGCGCGAGCGCTACCTGCGCTTCCTGTTCGCCGAGGCGGAGGACGAGCGTTCCCAGATCGCCGACCTGGTGGCCCGGGTGGAGATGCATCTTGACCGGGAGTGCCAGGACGACCCCGACCACGAAGCCACCGTGCTGTACGGCGGCTATCCCGTGAAGGACTTCGACCGGCTGTGCGAGATCATCCAGGAGAACCTGGACGACGAGCGCTCGCCGTGGCGAGGCCGTCTGGCCGAGGGCACCGTGGCCGCGTTCCAGCGCCGGCTGGACGCCGGTCGGGTCCGGGTGCGCCACCTGATCTGGGGCCGCGACGCCGAGCGTCCGGGGCGGCACCGCATCGATTGGGAGTCCTCGCAGGTGAGCGTCATCGACATCCACGGCCTGCACGACCGGGCCAAGCGGTTCGTCACCGGCGTGGTGATCAAGCGGCTGTTCGAGGAGAAGGAGCGCCGCGGAGCGCGCCTGCCGCTGACGTTCCTGGTCCTGGACGAGCTGAACCGCTACGCGCCGCGCGAAGGGTGGAGTCCCATCAAGGAGGTCCTGCTGGACGTGGCCGAGCGAGGCCGATCGCTCGGCATGATCCTGATCGGGGCGGAGCAGACGGCGTCGGAGGTGGAGCGACGGATCATCGCCAACGCGGCGTTCCGGGTGGTCGGGCGGCTCGACACGGCCGAGGCCCAGCGCAGCGAGTACGGGTTCCTGCCGGCCGTGACTCGAGCCCGGGCCTCCATCCTGAAGCCGGGATCGATGATCCTCCAGCAGCCCCATATCCCCATCCCGATCCAGGTGCGGTTCCCGTTCCCCTCGTGGGCCACTCGGGCCGAGGAGGCCGGAGAGTCAGCCTCAGGTGGGGCTGATCCATTCGACCGCTTCGACCAGCCCTGAGGAGCGTCGCGCGGCATCCGCGGACGCTAGGCTGGCCGTGGGCGTGGCCACCAGGACCCTCGATCCGTTGCAGTCCCCTCCCCCGGTGTTCGACCCGGCCGAGGTGGCGCGGATCGCGGACAGGGTGTTCGGACGGCCCGGCTCGCTGTCGCCCCTGGCCAGCGAGCGTGACCTGAACTTCCGACTGGACGGCGATGATGGCCGATCCTTCCTCCTGAAGGTCCAGAACCCGGCCGACGACGTGTCCGTCGTCGAGTTCCAGACGGAGGCGATCCTGCACGTCGAGCGGCGGGACCACGACCTGCCCGTCATGCGGCTGGTGCCCACCGCCGGCGGCGACCACTGGGCGGCGGTGCCGGGAGACGACGGGCGTATCTCTCTGGTCCGGCTGTTCACGTTCCTGGACGGCCACAACCCGGAGACGGAGGAGCTGGACGAACAGGCCCTTCGAGCCTGGGGCGTCACCGTGGCCAGGCTGGGACGGGCGCTGCGGGGGTTCTTCCACCCGGCGGCGAACTACCCCATCCTGTGGGACGTTCGGCGAGCGCCGATCCTTCGTCCGATGCTGGCGCACGTGGCGGATCCAGCCCAGCGGGCGCTGGTCGAAGGGGTCTTCGATCGCTTCGAGGCCACCGTCGCCCCGGTTCTGCCGGGACTCAGGGCCCAGGTCGTGCACAACGACATGAGCCTGGACAACGTGCTGGTGGACGACCTCGGCCGGATCACGGGGATCACGGACTTCGGCGACATGACGCACACGTCGCTGGTGTGCGACCTGGCCGTGACGCTGTCCGACGTCCTGGACGGCCGGCCGGACGCCCTGGAGGTGGCCGGCGCCATGATCGACGGCTACCAGTCCGTGACGCCGCTCGAGGATGGCGAGGCCGAGGTGCTGGGAGCGCTGGTGGCGACTCGGTCCGCCGTCGCCATCGTGATCTCGGCGTGGAGGCTGGACCTCTATCCCGAGAACTCGGCGTACGTGTCGACGTTCGGCGTCGGTGCGTCCCGTCTGCTCCAGCTCTTCGATAGGGAAGGATGGGACTCGGTGGCCCGCCGGTTCCGGGACGCCTGCCGGCGCCACGCACTCCCCTACCGGCCGGCTCTGACCGATGACCTAGTGGTCCGGCGGCAGCGCTCGCTGGGGACGGCGCCGCTGTCCTACGCGCGGCCGGTTCATCTCGTTCGCGGCGAGGGCGTCTGGATGTTCGATCCCGACGGCCGGCGCTACCTAGACGTGTACAACAACGTGCCGGTGGTGGGTCATGGGCACCCGCGCGTGGTCGAAGCCGTGGCCGCGCAGAGCCGGCTGCTGAACACGAACACCCGATATCAGCACGAGGCCGAGGTCGAGCTGGCCGAGCGGCTGCTGGCTTCCATGCCGCCCGGGGCGGGATTCGACCGCGTGTTGTTCGTCAACTCCGGGAGCGAGGCCAACGACGTCGCGTGGCGGATCGCACGCTGGGCCACCGGGCGCCGGGGCGCCATCGTGTCGTCCTTCGCCTATCACGGCATCACGGAGGCCACGACGGACCTGTCCCCCGAGGAGTGGCCGCCCGGGAACGCACCGGAATACGTGGCCCGGGTGCCGGCGCCGGACGGATACCGCGGCCCCCACCGGCGCGAACGGTCCGGCTGGACGGAGGCGTCGGCCGCCGAGGTGGCTTCGGCCGCCGCCCGATTGGAGGAGGGAGGGACACCGCTCGCGGCGCTCTTCATGGACTCGCTGTTCACGAGCGACGGCGTTCTCTGCCCGCCCGGGGCCTACCTTCTGGAGGCCGCCAGGGCAGCACACGACGCGGGCGGGCTGGTGGTCGCCGACGAGGTGCAGGCCGGGCACGGCCGCTCCGGGGACGATCTCTGGAGCTTCCGGGCCTCTGGCATGGACCCGGACTTCGTCACCACCGGCAAGCCCATGGGGAACGGCTTCCCGGTGGCCGCCGTGATCACGCGGTCGGACCTGGTCGACGGGTTCGCCAGGGCCACCGGGTTCTTCAGCACGTTCGGTGGGAATCCCGTGGCGTGCGCGGCGGCCCTGGCGGTGCTCGACGTCATCGACCAGCAAGGTCTGGTGGCGCACGCCGCCGACCTGGGCGCCTATCTGATGAGAGGCCTGCAGGAGCTCGCGGCGCGGCGTCAGGTGATCGGGGACGTCCGAGGCCGGGGCCTGATGCTCGGGGTCGAGCTGGTCACCGACCGGAATTCCAGGGAGCCCGCGCCCCAGGCAGCCCGGGTCACCGTCGACGGGCTGCGCGAACGGGGAGTCCTCATCGGGGTCACCGGCCCGGACGAGAACGTCTTGAAGCTCAGGCCGCCCCTGGTGTTCGAGCGCGAGCCCGCGGACCAGCTGCTGGAGGCGCTGGACCAGGCCTTGCCCTGAGGAGCAACCCGGCGGACCTACCGGGGGCGGCCCCAGGTGATCTTGGCGTTCTCCCGCCACGCATCTATGACGGAGCGGTCTCCCGTCACGTCCAGCCCGTCCTCGGTCACGCGGTTCCAGAGGAGCAGGAAGAGGTCCGAGGCGTCTCCGCGCACCCGACAATCGGCTTCCGGCTGGTCGCCATCTCCGACGATCCGTTCCGACCGTGTGCCGAGAGTGACGAACCATGCCGTTCCCGTGTCGGTGGCATCCACCCGCAACGTGGGCGGCCGCTCATCCTGGTCCGGGGCGCCATCGCTACCGAAGAACCCCAGGAGCAGCTCGTCGATGCCGTCCACGGCGAGCTCCGGGTCGAACGACGTGATGGCCTCCGGCCCGCCGGGGCTCTCGGCGTCCGCGCGATGCACGCCGATCTCGTGGGCCTGCCTCCGAGCCCAGAACGCCAGCGGCGACGGGGCCGGCAAGAAGGTCCAGCACTGCAGGTCAGGCCGGGCGGCCTGCAACGCGTCCAGCAGGACCGCGTGTCCGTCGTGGAACCACTCCAGCAGATCCCCGTCGTCGGGCAAGGGACCGGCGATGGAAGGCAGCTCGTCGCGACCGACGGGCAGCATGCGCCCGTCCCCTACGAAGGTCCTCGCCCACCGGTGGACGTCTCCCATGTGGCGCAGCAGGTCGCGTAGGCACCACTCCGGCGTGGTGGGGATGGCCATGTCCAGGTCGCTCGCCTCCGCGACGGCGGCCAAGCGCTCTCCTTCCCTCCGGAAGGCGTCGAGGTGTTGGGCGATCTCCACGGCGGGAGCATAGCTCCGGCTCCCACGGCCTTGACTCGTGGGCGTCCAGGTGGGCAAGGTATGGGACCATCGGGTGAGTTACATGCGTGTGATTCTTGTCACTCTGGCGGGTAGCCTGTCGCCATGAGATTCCTGCACACCGCCGACTGGCACGTCGGGAAGCGGCTCCGCGGGCGGTCGCGCGACGACGAGACGGCCGCAGCCCTGGATCAGGTGGTCCAGATCGCGGCGGACGGCGAGGTGGACATGGTGCTGGTGGCGGGCGACGTGTACGAGCATCGGACCGTCTCCCCGGAGGCCGATTTCCTGGTGTTCGACGCCCTGGCGCGGCTTCGGGACACCGGGGCGAAGGTCGTGATCGTGCCCGGCAACCACGACTCGTGGCAGCGGCTGGAGGCGCTGGCAAAGCTCTTCACGCCCCTGGGGATCCTGGCCGTGCCGCGGGTCCTGCGACCGAGCGAGGGAGGGCTGGTCGAGGTGACCTCTCGCGACGGGTCGGAGGCGGCCCTGGTGGCGTGCCTGCCGTTCGTCCCCGAGCGCCGGTTCGGCGACGCGGCATCCCTGTTCGATGACCGGGCCTCGGCGTACGTGGACTACGACGCCGGCATGGGGCGGGTCATCGCGGGCATGGCCGCGGGCTTTCGCACCGATCGCGTGAACGTCCTCATGGGCCACCTGATGATCCATGGCGCGCGGCCGGGCGGCGGCGAACAGGAGCTGACCATCGGGATGACGTACGCCGTGGCGCCGGCCCGGCTCCCCGCGACCGCCACCTACGCCGCGCTCGGCCACGTCCACCGGCCTCAGTCCGTCCCGGCCTCGCCATGCCCGGCGCGGTTCGCCGGTTCCCTCATCCAGCTCGACTTCGGCGAAGTCGAGCAGCACAAGTCGGTGGTGGTCGTGGACGCGGTCCCGGGCAAGCCACCCGCGATCGAGGAGGTTCTCATCACGGCCGGCCGCCGGCTGGTCGACGTGGAGGGATCGCTGGACGAGGTCCTGGCGAAGGCCGAGGCCCTGGCCGGCGCGTACCTTCGCGTCCACGTCCGCACGGATGGCCCCGTGCCCGGCCTGGCGGATCGGGTGCGAGAGGTGTGTCCCGACGCGATCTGGGTCGAGCCCGTCTACGAGCGGGTCGAGCACGAACGACCCGACGCGGGCATGTCGTCGCTCGCCCCCAGGGAGCAGTTCCTCCATTACTACCGTCACGCCCACGGCGCCGACCCCGAACAGGCCCTGGTGGACGCGTTCGATCGCGTGTACGCGGAGGCGTCGGAGGGAGCGGCCTGAGCCATGCGGCCCCTTCGGCTCGAGCTCAAGAACTTCACCGCCTACCGGGAGTCGCAGGTGCTGGACCTGGAGAACCTGGACCTCTTTGCCATCACCGGGCCGACCGGGTCGGGCAAGTCCTCGCTCCTGGACGCCATGACGTACGCGCTGTACGGCAAGGCGCCTCGCGTCGGCAAGGCCGTCAGCCAGCTCATCGCCCAGGGACAGCCTCGGCTGGCCGTGATGCTCGAGTTCGAGGTGGACGGTCAGCGGTATCGCGTGACACGCGAGACGCCGGCGAAGGGCGCCAGCTCCATCCGGATGGAACGCCAGGCCGAAGGCGCCTGGATCTCGGCCGGAGACGGAGCGGACCGGATCAACGACGCCAACGCCATGATCGAGCGGTTGGTCGGGCTCGACTACGTGGGGTTCACGCGGTCCATCGTCCTGCCCCAGGGAGAGTTCGCCGAGTTCCTGGCGGGCGATCCGAGGGACCGACGCCGCATCCTGACGGAGCTCATGGACCTTGGGTTGTTCCAGCGCATGGCGGCCCGCGCCGGCGAGATCGCCCGCGAGAGCCGGGCGGCCGCCCAGGCCAAGGAGGAGGTGCTGGCCCGCCAGTTCGCCGGCGTGGACGAGGCAGCCGTGAAGGACGCGCGATCGCGAGCCAAGCAGGCGAAGGCGCGGAGCGAGGCGATGGCCGAGATCGAGCGAACTCTCGAGGGGATGGCGCGCGACTCGGAGAGCCTGGAGCGCCGAATCGAGACCCTCGACGAGCTGAACGGTGAGGCGATCGAGCTGGCGGAAGCGGCCCGCGCCGCGGCCGCCGATCTTCGGACGTCGTTGTCCAGCATGGAGGAAGCGGCGGCCGGCGTCGCCGCAGGAGAGCGCCTGGCCGCCGAGGCGGAAGCCACGGCTCGCGAGGCAGCCGTGGTCGTGACGCGTTCGGAGGCCGAGTGGGGAACGCTCGAGTCCCTGGTCGCGCTCCGGGCGGCCGTCGACCAGTTCGCCTCCTTGGAGGGGAGGGTGGCGGGCGCCGAACGATCGGTATCGGAGGCTCGCGAATCGATCGTCGCCGCCGAAGCTTCCCGCGAACGGACCGCCGCCGAGTCTGCCGACGCCGCGGCCGCCCTCGAGCAGGCAGAACGGGACGTGGCCGCCGCCGAGGCGGAGCACGAGCGTGGCCATCGGGCCGACATGGTCGGTGCGCTGACCCGCGGCAAGAAGGTCGGCGATCCCTGCCCCGTCTGCGAGCGACCCCTGGAAGAGGTGCACAAGGTGGACGGCCGCGAGCTGACCAGGGTCCGGAAGGCCCTCGATCGAGCCCGTGAGGCCGCCAGCCGGGCCGGCGCTCGGTGGAGCAAGGCCGAGCGCGACGCGGCCGTCGCCGACCACGAGGTCCAGGCGGCCCGCGCAACCGTGGAGCGGACGGATCGGGAACTGGAGGCGTTGGCCGCCGAACGATCGGTTGCCGGCGAGCACCTGGGGGCGGCCTTCGGGGGCACGCTGCCCGAGCATCCGGTGTACGAGGTGGATGGGCGCATGCGCGAGCTCCGCGCCCGCCGGCAGCTCGCCGAGGAAGCAGAAGCCGCGGCGGGACGGGCGCGATCCGACGCGACGGCGATGCGCGACGCGGCCAAGGAGCTTCGGGCTACGGGGATGGCGCTCGCCGGCACGCTGCGGGGTCTCCCCGTGACCGGACTGATCAAGCGGGCCCGACAGTGCGTGGCAACGATCGAGGTTCCCCCGGGGCTGGTGGGGGCCTTGCCGTCGGATCCGGGTCCGGCCGCCGAGGCGGCCGAGGGCCTCGCGAGCGGCCTGACGGACCTGGTCGAGCGGCTCGGAGCGGCCCAGCGCGAGTCCCGTGCCGGCGTGGCCGCCATCCTCGACCGGGCCAGGGCCCTCCTGCCGGACGGCGTGCCCAAGGCCATCCTGAACGACCTCGACGACCTCCTGGACGCAGCGCACACCGCGGCCAAGGACCTGATCGCCGACGCCGCCGAGGCCAGGACCGAGGCCACCCGGCTGGCCGCCCAGCTGAAGGAGCGCGCCCAGCTCGAAGGCGAGACGCGGACGCTCGCCGCCGATGCGGCCGTGTTCCAGGCACTGGCCGCAGAGCTCCGGGCCGACCGACTGATCACGTTCCTCCAGAGCGAGGCCCTGGAGCTGCTGGCGGTGGCGGGGTCTGAGCGCCTGCTGTTCCTCTCCCAGGGACGGTACCGGCTGGCCTTCGAAGGAGACGAGTTCTTCGTCGAGGATCGCCAGAACGGCGACGAACGCCGGTCGGTTCGGACGCTCTCCGGCGGCGAGACCTTCCTGGCGTCCCTCGCCCTGGCCCTGGCGCTGTCCGAGCAGATCCAGTCGCTGGCCGTCACCCACCGTGCCAGACTGCAGAGCCTCTTCATCGACGAGGGCTTCGGAAACCTGGACGCCGACGTCCTCGAGGTGGCCGCCGAGGCACTCACACAGCTCGGGGGCCACGACCGCATGGTAGGGGTCATCACCCATGTCTCCGAGCTGGCGGAACGGCTCCCGGTTCGGGTGGAGGTCCGGCCGCTGCCGGGTGGAAGCCGGCTCGAGGTGAAGGCCTAGCGGACGAAGACCTCGCGGCCCCGGGACACGGTGAGCACCGGACGGAGGTCGCGGATCTCGGGGGCCGTGAGCGGGTCGGCGTCGTAGGCGGCGAAGTCGGCCTGCATGCCGGGTCGGAGCGACCCCTTCTTGTCCTCCAGGTGCGCCAGCCGGGCGCTCCCTATCGTGAACAGCCGAACGGCCTCCTCGCGGCTCATGCGCTGGCCGGCGTCGTGGTGGTTCTCGAGCGACCACAGGCCGTACATGGGGTCGAGCGGGGTGACGGGTGAGTCCGACCCCGCGCCGACCTCCAACCCCCGCCCCAGCAGCGTCCAGA
>JBIOYQ010000059.1:0-10591 GCA_044870295.1 Actinomycetota bacterium
GTTCAGGTTCGGCGAGTTGTCGGTGATGGTGTGGTCGTTGGTGCCGGTGACGTCCCACAGCAGCCCCACGCCGAGCTTGGGCTTGATCGTGGTCGGCGAGAAGAAGTTGTCGCCCACCGTCACCACGCCGGTGACCGCCTCCCAGTCCGGGGTTCCGTCGTTGGCGGCGTTGTTCGAGATGTCGGTCTGGTTGCTGCCGTCCACCGAGCTCATGGTGTACAGGTCGTAGATGCCCAAGCCTGGGTTGGTCCGGTCGGACTGGAACACGATGGTGTTTCCGTCCGGTGAGTACGCCGGGTTGATGTCGTCGTCGGTGTTCGTGGTCAGCTGGGTCTTCGCCAGGCTGGTTACGTTGATCTTCCAGATCTCGTGGGTGGTCCCCGTGGCCGGCTGCGCCGGGGAAGCGGACGCGCACGGCGCGAAGGCAGACCCCTCGAGGTCCGGAGTGGAGAACGCCGGCCAGACCTGGCTCACCTGGACCGCCCCGCCGTCCCAGTGCAGCTTGTTCAATTCGGTGGTCAGCTCGGCTGGGGCCATGATGTCGTCGCCCATGCCGGCGAAGTTGCTGGCGTCCATCTTCCAGATCTGCTGCTGGTCCTTCATCGCGATGAAGTACGCGCCGCCGGAGGAGCCCATGTTGCAGGCCGTCTGCGGGATGGTGATCAGGCTCTCGGGGCTCTCGGTGGTGGCCGCCGTGCTCACGACGCCGGTGTTCGACAGAGCGAACACCTTGTCCTGGAACTCGTTGCCCACCAGGATCTGCCCGCTGAAGACGCCGAAGGACAGGGGCGCCACCAGCGGTCCCTCGGCCTGCGCGCCGATGTCCCCGAGTGAGGTGGCCGCGGGCTGGGCGCACTGGTCGAGACCCCACACCGGCCCGCGACGGTCGGTGAGGATCATCTGGAAGTCGAACGTCCCCACCGTGTCGAAGGTGATCCCGGTCTCGCCGGCGGGCAGCGAGGGGATGTTTTGGCACAGCGTCACGGTGAGCCCGTCGGGCGTGATCTGGTAGATGTTCGGACCGACCGTGACGTACACGTAGTCCTTCGGGAAGTTGGCGTTGACCCCGGGCGAGATGGCGATGTACCGCTCGACGTTCGTGCCGTTCAGGGGGAGGGTCGCCCAATTGGTCAGGGCCCCGCTGCTGTCGATCTGCTGGACCTTGTCCGAGTTGAACTGCGTGACCAGGACCCGCGTGGAGGTGACCGCCACCCCGATCGGCTTCTTGCCCATCGAGGCGAACAGGACCGGACCCGGGGTGGGACCGGCGACCGCGCTCTCGTAGGTGAGGTTCTTGTTGTCGGGGGCGTAGTTCGGGTTGCTGGACGTGCCGTTCGTGGTGAGCTTGGTGATGACCGTGCCGTCGTTCTTCATGGTGTAGACGTCGGTCTGACCGGCGAGGGTGCGGTCGAAGGCGACGTTGATGCCCCCGGGCGACCAGCTCGGGTTGGCGTCGAAGGCGGTGGCGTCCGGGGTGAGGTCGACGGCGCCGTTGCCGTTCGAGTTGGCCTTCCAGATGTCGCTGTCGGTGCCGTTCAGCGACGCCCACACCAGCTGGGTCCCCAGCGGTGACCACGAGGGGTGCGACTCCGTGTAGATGTTGTTGGTGATCCGGGTCTGGCTGGAGCCGTCGATGTTCATGGTGTAGAGCTCGACCTTACCGTCGCGGTCGGTGGCGAAGGCCACCTTCGTCCCGTCGGCCGAGACCGAGGGGTCGTAGTCGTTGTAGGCGCCGGTGGTCAACTGGACCACGCCCGTGCCGTCTCCTCTGACCGCATAGATCTGCTTGTGGCCGTCCCGATCGCTCACGAACAGGATCCGGCCATTGGCCCCCGAGGCGATGGCGCTGGATGACGTTGGCAGCGCCAGGAGCATCGCCGTGGCGAGCAAGGTGGCGAGGGTAGCCGAGATGGCTCGAATCCGATTCATCGGTGTGGTTCCTTTCCTCTGGGGATGCGGGGGGTGGGAGCGCCCTAGGGTACCAGCAGGCATGGTGATTCGATCCCCGTCATCCGAACTAGGACGCATGGCCATTTCAGGCGGTTCCGCCCGTGCAGTAATGCTCGATCAGGGCGCCGTCCGTATCCACACCCACGGCCCACGCCTCGTCCAATGAGACGGTGATCACCCCCTCCAACCAGCTGATCGCGCCGCTGTTCGGGCTCCGGACCTGGTACCAGGCCGTCCCATTCCATTGCTGGACCTCGGTCCGTTGCCAGTCATCCAGGTAGTAGCCGACCATCCAGGCATCGCCAGCGGGGTCCGCCGAGACGTCCTTCAAGAAGTGGGAAGTGTGCCGAAGCCGATCGGTGGCATCCCGGATCCACCGTTCGCCGTCCCAGCGGATGGCGAGGGTCGCCGTGCCCCAGTTGCTCCCCCCGACAGCGAGCACCGTGTCGGCCGCAATGGCCGACACGGCGGTCAGGTAGTTCGGGTTGGGCTGATGGGGGACCGCCTCGACCTGGGTCCAGGAGGAGCCGTCCCAGTGCAACGTGAGGGACTGAACCACGCCGTCTTCACCGGTCGTCCACTGCCCGACCGCCCACACGTCGTTGGCGGCGACGCCGTCGACCGACTCGAGGTGGTCGATGCCCTTCCCGAGGTTCGGGGGCCTGACCGAGGTCCACCCATGGCCATCCCAGTGCAGGATCAGCGAGACGTCCCCTCCTTCGTGGGCCCCGTCGCCTACAGCCCAGACGTCGTCCGAGGAGATGGCGACCGCGTCGAACAGCTGATTGCGGAACGGACTCGGGCTGGGGCTGGGGACGATGGACCATCGCGACCCGTCCCAGTGCTCGATCAGCGTGTGGGCCAAGGGCAGCGCCGAGGACCCGACGGCCCAGACGTCGTCGGCGGCGACAGCCGCCACTCCGAACAGGTAGGCGTCATCCTCGAGGCGAGGAAGATCCATGAAGCTCCACGTCGTCCCGTCCCAGTGCTCGGCGATCGGGCCATACGCGTCACCCCTCCACCGATACCCGACGGCCCAGACGTCGTTCGCGGAGACGGCCGCCACGTCGTAGAGCTGGGTCCCGTTCGGGGACGGATCGGGGAACACGGACCACCTGCCATCGCATGCGGTTCTGGCGGCGCGGGCCGCTCCGGGCGCGGAAACGACCATAGCCAGCGACAGCAGGGCCACCACGACTCGGGCCACCGAGGCAGCCTAGGGTTCCGCAGTCCAAAGGGAACGGGAGATTTCCCTGAACCGGTCACAGTTCCTCCGGGCCCTCCGGGACCCATTTCGGGCCGGGCCGTCAGAACAGGACCGTAGAATCACAACCGTGGCATCCGATCTCTCCGAATCCCCCCTGCTCGTCGGGCTGAACCCCATCCAGCAGGAGGCCGTCCTCCACACCGAGGGCCCGGTGTTGATCGTGGCCGGAGCGGGCTCCGGAAAGACCCGTGCGCTCACCCACCGCATGGCGTACCTGATCAAGGAGCGGGGCGTCAGTCCGTACGAGATCCTGGCCATCACGTTCACGAACAAGGCGGCCCAGGAGATGGCCGACCGCGTGGAGGGGTTGCTCGGCACCCGCATCGCCAAGGGCATGTGGATCCTGACGTTCCACTCGGCCTGCGCCCGGATCCTCCGCCGCGAGCACACTCACCTCGGCGTCCCCAGTCACTTCTCCATCTATGACGAAGGCGACACCGAACGCGCCATCGCCATGAGCTTGAAACAGCTGGAGATCGATCCGAAGCGCTACCCGCCGCGGGCCGTGGCCTCGGTGATCGGGAGGGCCAAGGACAACCTGGTGGGGCCGGAGGAGTTCGCCCGGGAGGCCTCCACGTTCTACGAGCGGACCGTGGCCGCCGTCTACGCCGCCTACCAGCGCCGACTCCGTGCGGCCGGCGCCCTCGACTTCGACGACATCATCATGGAGACGGTCCGGCTCTTCCGTGAGCACTCCGGGGTGCTCGAGCACTATCAGGAGCGCTTCCGGTACATCCTGATCGACGAGTACCAGGACACCAATCGCGCCCAGTACCACCTGGTGAACCAGCTGGCCCAGAAGCACCGAAACATCTGCGTGGTGGGCGACGCCGACCAGGGCGTGTACAGCTGGCGAGGGGCCACCATCAAGAACCTCCTGGACTTCGAGCACGACTACCCGGACGCCGCGGTGTTCGTCATGGAGCAGAACTACCGCTCCACGCAGAACATCCTGCAGCTCGCGAACGCCCTGATCGAGCACAACGTCCAGCGCAAGCCCAAGTCCCTGTGGACCGAAGCCGAGCATGGAGAGCTGGCCGTCCGGTACCGGGCGGAGAACGAGCACGACGAGGCGTGGTTCGTGGCCGGCGAGGTCGACCGCCTGGTCCAGGAGGAGGGGTTCCGCTACGGGGACATCGCGCTCTTCTACCGGACCAACGCCCAGTCCCGGGTCCTGGAGGACGTGTTCATGCGGGGCGGCCTGCCGTACAAGATCGTCGGCGGTGTTCGCTTCTACCAGCGCAAGGAGATCAAGGACGTGTTCGCGTACCTCCGGGCGGTCGTGAACCCCGGCGACCTCATCAGCATCCGTCGCATCATCAACACGCCGAAGCGCGGCATCGGAGAGGCGACCGTCGCCGCCGTCGAGGGCTTCGCCGCCACCGAGGACATCGCGTTTATGGAGGCGGCCAGGCGGGCCGGCGAGATTCCGGTTCTGGGTCAGCGGGCCAAGGGCGCCGTCGCCGCGTTCGTGCAGGTGGTCGACACGCTGATGGGGCTGGCCACCGACGGGGCGGGACCGGCCGACATGGTCGAAGCCGCCTTCACCGAGTCCGGCTATCTCACCGAGCTGGAAGCCGAGAGGACCATCGAGGCTCAGGGGCGCGTGGAGAACCTGAAGGAGCTGGTGGGCGTGGCCCGCGAGTTCGAGGCTCGCCAGCCCGAGGGCGCGCTGGCGGACTTCCTGGAGCAGATCGCGCTGGTGACCGAGCAGGACGAGTACGACGAGACCGACCCCGCGGTGACCTTGATGACCCTGCACAACGCGAAAGGGCTCGAGTTCGACGTCGTGTTCATGGTCGGTATGGAAGACGGCGTCTTTCCGCACTACCGTTCCATGGGCGACCCGGCGCAGATGGAGGAGGAGCGCCGGCTGGCGTACGTGGGGATCACCCGAGCCCGGCGCCGCCTGTACCTGACCCACGCGTGGAGCCGCTCGTTGTTCGGAGGATCGAGCTACAACCCGGCCTCGAGGTTCCTCTCGGAGATCCCCTCGGACCTGGTCCAGTCCCTGGATGGCCAGGAGCGGACCGGATCGGCGAACGGCGGACGCTCCGAACGCTCCGAACGCCAGCCCGTGAACGTCTCGGCCGGCGACACCGTCGTGCACGACAAGTGGGGCGAGGGAGTGGTGATCTCCGTGTCGGGAGCCGGCGATCGAGCGGAGGCGACGGTGGCCTTCGAGGACGTCGGTGAGAAGCGGATCCTGCTGGCCTATGCTCCGCTGGCCAAGCGCTGAAGCGGTCCCTGGGATGGCCGATATCCGTTGATAGACTGCGATGGTGTCGGCCGCGGGCACTCCGCCCCCCAACGATCCTCCTGATCCACCCGACGGTCCCGTAGCGACCGACTCGGAGCACGCCGACACGCCCGAGGACGCCGACTGGAACCCGGACACGCCCGAAGCGTGGGGCGGCGCGGTCGAGGTCCGCGACGAGTGGCGGCCCGAGGACCCTTCCGCGTGGGAGAAGGTCCGGGGCTCCGGCCAGGCACTGCGTCCCGGACGCATCCGGCGAACCAAGCACCACCGTCGCATCATCCGCCGATCGCGCAGCCGCGCATCGGCCGGTCCGTTCGACCTGAACCGGCGATCCAGGCTCGGCACCGGGCGCGGGTTCCGGGGCCGCGGCGGCCGTCGTCGCATCGTCAAGCTGGTCCTGCTGGCGCTGTTCATCGTGATGCTGGGCGGACTCATCGCCCTGGCGGACGCGTACTACCAGTCGTACCGGATCTACAAGAACGTTCGCGGTGTTCCGTCACAGCTGAGCGAGATCCGCCAGCAGCTCTCCCTGGGTGAGCTGCCCCCCGATGACCGGTTCGCCACCATGACCCAGGAGGTCGAGGCTGCCCAGCACCTCGCCACCGACCGGCTCAGCATGAAGGTGGCCCGGGTCATCCCCTTCCTCAACCGGCCCATCGTGGCCGTCGACCGCGGGCTGGAGGCCGCGCACGAGGAGACGGAGGCCGCCACCGGGATGCGGGACATCGTCCGCGACGCGCTGGGTGACGTGGCCACCGGTCAGACGCGGTTCGCTCCCGCCAGCGAAACCCCGATCTTCCACGACGGCAAGGTGGACGTGGCCCTGCTGGAGAGCCTCACGCCCAGGCTCGAGGCCGTCGCCGCGCACCTCCACGCCGCCGACGAGGCCATCCGTGCCATCCCGGCCATACCGTTCGTCCACAAGCTCGACACGGTCAAGGCCGACGCCACGGTCCAGTCGGCGAAGGCGCTCACCCTGATCCAGGACGCGCTGACCGGCGCCAGGCTCCTCCCGTCGTTCCTGGGCGCGGATTCGCCGAAGACCTACTTCCTGGCCATGCAGAACAACGCCGACCAGCGGGCCACGGGAGGGGCCGTGCTGGCGTATGCGTTCGTGAAGATCGACGACGGGAAGCTCCAGCTGACCGGCGGCGGCTCCGTCTACGACTTCGACCAGCAGTACGGGTTCTCGGGCGTGGATCTCCCTTCGTCGATCGCGTGGTATCTGGACCACGTCACGCTGGCCTACCCGCGGCTGGCGAACATCAACTACTCGCCGGACTTCCCGCTGGTGTCGGAGGCGTGGGCGGCAGTGCTTCGAAAGGCCACGGGGAAGAAGATCGACGGGGCCATCGCCATCGATCCGATCGCCGTGTCGTACCTGCTGGGCAAGCGGGAGATCCATGTTCCCTCCTACGACCATGCCATCACCGCCGAGAACGTGGTCAAAGTGGTGGAGAACGATCAGTACCGGCTGCCCTTCGCCCAGCAGCAGGCGTTCCCCGCCCAGCTGATCGGGCAGGCGTGGGAGATCCTGAAGAACCCCACGCCCTTCGTGCGGACCTTGAAGCAGATGGCCACCGGCATCAAGGAGAAGCACATCCAGCTGTGGTCGACCGATCCCGAGCTGCAAGGTGAACTCTCGAAGCTTGGATGGGACGGCGCGGTGAGAATGGGGGAGGGCGACTACCTGTACGTCACGGACAACAAGATCAGGTCGAACAAAGTCGACTACTACTCGCACATCTCCGTCGACTACACCGTGGACGTCGACGCGAGTGGCACCGCCCACGTGGACTGCCAGGTCACGCTGGAGAACGACGCGCCGCCCGGTGAGACCCGGTTCATCATCGGACCGAACAAGGGGCTGAACGAGGCCATGATCGGGCTCCTGGTTCCGAAGGGCGCCCAGATCGAATCGACCGATCCCAGGAATGGCCCGCCTGACCACGTCGAGGGCGCCGCCCTGATGCTGCTGCGGACCCTGCGCGTCCTGCCGGGAGAATCGAAGGTGGCCAGGTTCGTGTACACGGTCCCCAACGCGGTCATCTCCAGCCCCGATGGCAAGCTGTATCGCCTGACCATCCAGCACCAGCCGTTCGTGAACCCGGTCGAGTTGAGCGTGAAGGTCAGCTTCCCCTCCGGAACGGCCATCACGTCGGCGTCCGGATGGAAGGTGGATGGGAACGTCGCCACCTTCCAGTCCGAGCTGACCCAGGACCTGGTGCGCGAGATCCACTTCTGATCCTGGGGATCACGTCTTCAGCAGCACCAGTCCCACGATCAACAGCGCCACCCCGACCACCAGCGGCGCGATCACCCACGCCAGGCCCAACCGGCTCCGGACCGGCCCGAATCGGCCGATCTTCGTCCAGGGCTTGACCCCAGGAGGACGGAAGCGGATGCGTGGAAAGGCCATCGCTCGGTGCCGAGTATATTGACGGCTGCATGGCCCAGACCTTTCGGATCGTCATCGCCAAGCCCGGTCTCGACGGCCACGATCGTGGCGCCAAGATCGTGGCCCGTGCGCTGCGGGACGCTGGCTACGAGGTCATCTACACCGGCCTGCACCAGACCCCGGAGCAGATCGCCGAGACGGCCATCCAGGAGGACGCCGACGCCGTCGGCCTCTCCTGCCACTCCGGGGCGCACATGACGCTGTTCCCGCGCGTGGTCCAGTTGTTGCGCGATCAAGGCGCCGACGACGTGGTCGTGTTCGGCGGCGGGATCATCCCCAAGGACGACATCCCGAAGCTCAAGGAGAAGGGGATCGAGGAGATCTTCACCCCCGGCGCCCCGACCACGGCCATCGTCGACTGGCTGCGGGCCCGCCTGGCGAAGAAGGCCAGCTGACCGTTGGACCTGTACGAGCACCAGGGCAAGGAGCTGTTCGCCCGTCACTCGATCCCATTGGTCGAAGGCGCCGTCGCCACCACGGGTGAGGAAGCGCGCCGGATCGCGGAGTCCCTTGGTGGCAACGTGGCCGTGAAGGCCCAGGTCCAGATGGGGGGACGGGGGAAGGGCGGCGGTATCGCCCTGGTGCACTCGGCGCAGGAAGCCGAGGAGGCCGCCGGCCGCATCCTGTCGGAGGGGTTCGGCGGGACCCCGGTGACGCGCGTGCTGGTGGAGCGGCTGGTCGACATCGCCGAGCAGTTCTACGCCGCCATCACGCTGGATCGCGGTACCGGACGGTACCTCGGCATGGTCTCCTCCGAGGGCGGGATCGACATCGAGGAGATCGCCCGCGAACGGCCGGCGGCGATCCGGCGCCGCCAGCTCGATCCGGTCGTCGGTGCACGGGACTACCAGCTGCGGTACCTGGCGGGCCATCTCCCGGAGGCGGCCCGAAAGGGAACGGCCGAGGTCCTCAAGCAGATGTACGAGGTGGTGGTCGACGCCGACGCCACGCTCGTCGAGGTCAACCCACTCTGCCTGCTGACCGACGGCTCGGTCGTCGCGTTGGACGCGAAGGTCACCATCGATGACAACGCACTGTTCCGGCAGCCCGAGCTGGCCGCGCTCCGGTCGGAGTTCCCCGTCGATCCCACGCAGGCCCGCGCCAACGAGCAAGGCTTGCAGTACGTGAAGCTGGACGGCGAGGTCGGGATCATCGGCAACGGCGCGGGCCTGGTCATGTCGACGCTCGACGTGGTCACCCAGGCGGGCGGCCGGCCGGCCAACTTCCTGGACGTCGGCGGAGGGGCCAGCGCCGACCTCATGGCCACGTCGCTCGAGGTGGTGCTGTCGGATCCGTCGGTCCGCTCGGTCCTGGTGAACATCTTCGGAGGGATCACCCGGGGCGAGCTGGTGGCCCAGGGGATCCTCGAGGCGCTGCAGCGGGTCGACGCCAGGGTTCCCATCGTGGTCAGGCTGGACGGCACGAACGCTGAGGAAGGACGCCGGATCTTGCAGGAGGCCGCCAATCCCAAGATCGTGCCGGCGGCCACCATGCTCGAAGCGGCGGAGAAGGCCGTGGACCTGGCCCACGCCGACGGCACGAGGGGCTGAGACGGCGATGGCCATCCTCATCGACCAGGACACCCGGCTGGTGGTGCAGGGCCTGACGGGCAAGGAAGGCCAGTTCCACTCGCTCCGGAACCGGGCGTACGGCACCCAGGTGGTGGCGGGCGTCACGCCCGGCAAGGGGGGCACGTCGGTGGAAGGGATCCCGGTGTTCGAGACGGTCGCCGAAGCCGTCGAGGCGACGGAGGCGAACACGGCCCTGGTGTTCGTGCCGGCCCGCTTCGCCGCCGAGGCCATCCTGGAGGCGTCCGAGCTGCCCCTGGTGGTATGCGTGACCGAGGGTGTCCCCGTCCAGGACATGGCCAGGGTGGTGAACTACGTCCGCGGCGACGGGATGGTCCTGGTGGGCCCGAACTGCCCCGGCCTCATCTCGCCGGGCAAGGCGAACGTCGGCATCATCCCGGGCGAGATCTGCACCCCGGGGACCATCGGGCTGGTGTCGCGCTCCGGGACCCTCACCTATCAGATCGTCCACGAGCTGACCCAGCGCGGCCTTGGGCAGTCGACCTGCGTCGGCATGGGCGGCGATCCGGTCCACGGGGTCGGGTTCGTGGACGCGCTGGAGCGGTTCGAGGCCGATCCGGAGACGGAGGCCGTGGTCGTGATCGGTGAGATCGGGGGCAGCGACGAGGAGCGGGCCGCGGCCTACATCGGGGAACACGTCACGAAGCCGGTGGTGGCGTACGTGGCCGGCTTCGCCGCGCCACCGGGCAAGCGCATGGGCCACGCGGGCGCCATCATCACGGGTTCGAGCGGGACCGCCCAGGCGAAGGCTGAGGCGTTCGAGTCGGTGGGGGTGCGGGTCGGTCGCAATCCGACCGAGGTGGCCGAACTGATGGAGCAGGCCCTCCGCGGCTGACGGTCCCTCGGGTGCTGGTTCCTACCCCCGGCGTGACCTAAGCTCGGCGCGCCACCGCATCCTCGTCCGCTCACACGTCGCTCGGAAAGGAAGGCCCGACCATGGACGAGACGCCGCAGCCACCCTCTCCGCTCCCTCCTCCCATCCCCCCCATCCCTGAGCCGGGCCCCCAACCGCCTCCCGAGCCGACCCCCCAGCCCCCGCCCGACCCGGGCCCCCAACCGCCGCCGGA
>JBIOYQ010000060.1:0-5111 GCA_044870295.1 Actinomycetota bacterium
CCGCCGTGTCCGGCCTTCCAGAGCGCGAGCTCGAGCCGCTCCTAGCCTCGCTGGTGGCCAAGGAGGTCCTGTCGGTGCAGACCGACCCTCGGTCACCCGAGCGCGGGCAGTACGGATTCCTGCAGGACCTGGTGCGCACGGTGGCCTACGAGACGCTCGCGAAGCGGGACCGCAAGGCCAAGCACCTTCGTGCCGCCAGCTTCCTCGAAGAAGCTTGGGGCGAGGAGGAGGAGGAGATCGTCGAGGTACTGGCCTCCCACTATCTGGAGGCCTACCGCCTCGCTCCCGAGGCCGATGATGCGGGCGCCGTGAAAGACCGCGCTCGACGGATCCTGGCCCGGGCCGGCGAGCGCGCCGCCTCGCTCGCCGCGGCTGAGGAGGCCCTCAGCTACTTCCGCGCAGCCGCGGAACTCACCGATTCCTCGCTCGAGCGGGCCGAGTTGACCGAGCGGACGGGCCAGATGGCCCTGACGTTGGGTCGGTCAGACGACGCGGGAGCCGCTTTCGAGGAAGCGACCCATCTGTTCGAGCAGACCGGCCAGACTCATCAAGCCGCCAGAGTGCAGGCCCGGCTCGCCGACGTGGAGTTCATCCAGGGTCACCTCGAGCAGGCGATCGATCGGATGCGCCGAGCCCACACGGTCCTGTCGGGCGACGAGGCAGACCCAGACCTCGCGTTCGTGGCCGCCCAGCTCGGCCGGTTCCTGGCCATCTCGGGACGGTCGGAAGAGGCCGTCGAGGCGTTGGAGGAAGCGCTGGAGCTGGCCGAGCATCTGGAGCTTCCCGAGGTGTACTCACAAGCTCTGAGCAGCCGGGCGATCGGGTTGAACGGCCGCGGTCGTCTCAACGAAGCGGGCACGCTTCTGCGGCATGCCCTCCAGGTGGCGCTGGAGCATAGCTTCACCGCCGCCGCCGCCCGGGCCTACAACAACCTGGCCGTGGTGCTGGAGGCGCAGGACCGATTCGCCGAGGCCATCGAGCTGGAAGGCCAGGGTCTTGCCCTGGCCCGAAGGACCGGCGACCGCATCCGTGAGCTGGGCTGGCTTTCCGGAGGCATCCTCGACCTCGTGGCCATCGGCCGGTGGGACGAGGCGCAGGCCCACGCCGACGAGGTGATGCGGGTACCCGAGATCTCCTCGCTGGAATGGACGGCTGCCCCCCTCACGGATCTCATGCCGGTCTTCCTCCACCGAGGACGTCTGGATCAGGCCCGCGAATACCTGCAGTCGCTCCCCGTGCAGGGCACGGAGAATCCCGAAACGCGGGCCAGCTACGGCCTCGCCACCACCCGGCTGCTCCGGGCCGAAGGGAACGCCGCCGACGCCCTAACAGCCGCCACCGAGTGCTTGGGCCAGATGGAACTGTTCGGGCTCACCCATACGGTGATCAAGCGGGTGCTCGTCGAGGCCGTCGAAGCGGCCCTCGAACTTGGGGACATCACCAAGGCCGAAGAGCTCCTTGGCGTCGTCCAGCGCGCCCGGCCCGGCCAGGTGACCCCGTACCTGCGGGCCCACGCGGCGCGACTGGCCGCCCGGTTGGCGGCCGTGCGGAGCGAGGTCGAGAGCGTGGAGCCGGCCTTCCTCGCAGCCACCCAAGGATTCCGAGACCTTGGAACCCCTTTCGACCTCGGCCTGACGCTCTTGGAGCACGGCGAATGGCTCGTTGCCCAGGGGCGAGGCGCCGATGCGGAGCTGCCCCTGGCGGAGGCGCGGGAGCTCTTTGCCCGCCTGGAGGCGACGCCATGGCTGGAACGAGCCCACAGCGTCGCTGTGGCGCGAACGGGCGAGGTCACCGAGCGAGTCTGAGGTCGCGCTCGATCCTGGTTTCCAGACTGAACACGTCCACCTCGTTCGGATCAAGGGCTTGTGTCCGCCAAAGCGGACAGGTCATTCTGGTGCGTCCGTCGACGAAAGGAGGGGTCCATGAGCAGGTTCCGCCGCTTCACGTGGCTGGGTGTCGCGTTTGGCGCCGCGGTCGTCGTTCTGATCGTGGCGGCCGTGATTCCGGTAGGGGCGGCGCCCACGGCGGTCAGGAGTGCCCCCGTGACGGTCACCAATACACCGCTCCCGATCTCGGCCGCGGCGTCGTTCGACGGGTTTCGGGATGGATTCGCCATCGGCGAGGGCAACAACGACTTCGTGGAGTTCGACCCGCTCTACGTCTCGCTGATCGTCGTGAACGGCCTGCCGGACGACATCGTGGACCTGTCCTTCTATTACCAGGACCACAGCGTCCCGCGGTTCACCCTGTCCGGCTCCTCCATCACCCTGCCACTGAGCCAGCCGCTGGCGCTGGATGCCGTCGCGGTGGGATGCGGGATCGGGTCGGGCGAGTGCGACCTGGAGGTGTCGCTCCTGGGAACAGCGGCCGGCTAGCCATTCGCCCCGCTCCCCTCAATGCGGGACCCCCGCACAACCGATAGATAGACCGACACGCTGCGCTTCATGCTTGTTGGCTCATCACCGTCGCGGGGGGTGATCGAGTGCCATCTGAGAGCGTCGCCATGCTCATCGGCGCCGCGGTCCTGGGGGCCTTCACCACCTACGTGTGGCAGCGCCGGACGAACGCCGGCGCCAAGGGACTCATGGTCATGCTCGCGGCCGGCGTCGTGTACATGGCCACCTACGCGCTGGAGCTGTCCAGCAGCTCGGCGGCCGACAAGCATCTGTGGGGGGACCTGAAGTACCTGGGGATCTGCCTGTTGCCGGCTGCGTGGCTGGTCTTCACCCTCCAGTACACGGGCCGCACCCGATGGCTGACCCCCCGCCTGTACGCCCTGCTCTCCATCGAGCCGGCCGTGGTCCTCCTGCTCCTGTCGATCCCTGGGACTCGCCATCTGGTGCATGTCTTCCCTGCCATCACTGAGCAGTTCCCTGTGGTGAGGTTTGGTCTGGTCGGCTGGCTCAACCTCTTCTATTCCTACGGGATCCTGGTGTTCAGCACGGGCTTGTTCGTGCGAACGCTCGCCAGGATCGCCCGCCCCTACCGGAACCAGGCTCGCACCCTGATCGTGGCTCTGCTCGTACCCTTCGCCTTCAACATCCTCTACAACTTCAATATCGGGCCTTTCGGACGGATCGACCTGACCGGGTACGCGTTCTTCCTGGCGGTCGTGGTGCTGGTGTGGGGGATCTTCCGGGTACGGCTGCTGGACATCCTGCCCGTCGCCCGGAGCCGGATCGTGGAGACCATGCAGGACGGCGTGGTCGTCCTGGACGCGTACCAGCGGATCATCGATCTCAACCCGGCGGCGCAACAGATCCTGGGAGCGACGGCCGCCAGGGCCGTGGGGCGGACACTGCAGGACGTGGGGCCGGCGTACGCCGCGGTCCTGGATCGATCCAAGGACGACGGCTCCGTCCAGACCGAGGTTCGGGTCCGCGCGGGTTCAGCGATCCGTCACTGCGAGGTCACCCTCTCTCCCATCCCCGACGACACCGGCCGGCAGAGCGGGAGGCTCATGGTCCTGCGCGACATCTCCGAGCGAAAGCTGTCGGAGGAACGGCTCGAGCAGCTCGCGCACTACGACTCGCTGACCGGGCTTCCCAATCGCAAGCTTTTCTCCGACCGGCTGGGCCGGTCGATCATCCAGGCGCGCCGCAACCACCAGCGTGTTGGTCTGCTCTTCCTGGACGTGGACTTCTTCAAGGACGTCAACGACACCCTGGGCCACGAGGTGGGGGACCTCCTCCTCCAGCAGCTGGCGACTCGGCTCCAGGAGTGCGTTCGGAACGAGGACACCGTGGCCAGGATCAGCGGGGACGAGTTCACCGTGATCCTGCCTGAGATGGAGGCGCCGACGGATGCGGTGATGGCGGCGACCAGGATCCTGGAGAGCCTGCAACGCCCCCTGCTGGCGGGCGGCCACGAACTGTACGTGAGCGCGAGCATCGGCATCTGCCTGTGGCCGACGGACGGGACCGACCCGGGCACGCTGATCCGGAACGCCGACATCGCCATGTACCGGGCGAAGGCCCTGGGGCGCAACCGGTACGAGTTCTACGCCACGGACCTGGGCGACCAGGTCGCCCGGCGGCTGGAGATGGAGCAGGATCTGCGCCGGGCCCTCGATCGCGGTCAGCTGCGATTGCTGTACCAGCCCATCGTGTCGGCACTCACCCAGCGGGTGGACTCCCTGGAGGCGTTGATCCGCTGGCACCACCCCAAGCTGGGCCTCTTGTCGCCCGCCCAATTCCTGTGGCGGGCCGAGGAGACGGAGCTCATCGAGTCGATTGGGCGGTGGGTGCTGGAGGAGGCGTGCCGCCAGGCCACCCGGTGGGAGCAGTTGGAGATCCGGCAGCCTCCCACGGTGGCCGTGAACGTGGCGGCGCGACAGCTCAAGCGGCCCGGGTTCACCAGTGAGGTCGCCGACATCCTGGATCGAACCGGGCTCCGGCCTGAGCGGCTGGTGCTGGAAATCAGCGAGAGCACCGTGATGAACGACGTCCCGGGGTCCACCGGCGTCCTCCGCGACCTGAAGGGGCTGGGCGTCAGCCTGTCGCTGGACGATTTCGGAGCCGGTTCCACGTCACTCAGCCAGCTCGGCCGGATCCCGCTCGATGTCTTGAAGATCGACCGGCTCTTCGTGCAGGGCCTCGGCAGGGAGCACGACGCGGCCATCATCGTCCAGGTGATGCTGAGCCTGGCCCAGGCCCTCGGGCTGTTGGTGGTGGCCGAAGGCGTGGAGACTCCCGCGCAGCTCGCCGTTCTACAGGATCTCGATTGCGACCTGATCCAGGGCTTTCTGATCGCCCGCCCGCTGCCCCCTGCGTCGGCGACCGAGTTCATCATCAACGGGGACGTCGCGCACCTGGGGATCGCCTAGCTCGTTCGCGACAGGAACCAGTGCGGGAGAGCTGCCAGCACGAACACGGCTGCCAGCGCGATGCTCAGCCCCCAGTAACCGGCCACCGTCAGGGCGATGCCGCGTCGCGCGGAACCGGCCAGGTCGCCTGACAGAACCTACGCCGTCGGCGCCTTCACCAGTCCGGCGCCGGCATCCCCACTGTTCAGAGGGCCCAACTGGCCACTGCCGACGAGGCGCGACATCAGGACTCCCGCGTCCACCTGACCGGCTGCTTTGAGGATGCTCTCGCCCCACAGGGCCGCCA